>CAMQSU010000063.1 GCA_947037025.1 uncultured Clostridia bacterium | reverse complement strand
AGCTATTTATAATACCACAATGGGTATTACTTTGTCAACTGTTTTTTCAAAGTAATTAAAAGTTTTTTCAAACTTATCTTTACTCTCTAAAAAGCTTCACTTACGCTCCGCTCTTTTCAGCTAACCTTGATATAATATAACGTTTTTGTCGCTAATAAAAGTTTTTGTCACAATATTGACTAAATATCAATAAATCATCAATTACTCTACATATCACCCTTTATATAATGATTATAATATTATATAATACATTATTTTATCATTTTGATATATTGCTGCTAATTAATATGCTGATGCTAATAGATTTAAATCACATCACACATCATATTTTCGCTCAATTACCCCACCGCCTAGACAGTATTTCTCATCGTATATTACTGCATACTGACCTTCCGCAATTGCACGTTGCTTTTGCTCAAAAACAAGCTTAACTCCGCCATTATCATTAACATAACATCGTGCCTTTTGAACTGCTTGACGATGCCTTATCCTAACAAGGCAATCAAACTCTTTCTCGATTGGAACTTGCGGTATAAAATTGAAAGTATCTGTTTCAAGGCAATTATGAAATAATATATCCATCTCGCCCTGTGATACGATTAGCGTATTTGTCAAAATATCCTTATCAAGAACAAACCACCGTCCGCCATTTCCATCACGACTTCCACCAATGCCTAAACCTTTTCGCTGCCCGATAGTATAATAATACACTCCGTTATGCGTGCCTACAATATTTCCATCAGTGTCCTTGATTTTTCCTTGCTTCATAGGTATGTAATTTGCTAAAAACTGCCTGAAATTTCTTTCACCAATAAAGCAAATGCCTGTGCTGTCTTTTTTATCTGCAGTGGATAAGCCGTATTTTTTTGCAAGCTCACGAACTGTAGGTTTATCAATGTTTCCTATCGGGAACAAAACTTTATCAAGCTGATAAGATGATAGCTGATTTAGGAAATATGTTTGATCTTTATTATCATCTTCCGCCCTAACTAAATAGCTTTGACCATTAATATTATGCTCAACATTACAATAATGCCCTGTCGCAACATAATCAGCGCCAGTCTTTAGCGCGTATGACAAAAACGCATCAAACTTAATTTCCTTATTACAAAGTACATCTGGGTTTGGCGTGCGTCCTAGCTTATATTCATCTACAAAATGCGTAAAAACACGCTCATAATACGCCTCACTAAAATCTATTGAATAGTAAGGTATATCAATCTTATTGCAAACTTCTTTCACATCTGCAAAATCTTCATCTGCAGTGCAACAACCCATCTCATCAGTTTCCTTCCAGTTACGCATAAACAGGCCAATTACTTCATGTCCTTGCTCTTTTAGTAAGCACGCAACAAGAGAACTATCCACACCGCCACTCATTCCTACAACAATTTTAGCCATATATATTCATAGACAAATACTTAACCGCATTATCTGGAATGATAATAACGATCTTTTTGCCTACTGCCTCCTCAGCTATTTTAACGGCCGCAATATAATTCGCTCCGCCACTTATTCCTGACATTATGCCATATTTTGATGCCAATTCCTTAGCACCGTCAAACGCCTCATCGCTAGTAATACTGATATATCTATCAATTTTAGATTTGTCAATAAGCTGCGGTATAAAGTTAGCACCAATGCCTTGTATCTTGTGCGCTCCAATAATGCCATCACTTAAAATTGTATTTGTTGACGGCTCGACTGCAACAATCTTTCCGCCTTTCTTGTTTGCTATTATATAATCTTTAACGCCCATAAGTGTGCCGCCAGAACCAACTCCGTCAACAATATAATCAGCGTCAATCTTTTTAAAAATTTCCTTTGCAGTGCCTTCAAAATGCGCAAGCGCATTGTCAGGGTTTGAAAACTGATCAGGAATATAGCTATTTTCAATCTCGACCCTTAACTCATTTGCACGGTCAACAGCACCTTTCATCCCCTCGCTTGCCGGTGTTAAAACCAACTCCGCACCAAGCGCAACAAGAATTTGTCTACGCTCAATACTCATACTATCGGGAAGTGTTAAAATTGCACGCATTCCTAGTCTTGCACATACAAATGCTAGACCGATACCAGTATTACCCGATGTTGGCTCAATGATTGTTGTTGATTTATTTATCTCGCCACGCTCCATTGCTTTAGTGATCATATAATATGCAGCTCTATCTTTAACGCTTCCGGTAGGATTGCAGTACTCTAGCTTTGCATATATCTCATTTCCATTAACAGTATCCACATGCACGAGCGGTGTATTTCCTATTAAATCGATTAATTTCATATTTACCTCCTAACTGATATCTATATATTTATTTATATTATGCTTAATAGTATTATCACTATTATCATAACAGTTATACATTTTTTTGTGTAATATCCATATTATATAACAAATGACATTTTATGTCAACAGAATAGTGATATTGCGAGCTATTGCAACGTCGCAAAACATGCAAATCGAATATTTCTTGCATAGCTTGCTGTATTATTCACTTCAAATTAGGTTTAAACAATATTGCCAGATAAAAAAAAGGTCGCAAGCTAATAGCTTGCGACCTTAATTATTTATTTAAATATTAGTCAGTTTGTCTTAGAAGAATTTAGCGAAATGCTTAATAGTTCTAACCATCTGGCTAGTGTAAGAGTTCTCATTATCATACC
>CAMQSU010000062.1 GCA_947037025.1 uncultured Clostridia bacterium | reverse complement strand
AGGCTCTTACTGAGGCTGATGGCGATATGGATAAGGCATCTGATATTCTTCGTGAGAAGGGTATGGCAACTGCTAACAAGCGCGCTGATAAAATCGCATCTCAAGGTATTGTTTCTGCAATAACTAAGAACGGTATCGGTGTTCTTGTAGAAGTTAACTGTGAGTCAGATTTCGTTGCTCGTGGTGAGCAATTTAATGAGTTAGTTAATACTATAGGTAACTATATTATTGATAAGAATATCAATGATGTTGATACTCTTAACGCTACTAGCGAAATTATTGATATTATCCACGACGCTATTGCTAAAATTGGCGAGAAAATCAATATCAGAAGATTTACTAAGTATAGCAAAAATGTAAATACTTACATTCATATGGGCGGCAAAATTGGCGTTATGCTTGACAGTACTTGTTCAGACAGTATTGCTCATGACTTAGCTCTACAAATCGCTGCTGCTAACCCAAAATATTTGAACCGTGTTGACGTTCCTACTGAAGCTCTTGATAAAGAGAAGGAAATTTTACGCGCTCAAGCTATTAACGAAGGTAAGCCAGAGGCTATCGTTGACAAAATGGTTATCGGTAGAGTTAACAAGTACTATAAAGAAGTTTGCTTAATGGAGCAACCATTTGTCAAAGATGGCGATAAAATTATCAAGAATATCATTGATGGTACTCTTAATCTTTTCGTTCGTTATGAGATGGGCGAAGGTTTAGAGAAGAAGTGTGAGGATCTTGCTAGCGAGGTTGAGGCACAAATCGCTGCTTCTAAAAAAATATAATTTAAATAATTAGGGGACTTTATTGTTCCCTTTTTTTTGAGTAAGTACGGCAGATAATTTAAAATAATTGGTATTAGTTTGTGGCATTTTTATTTCAATTTGTAATTTTAGCTTATATTATACAATGCTTTTATAGCATAGTGTATTAATAATTAGGCTATTATCATTTAAACCTATAACAGGGTTAATGCTAATTTTAATTGAAAAATATCAATTTTTTTAACTAATAGAGGAGATTAATATGGCTAAGAAGTATAAAAGAGCAATAATTAAGTTAAGCGGAGAAGCTTTAGCTGGAGAGAAGGGTTTTGGTCTTGATGAGGCTGTTATCGAGAGTGTTGTTGAACAAATCAAAAAAGTAATTAATGAGGGTGTCGAGATTGGTATCATCATTGGTGGCGGTAATTTTTGGCGTGGTAGACAAGGTAATAATATGGACAGAATAACTGCTGACCATATGGGAATGCTTGCTACGGTTATTAACTCTCTTGCTATGCAAGATGCTCTTGAGCGTAACGGAATTCCGTGTAGAGTTCAGACAGCACTTACTATAACTCGTGTTGCTGAGCCTTACATTTTGCGTAAAGCAATGAGGCATTTGGAAAAGGGTAGAGTTGTTATTTTTGCTTGTGGTACAGGTAATCCTTACTTTAGTACTGATACCGGTGCAGCACTTAGAGCTGCGGAAATTGGCGCTGATGTATTGCTACTTGCTAAAAATGTTGATGGTATATATGATGCTGATCCTAAGACTAATCCTAATGCAGTTAAATTTGAAGAAATTGCTTACTTAGATGTAATTAAAAAAGGTCTTAATGCTATGGATACTACTGCAATTACTCTATGTATGGAGAACAATATTCCAGTTATTGCTTTTGCATTATCTGAAAAAGATAGTATACTTAGAGCAGTTACAGGTGAGCGTATCGGTACGATTATTTCATAATTAGGCGTGTCAAAATAGGTTGAAATTGGTTGTTGCTTTCAGCAATTTCTGATTGTTAATCATAATTAATTTATAAATATTTAGAGGTGTTAATATGGCAAATGAGAATATGGAAATTACGCAATTGTTTGAAGGGTTTGAAAGTAAACTTGACAAGACAGTTGGTAATCTTAAAAATGAATTTATGCAGTTAAAAGCTGGTCGAGCTAATGCACATATTTTAGATAAAGTTACTGTAGATTATTACGGGACTGAAACGACTATCAGCCAAATGGCTAATATAAGCGTTCCGGAGGCTAGACTTTTAGTTATTTCTCCTTGGGATGTAAGTTGCGTTAAATCAATCGAGCGTGCAATAACTGCCGCTAATCTTGGTATGACTCCTAACAGTGACGGAAAAGTTATTAGATTAGTATTTCCTGAGCTTACTCAGGATAGACGCCGCGAGTTAGTTAAAACTATAAAAGCAACTAGTGATAATTGTAAAGTCGTGCTTAGAAATGCTAGGCGTGACATCAACGATGCACTTAAAAAGTTTAAGAAAGACTCGATCATATCTGAAGACGAGTGTGGGACTTATGAGAAAGATGTTGATAAGAAATTAGCTGAGAAAATCGCTATTGTTGATATTATCAATAGTGAGAAAGAAAAAGAGGTTTTGAGTGTTTAATATGCGAAAGTATATTGGGCTAGATTATGACCTTGTCAATGCTGAGCTGCAAAAGCAAGGCTTTGTTGTTAAGCAAATTGAAAATACTCACGATGACAAACACAGATTTGACACTACGCTAGTAGTTAGAATCACGGAAGAAGATGGTGTTTTGTTTTTGACAACAAGCGGTTTTGCTTTAAAAACTTTATGAAATTATAGTCACGCAAAGTAATTTTGCGTGACTATTTTTGTATAATAAAGTCACAATATACATTATGTGATTAAAAATGATAGTCAATATTAATTAATTTGATTTAATAGGCGTTACATTATTGCAAAATTATCTAAAATGTTATATAATGTATTGTACGCGTGTGCTTAGTTATATTATAATATAACTGAAATATCTTAATTGTTACTAATTTAATGTTTGTGATATAGACAATCGTAATTTAATTAATTTTACATTGCGATTATGAATGATCTTAATTGCAACTAATTGTTTTATCAGACGAGTTATAATAATTAATAACTAATTGGAATTTTGGTAAGAGATATTGTTCATGTGTGATTACTAATTAAATTTATAGGTGGTTGTTTTATGAAAAAGAAACCTGAACATATAGCATTTATCATGGATGGAAATGGTAGATGGGCAAAAAAGAAATTATTACCTCGTAAAGTAGGTCATCGTGAAGGTGTTATTATTATGCGAGAAGTTATAAATATATGCAGTGAGTATGAGTTTAAAGTTGTTTCTTTTTATGCGTTTAGCACAGAGAACTGGAATCGTCCTGAAGGGGAGATTAATGCACTTTTTGCAATGCTTAAAGAGTTTGCAATAAAGGAAATCCCTAAACTTGCTAGCAATAATTTAGTTGTTCGATTTATGGGTGACCTTTCACGATTGCCTAAGGATGTTAAGGATGCTATTGATAGTAGCATCAGCAAGTGCGAAGGTAATACGGGGCTAATTGTGAACATTGGTATGAACTATGGTGGTCGAGATGAAATAGTTTCGGCTGTTAATAAGTTGATGGCTGATGGTGTAACTCATGTCGATATTGATATGATTAACAATGCTTTATATACGGGTGATTTGATTGACCCTGATATAATGGTTAGGTCTAGTGGAGAAATTCGATTATCTAATTTTATGCTTTGGCAGCTTGCATATACAGAACTTTTCTTTAGAGAAGAGTTGTGGCCAGACTTTGATAGAAAAATTATCGACGAAATTATTAAAGAATATTACAGCCGTGATAGACGGTTTGGGAAGGTGAAGTAATGATTAAAAGAAGTATAACTGCATT
>CAMQSU010000061.1 GCA_947037025.1 uncultured Clostridia bacterium | reverse complement strand
GGCTTTTCATAGTAACTACTGCCATTTTTAAATCCTCCTGTTTTACCTCCTTGAACGTCTGCAACAATGACCCCGATAAGCGGACAAACATCATCTCAATCCAAGTGTTTTTTGGTTATTAGCATTATAGCATGTTTTGCTAGCACAAAGCAAATGTTTTTGAGCTAGTTTGCAATATATTATGATTTATTTTTTTTATCACTAAATTACAGCATATTTGCACCAAAAAACAGTGCATATTGCCTAATTTTTTCGATTATTTACTAATCAGATTATACCACATTCCTAAATATCTATGCAAATATATATATGCGAGGGCTAAAACAATATGCTAAACATCTTTAACCTGTCTAAACTTTTGCTAATTGCTTTTTACAAAACAACCTGCAAAAGTTATCAATAACCGCATATTTTGTATATGAAAAGCTATCTAAAACAAAGATAATTGTATCAAAATTCACCCTAAAAACGTCTTTATTACAATATATATTAGGCATTAAAAAACACCCAATTACGATTAAATAAAAGAGTGTTTTTTATATTATTTATTTAATTAAATTGATATTAATATATCAAATCTAATAGCCCCACATCACCGACAGCTCTGTGGTATACAATGTTTACAAGGCCATTTGCCTCATTAACAAAAACATAAAAGTCATGGTCTAGAAGTTCCATCTCATCAATAGCATCCTTAATAGATAGCTTTTTTAATTGAGTAGACTTAACTCTTGCGATCTCAAGAACAGGATTAATATCATCAGCGCCATCATATAATGCTGACATATCAAATGCACTTTCCTTAACCTTTTTACCTAGTTTAGTCTTATGTTTTCTAACTTGTCTTTCAAGTTTAGGAAGTAAAACATCTATATTATCATACATGTTGTGTGATACCACCTCAGCACGCATAATTTTACCACCACCGAAGTTGATAGTAATCTCCATAGCTTCTCTGTCCTTTCCCATTTCTCTTAGTACTACTTTTGCTGTAGCATCATCCTCAAAATATCTAGAAAATTTTTCTAGTTTCCTCTCAATAATGTCCTTAAGTTTCTCACTTGGTTTGTAGCTTTTTGCAACGATTTCGATACGCATAATACAGCCTCCTTATATCCAAAATAGTATCTTCCACAACAATATTTGCTGCGGCCTATTATATTATAACCATTGCTTGTTTGTAATATTACTAATCAACAATAATTTATAAATAAAATAGCAAAAAGAGGTTATTCAATGACAAAATTAACTCTTGAATACCCTCCTTTATATTTTTATTATACCATAAAAATTGAAATATATCTAGTACTTTAGCAAATAATTTACATCGTATTTACACAAACACACCCATTCATTGTTTTTTGCTAGTTTAAACTGTTATATTTTATTAAATATCTGATTAATCTTCAATATTTTCACTAATTTCATTACTAATTTCTGAACTTGATTTAGTATCTTCTTGAATATTATCACTATCTTCGTCAATTACAATGCCTACAATATCAGTTTTGACTGATAAATTTGCAAGCTTCGACTGCTCTAAAATATCACCTTCTTTATTAAATGCAAGTTTTCCATCTACAAGTGATACAATTATATTATCGCCAATACTAAGAGTTCCTAGCAACACTTTTTCAGATAGTTCATCTTCAATCAGCTTTTGAACTGATCTTCTAAGCGGTCTTGCACCATATTCGCTATTAAAGCCATGATCAACAATAAAGCCTTTAGCCTCATCAGTAACAGTGATATTAATATTTCTACTACTAAGTCTTTTTGATAAACTATTAATCATTAATGTTGCAATTTCTCCGATATTTTCCTTAGTTAATTTATGAAAAATTATCACCTCATCAATACGATTGATAAATTCAGGACGCATAGCTTTTTTCAATGCACTAAGCTGTTTCTCTTTCATATTACTAGAATCATCTTCACTTACGCCGCCAAATCCTAGACTTGGCATCTTGACAATTTCACTTGCACCGATGTTACTAGTCATTATAATAATAGTATTCTTAAATGAAACTACTTTACCATGCGAGTCAGTAAGTCTACCATCCTCCAATATTTGCAGCAACAAATTGAATACATCTGGGTGAGCTTTTTCTATCTCGTCAAATAAAACTACTGAATATGGCTTACGTCTGATCTTCTCTGTAAGCTGACCGCCCTCTTCAAACCCAACATAGCCGGGTGCAGAACCAATTAACCTTGACACGTTAACCTTATCCATATACTCGCTCATATCAACTCTAACTATAAGGTCTTCATCGCCAAACATACATTCAGCAAGTGCCTTAGAAAGTTCCGTTTTTCCAACGCCAGTAGGCCCAAGAAAAATAAACGAACCGATTGGTCTATTAGGATCTTTAAGCCCTGCTCTAGCACGTCTAACAGCTTTAGAAATACTAACAACTGCCTCACGCTGCCCCACAACACGACTTGCAAGCTCACTTTCTAAATTAAGAAGTCTATCCGTTTCACTCTCTGTCATCTTAACTATTGGAACGCCTGTCCAGCTACTTACTATCTCCGCAATTTCTTCCTCTCCGATAGATAAATCAGTCACTGTCTTTCCATTTTTCCATTCAGCTTTTGCCGTATTTAATTGCTCTCTAACAGAAGTGCGATAATTTTTAAGCTCCTCTGCATGGATAAATTCTTGTTTAGCTACTGCATTTGTAAGCTCAATTGTCAAGCTGTCAATTTCACACTCTAAATTTTGAATACTTCGCGGTGCAATACTGCTTTTAGTACGCATTCTACTGGCTGCCTCGTCAATCAAATCAATTGCCTTGTCGGGTAAAAATCTTTCAGTAATACACCTATCAGATAATATTGCAGCGGCACTAATGGCCTCGTCAGTTATCTTCACGCTATGATGATTTTCGTACTTCTCACGTATACCTTTAATTATAGTTATAGTATCCGTTACTGATGGAGGATTTACCATAATTGGCTGAAATCTACGCTCAAGTGCAGGGTCTTTTTCTATGCTTTTACGATACTCATCAATAGTAGTTGCGCCAACAGTTTGCAGCTCACCTCTTGCAAGCATTGGTTTTAATATATTACCCGCATCCATCGATCCGCCCTCAGTACTGCCCGCGCCAACTATTGTATGAATTTCATCAATAAACAAGATAATATTTCCTGCACTTGTTATGCTATCAATTGCATTTTTGAGTTTCTCCTCAAAATCACCACGATACTTTGTTCCTGATAGCAAACTAGACATATCAAGACTAAAAACCCTCTTGCCTTTAAGCATTTCTGGGACATTCCCGCAAACAATAGCACTTGCAAGACCTTCTACAATAGCAGTTTTACCAACACCAGCTTCGCCTATTAGCACAGGATTATTTTTAGTCCTACGTGAAAGAATTTGAATTATCCTATCAATCTCATCACTTCTACCAATTACAGGGTCAATCTCGCCTTTTTCCACCTGACTTGTTAGGTCAATTCCAAGGTTTTCTAAGCCTTTTAGATTATTCTTTTTCTCTTTACCATTATCAATATCGCTTGCTCTATCACCCTCTCTATCATTCGCTCTATCGTTTGATTTATCAGCACGGATATCGCTTTCAGCTTGATAAAAATTGTGTTTATTTTCATAACCTTGCGTATAATTCCCCCTTGATTGTCCTTCATCTTGTTTAGGTGGACTACTATCACGCTGCATAATATACTCTATGCTTTTAGTAAGTGCAAGCTGCAAA
>CAMQSU010000060.1 GCA_947037025.1 uncultured Clostridia bacterium | reverse complement strand
ATTGGTACGTAACTGAGAGTTACTCGCAAGCACGACGAAGCATAGCACATGCTATAATGATTTTACTTTGATTGAAGTGCAGTAATAGCCACTACAGCCACAACATCTTCAGCCACACAGCCACGAGATAAATCATTAACTGGCTTATCAAAACCTTGACAGATAGGACCGATTGCTTCAGCACCAGCAAGTCTTTGAACTAGCTTGTAACCGATATTACCAGACTGTAAGTCAGGGAAGATTAAAACATTTGCAAAGCCAGCGATTTTGCTGCCCGGAGCTTTCAATTGACCAACTTCAGGAACTAGTGCCGCATCAACTTGCAACTCACCGTCAACTTTAAGATCAGGACAAAGCTCACGAACTTTGTTATAAGCTGTAACTACTTTATCTACATTCTCATGCTTAGCGCTGCCCTTTGTTGAGAAAGAAAGCATAGCAACTCTAGCCTCAATGCCGCATAAAACTTCCGCACTTTGCGCAGTAGAAATAGCAATATCAGCAAGCTGATCAGCATTAGGGTTAGGATTAACAGCACAATCGCCAAAAACCATAACATCACTCTCATAGTAGTTATTATCTTCCATGCTCATAATAAAGCAGCTAGAAACAGTATTAACACCCTTGCGAGTCTTGATTATTTGTAGAGCTGGACGCAAAACATTACCAGTAGAGTTGATTGCACCTGCAACCATACCATCAGCATCGCCGATTTTAGTTGCAACAGCGCCATAATAAAGAGTGTTCAAAATAAGCTCTTTAGCAGACTCTAAAGTCATACCTTTAGCACGTCTAGCCTCAAACAAGAACTCTGCATAAGCAGCAGTTTTATCACTAGTTTTAGGATTAACAACAGTTATACCGCTTAGTGAAACATCAGGACAAACTGACTTAATAACCGCTTCATCACCTAATAAAATAATTTTAGCGATTTTCTGATCAGTGATCATGCGTGCTGCATTGATAATCCTAGGCTCCTCGCCCTCAGCTAATACGATTGTTCTGTTTAGTTTGCTTGCATTCTTGATAATAGAATCTAAAAGTTTACTCATTACATCTCTCCCCTAATTAATTGTAAAAATTGTATAAAAACACTTTGCAAATAGGCAAAAATGCTATATACTAGTATAAAACCGTGAGTTTAACATTGCAAATAAAAGACTTACAAAGTTGACATTCACACTATTTATATTATATAACATTTAGCAAAAAAAATCAATAGAAAAACGAGTGTTTTTTCAAATAAGGAGAATTTTATGATAGCTGCCATAATAGTTGAATACAATCCGCTACATAACGGACATATCCATCACATAAATTCTACTAGAAAAATTTTGGATAAAATGCACCCTACAACAAAAAACCACATAATTGCTATTATGAGTGGCGGGTTTTGTCAACGCGGCGAGCCTGCCATACTTAACAAATACACAAGGACAAAGCACGCCCTGCTTAGCGGCGTTGATATGGTTATAGAATTACCGAGCATATATGCAACTTCAGCCGCTGAATACTTTGCAAAAGGTGCAATTGAGATAATAAGCAAAATAGATAATGTCGGACTTGTGTGCTTTGGCTCGGAGTGCGGCGATATGGACAAGTTAAATAATGTATGCGACGCTATGTCAAAAGATAAATACAACTCGATAATTAAACTGAATTTAGATAGTGGATTATCATACCCTGCAAGCTCTGCAAATGCACTTACTGAACTTGGAGTTTGCGACAATGACCTACTAAAATTACCAAATAACACTCTTGCAATAGAATATATTAAGCAAGCAAAAAAATTCAATTTGGCGGCAACCCTTGCCACAATTAAAAGGGAAGGTTCTGGATATCATGATGATAATTATGATGTTAATAATGATGAAAATTTTGCAAGTGCGACAGCTATCAGGAAAAGTTTGACAGATAATAAACTTGAAGAAATTTGCAAGCAAGTCCCTAAATGCGTATACTCTGACCTTGCTTCTGCCGAAATTGACTATAACAAATTGCTAGGAGTTATCGCAACTTGCGCACTTGCAGCAAATCATGTTTATGAGGATAATGAAGGAATAATTAACAGAATAAAACGTGGTATTTTAACAGTAAATAGCTATGACGAACTGATTGAATACTCTCATACAAAACGCTATACTAAAAGCAAAATTAAAAGAGTTCTTATACATTTAGCGCTGAGCCACTTTCAAATTGACACATCAAGACCTATCGGCCTAATAAAAGTTTTAGGAGTTAAGGAAGATAGTAAATCATTGCTAAGTTTAATCAATCATGATGGTGACAGCTACCATATAGATATAGATACTTATACAAATAGCATTTATAATATAGTAAGCACTGACAAAATCACTATGGACAAAATGCTAATCATATAACATCACAAGAATAGTATTATTAAAATAAATTTTATTAAAGATTATTAAATTTTAGAATTATTACGCAAGTCATGTCATAAGTTATAATATGAAAACTGTAATATTATCTAAAAAACGACTATTAATAGCCACCGTTATCGCACTTATGATCGCCGTACTTATATCACCGTCCGATTATATCAGTGCTGTTTTCGGTGGCTTATTAATTTATGTGAAAAATGTTTTGCCTGCACTATTTCCGTTTATATTTTTTACAAAATTACTAACAATGATGGATGCTTCCGTATCGCTTTCAAAAGGTCTGGCAAAACCTTGCAATTTATTATTTCACACCCCTCCTGCATCTGCCTACATAATTTGCATGAGTGTTTTGTGCGGATATCCAATTGGTGCAAAGCTTGCTCAAGAGTTTTATTTGCGTGGAGAGATAAACTCATTAGAATGCGAAAAATTAACTGCAACCGCAAGCACTGCAGGACCTATTTTCATGATCGGCACAGCGGGAACTTTGCTTATGGGTAACAAAACTTTTGGTTACATTATGCTAGCTTCTCACTTGCTATCAAACCTTATTTGCGGACTACTTATAAGAGGTAAAGCGGTAGATCATGAAACAGGGCTCGTAATCAAGAGTGCGACTGAGGGTAATAATGATATTGACATGCTAAATACAACCATGTGCGATAGTATCATAAGCGTACTTAGCGTTGGCGGATACATTGCAATGATGAGTTTAGTTATATCATTTTTTGCTCAAGTAAACCTCTATGAGATTATCGCAAATGCACTATCAAACATCGGCGTAAATGTGGTGCTAACTAAAGGAATACTTATAGGATTACTAGAGATGACTTATGGTATCAGTGCACTGACTTCTGGTTTTTTACCACCGCAAATACTCGTCCCTGCTGCAACATTCCTAGTATCGTTTGGCGGTGTCTGCATTCACTTGCAATCAATGAATTTTTTATCGAAATGCGGAGTGAGATATAGTAGATTTTTCTTTATTAAACTGCTTCAAGCACTAATTGCAACTGGGATTTCTTGTCTTTTTTGCCTTGCATTATAATTTCACAGATAAAATCAATAAATTCACTATTAAAAATAAGGCATTTAGAATGATTTATAATAAGTATGATAATACATTTTGACAAAATGCAAAATTATTATAGTAATATATTGTATCTATATATATACAACAAAATAAAAACGCAACATTAAGCAACAAATATAAACGCAACATTTAGCTGCAAATATAAACGCAACATTTAAGCAATAAAATATAGACGCAACATTTAGCTGCAAATATAAACGCAACATTTAGCTGCAAATATAAACGCAACATTTAGCTGCAAATATAAACGCA
>CAMQSU010000059.1 GCA_947037025.1 uncultured Clostridia bacterium | reverse complement strand
AATCCACTAATGTCAGCACCTATCTTAACTACTAGATTACGTATTACCGCCAATTAATCACCTCCTTTTTATCAAGTCTTTTATGTCACCTTATTTTTGGCATAGAAAAAGCAAGCAGTGTTAGTACTTGCTTTCATTGTTTAATTAATTATTCTAATTGCTATTTTTCTATATCATTAACTAAAGTGCTTAATCCTTCTTCATTTTGCAGCATATTTCTTTTACGCAATTCCATATAAGCTTCATCCATTTCATAGTCTACATATACGATACGACTATCTTCAGGTGGAGGCACAATACCTAGCCAATCGCATTCATCTAATATTATTCTAGGCACTTCTACTCTCATATTCTCATCATTAACGCTTCTGAAATTATATGTACAACCCGAACCATTAACTCCACCATCATCGTAGAGCCATTTTGGCAACTTATCTGCTGTTAGTCTTAATTCAGATCTACCAACAGGACTCCAGCCGCCCACTCCTAATGTCCATCTAAGTTTCTGAGCGCCCTTTATTTTATATTCCCCATTATTCAGTTTTTTGCAAGACATCTTGCCTTTCATAGCATGATAACCTAGTTTATTCCTCATGTACTCTTCCGCATCCACATCGTCAAATAACACCTTTCCGCTACATTTTTCCACCCAAATAAACTCTTTTTTACTCTTAAAATATACAAAAAAATCTTTGCTTTCAAAAAACAAATAATTCTTTCCTTTTACCTTAAATAAATATATATCGCACTTCTTTCCTGACTTATAGAAATCATATGATATTATACCTACACACACTAATATGATTGGAACTATTATAATAAATGGAATTAAACTTGAAGCTTTTATAGCTAGATATGAAAACAATCCTGCGCCAGCCAAAAAGATTGCAACAAATGGATACAGCAGCATCTCATGCACACCATAAATATCTGCATGACATGACTTCATATTCTTATAGCTCTCTTTAACCAATTTCGCACCATCATCATCAGTGATAAAATCTTCATTAAGTTCATCCTTTTCAGCAATTAGTTCCAAAGTTTCTGGATCCATATCTTCATACAGAGAAGCTCGATATATATCTATTTCGCCATCTTTTATTTTCTTCTTCTTCTTCATTATTATCTCCTAGTAAGCACTTATCATTTTAGCAATATGATGAATATATTTCTTTGAATGAAAAACCTTTAATTGTTGGCATCCACCCATATACTATATATACAACTATTTGTAAGCTCAATTTACTAGTCTTTATATCCCCAAATTACTGGTCTATCATCATTCCAATTATTTTCCCAACCATATGGCTTACTAATAGACTCCGAATAAATTGTTAAACTAGAACAACCTGCAAAAGCATATGCACCAACAAAATCTACACTATTTGGTATGATGATGGACTTTAGCATTCTACATTGAGCAAAAGCCATATAACCAATACTTTCTACTTTATCTGGGATTTCTACAGAATTAAGACTTTCACAGCTATTAAATGCACCGTCTCCAATACTTATCAAATTATCAGATAGGAGAATAGTTTTTAAACTACGGCAAAAGCTAAAAGCGTCGCCAGCAATAGTCGTTATACTATCAGGCAATACAAGCGAAGTCAAAGTATCATTAGCATAAAATGCATTTTCACCTATACTTGTTATAGAGTATGTTTTATCTCTATATTTAATAACTGAGTCGATCTCTACAGTTGCAGAATCTACTTCACAACTTAATATTTTAATATTGCCATCTTGCATAATTTCATAGATGTAATCTGCGTCAATAATAATATTTTTCAGTCCCCAATACACAGTACAATCACTACTGTTCCAACCATATTCCCAGTTAATAGACTTGCTAGAATCTTCAGCGTAAACAATTAACTTTGAGCAACCATTAAATGCATCAGTGCCAATAAATTCCACATTGTCCGTGATGAAAACTTCTGTTAATTTACTACAGTTAGTAAAAGCTTTAGCAGGAATTATTGACACGGTAGTAGGAATCAATATCTCTCGCATATTTTTACAATTATAAAATGACGGCATAGTCTTAATACCTTCAGGTAGCACTACTGTTTCGATTACATTATTATCGGAAAATAAATACTGATCAACACTAACTGGCAAACCTTTATACGTGTTCGGTATACGGATATCTCTAACATTTGAGTCTACTGCAGTAACTACATATTGACGCCCCGTTACACTTTTTGTAAATGTATATTCTGCTACACGATGATCAATAGGCACGCATATACCGATTATGGTTGCAAAAATTACAGCGATAATTGCACCAATTATGCAGTAATTGATTATTTTTTTCTTCTTCACTATAACGTTTTTTTCATTTTCGTGATTCTGCTTCAATGCCGCCTGTTTTTCAGTCTCAAATTTAGCAAATCTAAGTTTTTCTTGTTTAGCATCAAATCTATATTTTGCATTATTAACGATATCAGACCACTTTTTCTTTTGCTCACTATCAGCATACTTTATAGCTTTAATATATGTATTTTCAGATGATAAGTCTATTGCAACGTTATTAAAAAGCTCCTCTTTTTTGCATGATGTATAGTTCATAAGTCTAAGCCACCACATTTCAGCGCATTCAATATTAATATCAGCAATTTTATCAATAGTCTGTTCCGCATCATCAAAAGCGCCATCTTCAAGCTCAATTCTAGCTGTTTTAATCAGATTAGGAATATTAGAAACACCATGCATAGGCATATGCGAAGACGCTATTGACTGCCTTTTAAGTAGTTGCTTTATTTCCTCGACTTCGCTCAATTGATCATCATCAGACTTATTTATAATCTCATTTTCCTGATAAACTCGCGAGCAAAGCACAGCTAAATTAATAGCACTATTACTATAACCTTCTACCCACATTTTGCCGTCAAAAAAATTATCAAATAACGATGTATGCTGACTTGTGTCAATCTTATATTCAAGTCTTGGTTTATCAAGTGCTCTTGCCATATTTATCTCATTTTTAACGTCTTTAGATATCATTGCATCTTCACTAGATATCACTAAAAATATCTTACAACTAGCAATCGCTTTTTTAATATTATCCCAATAATTCTCGCTATCATTTGGCCTTAAATTTTTTGTTGATATCCAACACCTATTACCGTCCCTCTCAAGCGCATTAACCACGCTTTGTGCGATAACATTATCAGTACTTCTATGACATATAAAAACATCACGAGGGATATCATCATAGTAATCCTCCTGAAGTTTTCTTCTTCTAAATGTAGTTTTATATTTTTCTAGCTCAATTAAAGATTCTATACCATTTAATGATAATATAAATGACTCAATCGCTACCCTATCACGCAGATCACTATAATTATAAATATGATTTAATACTATTTCAATTTCTCTCGGTGTATAGATTAATTTATCATTATCATAAAACGCGGCAAGATAGTTATTATTTCCAAGTACATTTTCCGCATAAGAATAATAATACTTAGAAATATAATCATCAACTACAATCTCAAGTATAGCCATGCTAGCTTTAGATAAATTGCGAACATCATTAGCGGCAGCAGAGTTTGATTGCAACGCTCTTAGGTTAGATAACTTGCCTGTAAGTGCATCGCCAACCCCGCCTAGTTTCAAACTAGACGCTATGCTGTACTCACAGCCACAAGCCTCGCAAATCGCTACTTGACCGCTCTCTTGATTTTTAATTTTGCTTCCGCACATTGTGCATTTCATAATCTTATGCATGTCATCCTTTTATAACCCAATTCAAATAAATTTGTTACCTTTATTTTCTCAACAGTTAAATTATTGTATATTAATATTGAAATTATATTAATGAATCTATTATACCATTTTTAGTTAATAATGTCAACTTGTCTATCATGCACATTACTAATGTTCTAACTGCAAATATTTTACCATATGAAATATTGATTACAGTATTTAAAAATAAGAATATAAAAAAACCTCTCTAAATAAGAGAGGTGTAATATGCATAAAACTATAATACTACTCAGAAACATTGCTGAATATATCAATTCGCTTTAGTTCCTTAATTTTTTTTTCTTCTTTCAATTCTTTTGCATGCATTAACTTTTTACTTTTATTTGCAATAACCACATCTAAAATCAATCTTGAACAATCCTCTACATTTGAAATATAACTAAAAGCATACTCACCCTTTATAGTACTAACATACAACTTTCCCCAATTATAAGTTAACCCTCTTGCTGTTGCACATTTATATTTAACATCCCGTATATCATCTAAACTCATAATATGCTTACCAATATGATAATTACCCTCTTTATCTTTAGCAACAGCGATATTGGGTTTAATAAGATAATGAATTAAAATTATTACAGCAACGGCTAAAGAGATACCTCCAAGCCCTAGCAAGCTATACTCTTCAACTATAGCACCCAATATAATTAATCCAACGCCCATTAGCAATATAAAAAGATACAGTACCGCTACAGCAATAGATTTACGCGCAATAATATGCATTTCACCCCTCCTACTCTAATCAATTAATACATCAAAATTATATAATAATGTTTTCAGAATTAATTATATAATATTAAATTTATTATTATTCGTGATTATTATATCATATTTTGACAATATTTGCAACACTTATGCAAAAACATAGAAACAATATATCATTCAAATTAATATATTTGCCTCGCTAAATACTATCCTGCATAAATATAAAATATAGCCTAGCGATGCTAGGCTATATAAGTTACTGGGTCGATTTCTATAATAAAATACATTTATGTGTTTTAGAATAAATTTTTGTGATTAATCTAAAATCAGTCAGTTAATCCAAAAATATACATGTCTTTTTTCCAAAGCATATATTGATAAAACACTTCGTTAAAATCTATATTATGCAAAGCACCTAAAGCGTTCATAAGCTCCGTTATTTCATGCCTTCTTTCCTCAAAAGGCTCTCTCGGTATCTTCAATTCTTCATCAAATTTTATTAATTCTGCTGTAGATATTATCATTTTATCACCATGCATTTCCTTCATACTTGTATATTATTTGCGATGATCTCGCATTTTTTCAAAAAAAACAATCCTAACAATATAAAGGTTTACACCTGAATAAAATTAAAACCGTTTAATTTAGTTGCAATCTTTTCTTACTTCTGT
>CAMQSU010000058.1 GCA_947037025.1 uncultured Clostridia bacterium | reverse complement strand
TAAGATTTGTCTACATAGGATAATTGTAGATAGTTTTTCTCAAAGTATAAAGCACCGAGAATTGCTGTGAAAAGCATTATCGGTGCTTTGCTTATTTTAGCAGTATATAGCTTAGAGATAACTAAATGATCTTACATTATAGGAGGAAACTTGTGTCTAAAATTACAAATTCTTATTTAGGAAAAAAAATAATGGTGATATTGTTATTGGTGGGGTTCATCTTTATATTATTATTTGGTAGGTTAGCAAGCTTGCAAATTTTTATGGCAAATGAAATATCTGCAAAAGGTGTTTCTCAATGGACACGCGATTTACCAATGATGGCTTCTAGGGGAGATATTACTGATAGAAATGGTATAGTTCTTGCTGATAGCAGAAGTGTATATACTTTATATGTTCGTCCAAATGCACTAGAGGATGTAAATACTACGGCAAGAATAATTGCTGCTGCAGTTGACTCTGATTATAAAACTATATTGAATAAAATAGATAAAAAGGGTGTATCAGAAATTACTGTTAGAAAGAAATTATCAAAAAATGAAATGTTAAGTATTTCTAGTGAAAATTTAAGCGGAGTTTATTTTGGTGAAGAAAGTGTTAGGCAATATCCTTATGATGATTTCATGTCGCAAATTATTGGATTTACAAACTCCGACGGCAATGGTCAATTTGGAGTGGAGAAGTCTTATGATAAATATTTGAGAGGAATCGACGGTCAAATTTTAACTGAAACAGATATAATTGGAAAAGAATTAGATGGAAATATTACTAAATATTTGCCAAGTATTGATGGTATGACTGTGAATCTTACCGTAGATTATAACATTCAGAGCTTTGCCGAAAAAGCTGTAAATGATGCTGTTACAGATTTTAACGCAAAAGGTGCAAATTGTATTGTTATGAATCCTCGTACTGGTGAGATTTATGCGATGGCACAAACTCCATCTTTTGATTTAAATAATGTTCCGCGAGATGATTTGAATGCTTTATTTGGTATGGCGAAAAATCAAATGATATCGAATGTTTATGAGCCTGGCTCGACTTTTAAAATATTAACATCTGCTATCGCTCTTGAGGAAAATGCATTTAGTTCTAGTCACTCATTTTTTTGTAACGGAGCTAGAATTGTAGATGGTCAAAGTATTAAATGTTGGAGGTCAATTGGTCACGGAAGTCAAACTTTTGCAGAAGGTGTAAACAACAGTTGCAACTGTGTTTTTATGGATATTGCGACAAAAGTTGGTACTAATACTGTGTATGAATACTTGAAAAAATTTGGTATAAATTCAAAGACTGGTATTGACTTAGTTGGAGAAGCGTCTGGTTTGATGTTAAAGCAGAGCAATGTAAAAAATGTAGATATTGCACGTATTGGATTTGGTCAAGCAATTGCAGTTACTCCTATCAGTTTGCTAAATGCAGTTTCAGCTTGTATTAATGGTGGTAATCTTATGACGCCATATATATTAGACAGTATCACTGATGAAAATTTTGGTACAGTTGTGCAAAATTCTCCGGTAGTAAAAGATAGGGTAATATCAGAGAGTACATCTAATCAACTTAGAGAATTGCTGTACGGAGTTGTTGAAGAAGGTGGTGGAAAACACGCATATGTTCCAGGGTTTAGAATTGGAGGTAAGACTGGTACAGCTCAAAAATATGAGAATGGAGCAATAGCGAGAGGAAAATATATATCATCATTTTTAGGATATACATCAGTTGGTGATGATGATTACATTTGCTTGATGACGGTTGATGAGCCTCAAGGATATTTATATTATGGTAGCTTAGTTGCGGCGCCTTATGTAGGAGAATTATTCACAAATATTTTTGCATATAAAGGTTACACTCCTAAATATACTGATGAAGAACTTTCTAGCATTGGAAAGATTATTCAGATGCCAAATATATTAGATATGGAAGCATCCGAAGCGGTCAAGCTGCTTAAAAACATGGGGTTACATGTTGAAGTTGTTGGCGAGGGAGATAGAGTAGTTAAGCAATTTCCTAATCCTGGTTCCGATGTAAAATATAATACAGTTATATATATTGAAGTAGGGTAATAAATTGGAAATTTGCATTGACATAATATTAAGCGGAGGAAATAATTCCTCCGCTTTTTCTATCCCTGAAAAACTTATTTATAACGGTTAATAATAATCGTAAACTCAGCTAGTAAAATGCAATTTTAAGGGGCGATTTTTTAATTTGGAATTTAATAGAAATTACATGAAAAATATGAATTATTTTATTTTATACCGATTATACAAAAGTTGTCCACATTTTACCCCCAAATTGTGGACAAAATGTGCGTAACTTATCCAAATGCATATAAAATCAATGTTTTTTGACAATTATTGTAATGTTACTGAAAAATTTAATATCTCAATATATTATGCATTTTGCTGTATTTTTATATGCTTGTTGACTTGATTTTGATATATATTCGATATGTTTTATGCTTGAATTTCAGGTTAATAATTGTTTCACGTGAAATGATTTTAGCGACAGTATACTAAATGCATAATTTGCGATTGTAAACTCAAATATTTAGTATATGCATGCATGTGTAATTTATAGAATTTAAACATTAAATATGGTAATTGTCAATTCTGATTCATATAATTAATATAATATTATAGCTGAATTTAATTGCAGTAATAAATTAAATAGTAATATGTTTTATATGGAAAAATATTTAATGTAAAGTTTTGTTTTGCTTGTCATAATAGGCTGTCCACTGCAATAGAATATAACATAAAGGATGGTGACGGACTTATGAAAACTAGCAAGTTATTAGATGGAGTTGATTATGAAGTTTTAAGTGGAAATATCGATATTTGGGTGGAAAATATTACGCATAAAGCGTGTGATATTCAGTCGGGTTTTTGTTATATTATGTTACATAATGATATCAAAGCAATTAGTGATGCGAAACTTGCTTTATTAAATGGAGCAACTATTATTATTAGTGAAATTGATTTTGTTATTAGTGAGTTTTCATGCCAGATTAAAGTTGATGATATTAGAGCAGCTTATTCAATGATGGCTAAAATGTATCACCATCGTAAATGTGATCATATGAAAATGATTGGTGTAATTGGAACTAATGGAAAAAGCACTACTAGTTATTTAGTCTGGAGTTTATTGAGTAAAAATAATATTCGTACAGGGTTTATTGGTACGGGTTTTTACATGATTGGTGATACAAAACATGATACTGATAGTACCACGCCAGATCCTATGCAGTTGCATAATATATTGTTTAATATGGAATTGTCAGGTGTGAAAATTGTTGTAATGGAAGTATCGGCACATGCAATTTGTCTAAAAAAAATTGAGGGGATTAAGTTTGAGATAGGAATATTTACTAATCTATCACAAGACCATTTAGATTATTTTGAGAATATGGAAAACTTGAAAAATGTTAAGCAGTCGTTTTTCTTAAAAGGCAAATGTAAAATAGCAATAATTAATAATGATGACATTTGCGGAATTGAATTAATTGAGCAAATGAAATCTCCTTATTTGACTTATGGTGTTGCATGTTCAAGCAATAAATTAGCAGGTATTGAAGAAAAAGATTGCAACAAATATCCTGATCAAATAGTAGTTGATAATGCAATTGATATCAATGTTGAATGCTGCGATATGGAGATTTTTGCAAATAATATTAAATGGGTAAATTGTGTAAATAATTTTGATATAACATTGCTAGGGAGGGTGTATAATGCTACTTCAAAACTTGTAGGTGTCTTTAATGTATATAATATTTTATCATCAATTCTTGCAGTTCAGCTGTGCAATGTTAGGATTGATAGGATAATTAAATCGCTTGCTGAGATATCTCCGCTTGCGGGTAGGTGTAACATTATAGAAAATGTTGGAGTTAAGTATATAATTGATTATGCACATTCTCCTGATGGGCTAGAAAATATAATCAAAGAAGCACGAGAAATTACTTTGGGTCGCGTCATTACTGTGTTTGGTTGTGGTGGAGAAAGAGATAAAAGTAAGCGTGGATTGATGGGGGAAATTGCAAACTCGTTATCTGATATTGTAATAATTACTGAAGATAATTCAAGAAGTGAGGAAGTAGAATGTATCATGACTGATATTTATAGAGGTATTCGCGGAGATACCAGTAATGTGTATTTAGTGAAAAATAGATGTGATGCGACTTTGCTTGCAAACAGTCTTGCAGCATATAATGATACAATTATTTTAGCAGGTAAAGGATCGGAGGAATATATTGAGCAAAATAGCGGAAAATATAAGTATAGTGATAAAACTACTATAGAGGAGATTTTAGATATAAAATGGATTTAACGATTATTTATTCTTGTATAACTTCGCTCTTAATTGGTCTGCTTATTGGGTACCCGCTAATTCTTTTGATGAGAAAGTTTAAAGCAAAGCAAGAGATTTTGAGTTATGTTGATAACCACAAATCAAAATCTGGCACCCCTACAATTGGTGGATTGATATTTATTGTGCCTACTATCATTGCAGCAATTGCTTTTGCATATGATGTTGAAATTGTTCTTATTTCTGTAGGCGTTATGGTTGCATATGGTATTGTTGGAGTACTTGACGATATTATTAAGATTACCCACAAAGAAAATCAAGGGCTAAAAGCATATCAGAAAATTATTGCGCAGTCTGGTATTGCTGCAATAGTTAGTGCTTATTCATATATCAATACTAGTGTTAGGGGTGGACTTGTTTTGCCGTTTACGGATATTACTGTAGATATTGGTTGGTGGATTATTCCGCTTGTTTTTGTTATGTTTATTGCAGTGTCAAATGCAGTCAATTTGCTAGATGGATTGGATGGTCTTGCAACAAGTGTTTCGTCAGTTATATTTGTAGTGCTTGGAATCATGACCGCAATTATGGCTGCCGCTAGTTATTATATTGGCGATACAATGCAGGGTAGATCAATGACTGGACTTGCAATTTTCTGTTTTGCAGTGTTTGGCGGGTTGCTTGCTTTTTTGTGCTACAACGGTTTTCCTGCAAAAATATTTATGGGTGATACCGGTTCGCTAGCACTTGGCGGTGCAATGGCAAGTGTTCTTGCATTCAGTGGTCAGATATTAATAGTGTTTATGTTAGGCATTATGCTAATTGTTACTTGTCTATCAGTAATAATGCAGGTAATATATTTCAAGATCACTAAAGGTAAGAGGATTTGGCTAATGTCACCATTGCATCATCACTATCAATATAAGGGTTGGCATGAAAATAAAATAGTGATAATGTATACTGTGATAACAATTTTAATGGGATTGCTTAGTATTATTAGCGTTGTGAGGGGTGTATATGTGTAAAAAAACTTTAGTTTATGGTTATGGTGTTAGTGGCAAAAGTGCTGCATGTTTATTGCTCGCTATGGGTAAGTATGTAGATCGGAAGAGCGTCG
>CAMQSU010000057.1 GCA_947037025.1 uncultured Clostridia bacterium | reverse complement strand
CTTTCAACCATAAAATAACTCTTGAGGAGTGTGGCGGGTTTGAAATAGATGATGTATATTTTAACACAACTTACACATTAAATATGAAACCACTTACAGCAAAAAACGATTATAGATTTGATGGGTGGTCAATTGATGACGGCAGTAAGGACTATATAGCAAGAGGGGATGTTGTAAATGAGGACACGACTTGGTACGCAAGCTATACTGCGGCTACCAATCAAGATAAACTTGAATTTATTGAGTATAAAGATGATGATGGCAATATAAATGAGGTTGGAGTCTTTCTATATGACAAAAATTTCAGTGGAGAAATTATAATCCCTGATCTGTACAAAGGAGTTATTGTAAATTATATCGGTGGCTTTGATGATTCTAAAATAACCAAAATTGTATTCGGAAGTTTCATTAAAACTATCGGAGAATTTAAAAGGTGTAAAAGCTTAACGGAGGTATTTATTCCAAATACTGTTGATTTATTTGTTGGTTCATTCGATGATTGTTCTAATATAAAAAAAGTTGTATTTGAAGATGGTGATGGATTTATTGACGGCAACGGAGATCTATTTGTTGATTGCCCTGTTGAAACAGTTGTATTAAATAGACAATCATATATAGGTACTCAGATGTTTGCACACAGTTTTGCTAGCAGCGGTAGTAAATTGACTAGCATATTTATCCCTAAGGAAGTAGAAATTATTAGCACACGTGTATTTGTAAATAACGTAAATCTTGAAGAAGTTATCTTTGAAGAAGGTAGCAAACTAAACTATATCGGTATGAATGCATTTGCTGCTAACTATAAATTAAAAAACATAAATTTGCCTGATACTAATGCTTTTATTCATCCACAAGCGTTTCATTTTGAGGTGCTTGAGACTAATAATGTAACTAAATCACAGCTAGAGGGGATGGCTGAATATTTGTATAGGACATATATAAATATTTATGATACTACAGAAGGAATATTCAATATAGAAATAAATATTGATAAAAATGCAGTTAACCCACAAGGCAGCTTCAATGTAGCAACTAACACATTAAAGCTGACATATGATGGCTATGTTGATGGTATGGTTATCAATGTGTTATCGCATGAGTTTTATCATTATCTACAAGCAGTGTGTATAGGGCAAGTGCCTGATAAAACTAAAGAGCAAGTGCTTAAAGCAGTGAACTTAATACACTGGCGGAATGACCCAAAAACATACATAACAGAGGAAATGATAGAAAGTTGGAAAGTTCCGTATATACCGCCAACACCTGAAAATTTTGATGAGTATTGGGATCAAGCATTTGAAGCAGATGCAAGAGCATTTGGAACTACAATTTCAAGAATTCATGTAGAAAAACCAACAAATTTATAATAAAATTAAAGCAATTATATTGCAAAATATTTTTAATGATAAAGTGATATATTCTGCAATTAAATTTCAATCAATACACTAAATGAGGCTAGCTGATTTTATACAGCTAGCCTTATTTTTTTGCCCTTGCAAAATTTAACAATTTATGCTATAATATAATTAACAAAAACTAAACAGTTTTTACTGCATTTTTATTTAGTTATACAGTATAAAACTTAGCACAAAAGCAAAATTAAAAAGGAGAAAATAAATGACAAATATAAAAAAAAGAATCGTGTAATCATCGCGCTTGTAATGATATCAATTACTTTAATGACAACGTTAATTGCATGTGTGGATCCACTGCCTGATCCCCCTCCTGAAATAATTTTACCAGAGGTAGAGCAAAAGGAGCAAGTAACAGTAAGCGGCGTTAAGGTAGGCGAAAGCCTAGCTGATGTTCGCCTTGTTGGCATCTTTGAGGCGGAAGGTACAATATCATTTATAACTCCTGATAAAACTTTTACAGCGATAGGAGTAACTAGCCACGCATGGCAGTTTATCCCTACTGATTTGGACGTATATTCTGTAACAAAAGGAACTATTGATGTAGAGGCTTTTAATCACAAAATAACTCTTGAGGAGTGTGGCGGGTTTGAGATAAATGATGTTTACTTTAACACAACTTACACCCTAGATATGAAACCACTTACAGCAAAAAACGATTATAGATTTGATGGTTGGTCAATTGATGACGGCAGTAAGGACTATATAGCAAGAGGGGATGTTGTAAATGAGGACACGACTTGGTACGCAAATTATACTGCGGCAGAAAATCAAGATAAACTTAAATTTCTTAAGCGTGAAGATGACGATGGTAATTTAAATGTATTTAAAGCCATTCTAACTGACAAAAATTTCATCGGAGAAATAGTAATCCCTGATATGTATAATGATCTATTAGTTACTTATATTGATAGCTTTGATGATTCAAAAATAACCAAAATTGTATTCGGAAGTTTTATTGAAAAGATCGGATATTTTAATAGGTGTAATAACTTGACGGAGATATTTATTCCAAATACTGTTGATAGCTTTTACGGTTCATTTTATGGCTGTTCAAATCTAAAAAAAGTTGAATTTGAAGATGGTGATGGATTTACTGACAGCAGTGGTAGTCTGTTTTTAGATTGCCCTGTCGAAACAGTGATATTAAATAGACAATCATCTATAGATGGTCAGATGTTTGCACATGGTTTGACTAGCAGCGGTAGTAAATTGACTAGCATATTTATCCCAAAGGAAGTAGAATATATTGGCATTCGTGCATTTGTAAATAACGTAAATCTTGAAGAAGTAATCTTTGAAGAAGGTAGCAAACTAAACTATATCGGTATGAATGCATTTGCTGCTAACTATAAATTAAAAAACATAATGTTGCCTGATACTGATGCTTTTATTCACCCACAAGCGTTCCATTTTGAGGTGCTTGAGACTAATAACGTAACTAAATCACAGCTAGAGGGGATGGCTGAATATTTGTATAAGACATATACTAATACTTATAACACTACAGAAGGAATATTTAATATAGAAATAACTATAGATAAAAACGCAGTCAACCCACAAGGCAGCTTCAATTTAGCAACTAACACGCTAAAGCTGACATATGATGGCTATGTTGATAGTATGGTTATCAATGTGTTGTCGCACGAGTTTTATCATTATCTACAAGCAGTGTGCATAGGGCAAGTACCTGATAAAACTAAAGAGGAAGTCCTTAAAGTAGTGGAATTAATAGATATAAGGGGTGACCCAAAAATATATATAACAGAAGATATGATAGCAAGTTGGAGCGTTCCGTATATACCGCCAACTGAAAATTATGACAAGTATTGGGATCAATCATTTGAAGCAGATGCAAGAGCATTCGGTGCTTTAATTTCAGGAGTTGATGTAGAAAAACCAACAAACCCAATATTATAATAAATCTAAAAATATATCAATAATGCTAACTGATTTTATACAGCTAGCATTATTTTTTTGACCCTTGCAAAATTTAACAATATATGCTATAATAAAGTAATATTATATCGTGTCACTAACTATCAAATAAAGGAGAAAATAAATGATAAATATTAAAAAAAGAATAGTGCTAATCATCGCGATTGTAATGATATCAATAACTTTATTGACAACATTAATTGCATGTGTGGAGCCACTGCCTGATCCACCTCCTGAAATAATTTTACCAGAGGTAGAGCAAAAGGAGCAAGTAACAGTAAGCGGTGTTAAGGTAGGCGAAAGCTTAGCGGATGTTCGCATTGTAGGCAACTTTAAGGAGGAAGGTACTATATCATTTATAACCCCTGATAAAACTTTTACAGCAATAGGTATAACCAGCCATACATGGCAGGTTGTCCCTACTGATTTGGAGGAGTATTCAGTAACAAAGGGCACTATCGATGTAGAGGCTTTCAACCATAAAATAACTCTTGAGGAGTGTGGTGGGTTTGAAATTAATGATGTTTACTTTAACACAACTTACACCCTAGATATGAAGCCACTTACAGCAAAAAACGAATATAGATTTGATGGCTGGTCAATAGATGACGGCAGTAAGGACTATATAGCAAGAGGGGATGTGGTAAATGAGGACACGACTTGGTACGCAAGCTATACTGCGGTTACCAATCAAGATAAACTCAGATTTATGGAGGATAAAGATCACGAAGGTAATATTTATAAAGTTAAAGCCAGTCTAAATGACAAAAACTTCAGTGGGGAAATTATAATCCCTGATATGTATAAAGGAGTTATTGTAACTATTGTCAGTGGCTTTGAAGATTCTAAAATAACCAAGATTGTATTCGGAAGTTTTGTAGAAATTATTGGAGGGTTTGAACGGTCTAATGGCTTGACGGAAGTATTTATTCCAAATACAGTTGAACAAATTACAGGTGGATTTGAAAGAAGTGCTAACCTATCAAAAGTAGTATTCGAGGATGGAAATGAGCCTTTAAGAGTTACGATGAATGCATTTATGGATTGCCCTATAGAAACTCTTGAATTAAATAGAATGCCAAACATAGGAACGCAGGTATTTGCGCAGACGATATTTTACGGCAATAGTAAATTAACTAGCGTATTTATCCCTAAAGAAGTGGTAGGAATAGCACCTCACGCTTTTTTGAACAATACAACACTTGAGGAAGTTATATTTGAAGAAGGAAGCAAGTTAAACTATATCGGAATGAGTGCTTTTGGTGCAAATCATGCATTAACTGATATTAATATACCTAATGAAGATGCTTTTATTCATCCGCAAGCATTTGACTTAAGCGGACTTGTAACAAGCAATATAAGTAAGTCTCAACTTCAAGGCATGGCGGAGCATTTGTATATGACATATGCAAATACTGAGTATGGATCTACAGAAGGAATATTCAATATAGAAATAAATATTGATAAAAATGCAGTTAATCCACAAGGCAGCTACAATTTAGCAACTAATACACTGAAATTAACGTATGATGGTAATGTTGACCATATGGTAATAAATGTATTATCTCATGAATTTTATCATTATCTGCAAGCAGTGTGTATAGGGCAAGTACCTGATAAAACTAAAGAGCGAGTGTTTGAAGTATTGAGCCGTGTAAATCAATTTGTAAACACAGAAATAGAAATAACAGAAGATATGATAGTAAGTTGGAGCGTTCCGTATATACCTCCAACAACTGAAAACTTTGACGATTATTGGAACCAAGCATTTGAAGCAGATGCAAGAGCATTCGGCACTTTAATTTCAGGAATTTATGTAGAAAAACCAACAAACCCAATTATATAATATATAATAAATTTTGCATTTTTTCTTAATAATAAAGCAATAAAATATCAATAAAATATACAAATAATGCTAACTGATTTTATACAGCTAGCATTATTTTTTTGACCCTTGCAAAATTTAACAATATATGCTATAATATTAATAATAAAATATAATCATTTTTATAATGATTTAAGCAAAATATTTAATGCAAGCATTGACTAATAAAATACGGTAAAAGATGAATTATCTTTAGCCGTATTTTGCTTTACTATTTATAAAATTAAGGCTGTAGAATAATTGCATTGGAGT
>CAMQSU010000056.1 GCA_947037025.1 uncultured Clostridia bacterium | reverse complement strand
TATCGAACCCCCACCATCTTGTATAAGTTACTGCTCCACCATCAACATAACTCATCTCACCTTGAGTTAATTCCACTGCACCCTCTGGGATAATTAGGCAATCAGTTGCCCATGCTGCACGCAAGTGGCGATTAGGTCTAACCCTTCTCTCCTCACCTGCAAAACTATTAAAGTTCATATCAAATACATTTGTCATTTTATCTTTCCTCCAAACATTAATTTCAGGAATTTCTTTCCCTAAATTTATGTTAGCATAGATTTGAGATAAAGTCACTGCCAACATTTGGCAGTTAGATACATTTTACTAAGTTAATATATATTATTTACACAAGCACTTAAATTTAATGTTCTTTATACAATAAACGAACTACTTTATACTTTTTTACTGCATATTTTGTTTAATTATACTACAATTATAATCAATTAATCCCAAACTATCTTGCAACACTATATACTCTTTGCTATTAAATAGCATTTTGAAAACTTCTATAAATTCTTTCTTTTTTCTAAAATATTACCGTTCGCTTATACCTAAATTTTCATCATTGATGTTGTTTGTACTTGATAATAAATTCATAATAATTACTAAACCTAAATTCATAAATGCAAAAATAATTAATAATATAAATAATACTAATGACTTGATATCGTTAGCATTTATATTATTCATAAAAAATCCTGAAGCAATTCGAATACAATAATCTACAATGCTAATTACCTTAATTGATTTACTAGTTTTATACTTTTTCCACTCTAAAGCATGTATTGATAGTAATAAAATAGCAAATGGTAATAATAATAACACTGGATTGATAAATAAACTCCACTCATTAGCATTAGTAAATGTAATAATGTGTTCACGAAAAAAGACATACCCTATTCCATAAGCATAATAAACTAAAGTAAATATACCTAACTTAATAAACTGCTTATTTATTTTCATACTATCTCCTCAGATTTAAAAAATGATTAACTCTTTAACTTCGCGCTCAACCATAGCCTTAAAGTCAGCAGCTGACATAGTACCAAGGTCGCCCTCGCCGCGTCTTCTAACAGAAACAAGACCAGCCTCCGCCTCTTTATCGCCGATGATAACCATGTAAGGAACTTTATCCATCTGAGCTGATCTAATTTTGTAACCGATAGTTTCGCTGCGGTTATCAACCTCCGCTCTGATACCAAGATCATTAAGCTGCTCTACTAAATCATTAGCATTTTCTGCAGTTCTCTCAGTCAAGCTCATAACCTTCACCTGAATTGGAGCAATCCAAAGCGGCATAGCACCAGCATATTTTTCTATAAGTAGTGCAAGAGTTCTCTCATAGCAGCCAAGAGAAGTTCTGTGGATAATATAAGGGCGTTGTTTTTCGCCATTCTCATCAACATAATTCATATCAAAGTTTTCCGCAAGGAACATATCAACCTGAATTGTAATCATAGTATCTTCTTTGCCGAAAACATTTTTAATTTGGATATCTAATTTAGGTCCGTAAAAAGCCGCCTCGCCAACACTGCTTGTATATTCAATATTAAGATGGTCAAGGATTCTAGCCATTTCAGCCTCAGCCTTAGCCCAAGTTTCTGGCTCGTCGATAAATTTTCCGCCTTCATTTTTAGGGTCCCATTTTGAGAACCTGTAAGAAACATCGCCATCAAGACCGACAGCTTTAAGCATGTAGTTAGCAAGCTTTATGCAATCGCCGAACTCTTTTTCCAGCTGAGATGGCATACAAACGATATGCCCTTCACTGATAGTAAACTGCCTAACTCTAATAAGACCGTGCATTTCTCCGCTTGACTCGTTGCGGAAAAGTGTAGAAGTTTCGCCATATCTACAAGGCAAATCACGGTATGATTTTAATCCATTATTATATATAGTATACTGAAAAGGACAAGTCATAGGACGAAGTGCAAAAACTTCCGAATCTTTATCATTCTCATCGCCCATTACAAACATACCTTCTTTGTAATGATCCCAGTGACCAGAAATTTGATAAAGTTCCTTCTTTGCCATCATCGGAGTTTTTGTAAGCATGTACCCACGCCTAGCTTCCATATCCTCAACAAACCTCTGCAAAACTTGTATAGTTTTAGCACCCTTTGGCATAAGCAAAGGCAAACCTTGACCGATATTTTCATCAGTCATAAAGTAAGAAAGCTCACGACCTAACTTGTTATGGTCGCGTTTTTTAGCCTCTTCAACCTGCTCTAAATAAGCAGTAAGGTCAGCTTTTTTATCAAAGCAAGTACCGTAAACACGAGAAAGCATTTTGTTTTTCTCATTACCTCTCCAGTATGCGCCAGTCAAACTAGTAAGCTTAAAAGCCTTAATCATACCAGTGTTATGCAAATGCGGTCCAGCACAAAGATCAGTAAAATTACCTTGTCTATAAAATGATATAACAGCATCAGCAGGCAAATCGCGTATAAGTTCAACCTTGTAATACTCGCCGAAACCGCTCATAAGCTTGATTGCGCCATCACGAGGAAGTTCAAATCTTTCAATTGGATATTTAGCCTTGATTATAGCCTTCATTTCTTTCTCAACCTTATCAAGATCCTCAAAAGTAATAGGAGTCTTAAACTCAAAATCATAGTAGTAGCCATTTTCAATAGCAGGGCCTATCGCAAGTTTAGATGTCGGAAAAACAGACTTAACTGCTTGCGCTAAGATATGCGAACAAGTATGGCGATAAACTTTTCTACCTTCCTCGTCTGCAAAAGTTAGCACCTCAAAGCTGCAATCACTATCGATTATGTTGCTCATAGAAACAATTTCGCCATTAACACGGCAGCACAAAGCAGCGCGAGCAAGCCCCTCGCTTATAGAACGTGCAATTTCAAATGCACTAGTAGGATGATCTACTGATAAAACATCGCCATTTTTTAGTATAATATTCATACTAACCCTCCTAAAATAAAAAAAACGTCCATATACTCTGCAGTATAAGGACGATAAATATCGTGGTTCCACCTTAATTCGAATGAGAACTATATAATAATATATGCCGCATTCCTTAAATATTGCCAAAATCGCCGGCAATTGACGCACATAAATTCGGTAGTATAATATAGATGCACATGCCCTTATCTCAGCTACAAAGGTACTCTCTGTGGAAAGCATTTCCATATCACGTGTCCGCAAAAGTGATCATATCAAAAGCGACTAAATTTAGTTCAACTTTCGATTAAATGTATTGGTATTATATCACTGATTACAAGCTATGTCAAGACATTTATTGAAATAGTTTCAAAAAACCCCCACTGGATAATTATAGCATATACTATAATCTTAAAAGATAAAATTATAGATATATATTTTCTACATTATTATAGCATAGACTATCATTCAAAACGCAGTATTATCAGCCAATAATATCCAAATATTCGCTAATTAATTTAACCGCACCACAAAGATCATGCTCTAAATAATTACCGCATTCTTTGCGACTATTTCCGGGAATTTCTGTCAGCTGCAAGCACTTTTTAAAGCAATCAACAACTAGTTGAGCCGTTGCCTCTTTTTCCACGCCCATCATAAGCAAATAAAAACCAGTCCTACAACCCATCGGCCCAAAATATACAACTTTATCACGAAGGTCAGAGTTTCTAACCACTGTAGCAAAAAGATGCTCAATAGTATGCATAGCAGCGCAATCCATATAAACTCCGCCATTAGGAGTTGTAAAACGAAGGTCATAAGTAAATATGTTATTGCTAACACCCCCAAGATACAAACCTTTTGAATGAACATCGTGATCTATCATAAATGATTTTATTTTCTCCATTTTTCCTCTCCTATATTTTGCAGATTTACGCCTTTATCGCCCAACGCATTTTTGCTGAATGTGCGCGCGAGTTTTGATTCCATTCTTCCGAGCTTGGTCTGATAACATCACGTGCCACCTCGCTATAAATACCATCAAGACAATTTTGTTTAAACCACTTTTTAACTAACCTATCTTCTCCAGAATGAAAAGTCAAAATCGCAACCCTTCCTCCGCTCTTTAGCTTGGTAGGGAGTTTTTCAAGAAACTGATTTAACACATCAAGCTCTTTATTGATATCAATTCTAAGTGCTTGAAAAGTTCGCTGACACGACTTTTTAGTAGAGCCTTTATGCTCAGTTCTCGGCAAAAACCTAAGCGCTTCTTCAATCGCATCATATAATTGCCTAGTTGTCTCTACAACTCCGCCTTTTTTAAAAATCCTCATAATAACTTTGGCAATTTGAGCAGCATAAGGCTCATCAGCATTATCTTTTAGCAGTGCGACAAGCTCCATATAAGTAAGCTCTGCTAGCCTCTCAGCAGCAGTTACCCCCTTAGTAGGATCTAGTCTAAGGTCAAGCGGGCCATCAGCCTTAAAAGTAAAACCACGCTCAGGATTATCAATCTGCATTGAAGACACACCGAGGTCAGCAAGTGCAAAATCGAACTTCTTATCAGGCTCTAAAAGGTCGATATCAGCAAAATTCATTCTTTTTATAGACAATATATCAGAATTATAGCCTAATTGTTCAAGTCTTTCCCTAGTCTTTTCCGACTCAATAGGATCAACATCAGTAGCATACAAATGCCCCTCACCTTGCAAACATTCAAGCATTTTTTGCGTATGTCCGCCGTATCCTAATGTGGCATCAAAACCAATCATCCCAGGCTGAATTTTCAAAAATTCAAGAATCTCATCCACGCAAATAGAAATATGCATGCCTGCTGGAGTCTTGCCATTTTTAATTAATTTATCAATCTCATCCTGATGTTGTTCAGGGTTCAATTCCTTGTATTTCTCATTAAATTTATATGGATGTGTACCTTTGTAACGGACACGACGCTTGTGTTCTTCTTCCATTTTTATCAATCACTCCTAAGCAGTAAATTTTTTTCATCAATATTAACTCGTTAATTATACCACATATTATTAATTTTATCAATGATATTAATGATACAATGAACATTTCTGTGATATTAGATCATATCAACCAAAAAACTTGCTGTCGAATGTTTCAATTTCATCTAAATAATTTTAACAATAATATACCTACAATGATGGTGATTTACCCAATTAAGCTAAGAATATCTTTTTCTTTCAGCACTTTACCTTGAGAGATAATTTTGCCATCTTTCTCCAATACTGGCATAGACATAAATCCTTTTTGCATTAATACATTCATATCAGTCACATACTCAACTTCTGGCATTTCCGCCATACCTTTTATTGCACTCAATACATTCTCATGCAACTTGTGACAACCTTTACAACCACTACCATAAACTACTAATTTCATAATTTTATTCTCCTCTATTTTTTTTTATAATCACGCATTTACATCATTGCATACAATTATTTTATTTGCTATTTTATTTGCTATTTTATTTACTAATCCATTTGTTAATTGTCTTGATATATTTATGAATTTAATTATAGATACATGATAAAATCATCTGCTCATACCAAGTAAAACATATTCCCACATTAAATCATTTTCCATTTCACGTTCAAAACATATTTCCTCATTA
>CAMQSU010000055.1 GCA_947037025.1 uncultured Clostridia bacterium | reverse complement strand
GCTTGGTATAGGTCTTGCGGGTATAGAAGTTTACGATATTCTTCGTGATGAGTATGATATTCAGATAGAATTCGGAGATATTGGCAATATTTTAGCGTATGTTTCTATTGGTGACAGCTACAAAAATTTAGAACGATTAGTTTCGGCATTGTATGAAATTAAGAGGCTTTACGGCAAAGGGAATAATGACAGTATGCCAGTAGAATACATTAATCCTACTGTGGTTTTATCCCCACAAGAAGCTTTTTATGCGTTCAAGCAATCAGTGCCGATTAATGAGAGCGATGGCAAAATTTGTACGGAGTTTATTATGTGTTATCCTCCAGGTATTCCGATACTTGCTCCAGGCGAGAGGATTACTTGCGAGATTATTAAATATATTCAGTTTGCAAAAGAAAAAGGCTGTTTCCTGACTGGTACTGAGGATATGGATGCAAACTTTATTAATGTACTAAAATAAATGTTTTATAGGAGGATGTTATGGATTTATGGTTTTCTGAAATGCACACTGATGATGTTAAATTATCAATTAAGGTGGAAAGACAATTGCACTCTAGCGAAAGTGAATATCAACATATTGATGTATTTGAATCAAGAGAGTTTGGCAGATTTTTGACTCTTGATGGGTTTATGATGATGACTGAAAAAGATGAGTTTATTTATCATGAAATGATTATCCATACTCCTATGGCAGTCCATCCTAATGTCAAAAATGTTTTGCTGATTGGTGCTGGCGATGGCGGGGCTTGTCGTGAGCTTTGCAAATATAAAACTATTGAGCAGATCGATGTTGTTGAGATTGATAAAGATGTTATCGATGTTTGCCGCAAATATTTGCCTCAAACTGCGTGCGGCTTTGATGATGATAGAGTTAATATTCATATTCAAGACGGACTAAAGTTTGTGCGTAAATGTCATGATAAATATGACCTAGTAATAGTAGATTCTACAGATCCTTTTGGGCCTGGCGAAGGACTTTTTACTAAGGAATTTTACGGAAATTGCTATAAAGCACTAAAAGATGATGGTATTATGGTAAATCAGCATGAAAGTCCATTTTATGAGGTTGATGCAATTGCAATGCAGCGAGCGCATAAACGTATTGTTGAGTCTTTCCCAATTAGCCGTGTTTATCAAGCACATATTCCAACTTATCCGTCAGGGCATTGGCTTTTTGGCTTTGCTAGTAAAAAATATCTACCAATTGTTGATTTGAATGCGGAAAAATGGAATGATTTAGGTATTAAAACTGATTATTATAATACTAATTTGCATAAGGGCGCGTTTTATTTGCCGAATTATGTTTGGAGGGCACTTGCTGATGTTGAGTAGAAATATTGAAACTTTTATAGGTTGCGAGGCGGAGTATGATGAGAGTAAAATAGTTATATTTGGTGCACCATTTGACTCTACAACCTCTTTCAGGCCGGGTACAAGATTTGCTAGTCGTGTTATGCGAAGCGAGTCGTTCGGACTTGAGACTTACAGTCCTTATCAAGATAAAGACCTTGCTGATTACAAGATTTTTGATGGTGGAGATTTAGAGCTTGCTTTTGGAAATAGCCGTAGGGCATTAGATGATATATCGGCGTTTACACGCGGAGTTTTGGCGGATAAAAAAATCCCTCTTATGATAGGTGGTGAGCATTTAGTAACGCTTGGCGCAGTAGAAGCAGTGTTTGAAATGTATCCTGATTTATATATTATTCACTTTGATGCACACGCTGATTTAAGAGCAGATTATTTGGGCGAAACTTTATCTCATGCAAGTGTTATTAGGCGTTGTAATGAGCTTGTCGGAGATGGTAAAATTTATCAATATGGCATACGCTCTGGTGATCGTGAGGAGTTTAATTATGCAAAAGAAGGTCATACTATAATGCATAAGTTTGATTTTGATCGTCTAAGTGATGTTGTTGAAAAGTTAAAAGGTAAAAATGTATATTTCACTGTTGATTTAGATGTATTAGATACTTCGGTTTTTCCAGGTACTGGTACACAAGAGGCAGGTGGGGTTACTTTTAATCAATTAGTAAGCGCAATTATTGAGGTTAGTAAACTTAATATTGTTGGATGTGATATTAATGAGCTGTCACCGTCACTTGATCAGTCAGGGGCGTCAACGGCTGTTGCATTAAAAGTTCTTAGAGAGCTATTGCTTTCTATTTGTAAATAATTTTTAGGAGAATATTTTTATGGGTAAAGCATTAATTATCGGTTGTGGTGGTGTAGCTGGAGTAGCTATTCACAAATGTTGTCAAAACAGTGATGTCTTTGAGGATATCATGATTGCTAGTCGTACAAAAAGCAAGTGCGACGCTATAAAAGCTAAGCTAGATGGCGGCAAAACTAAAATTAGCACTGCGAAAGTGGATGCTGATAACGTTGAAGAGCTTGTGGCATTAATTAACAGTTACAAGCCTGATGTAGTGCTGAATTTAGCACTACCTTATCAAGATTTAACTATCATGGATGCATGTCTTGCAACTAAGACGCATTATGTCGATACTGCTAATTATGAGCCTTTAGATAACGCTAAATTTGAATATAAATGGCAATGGGATTACCGTGAAAGGTTTGAAAAAGCGGGCATAACTGCTATTTTGGGCAGCGGTTTTGATCCAGGAGTTACGGGTGTATTCTCTGCATACGCATTAAAGCATCATTTTGATGAAATAAATTATATCGATATTCTTGATTGCAATGGTGGTGATCATGGGTATCCTTTTGCAACAAATTTTAATCCTGAAATTAACATTCGCGAAATCACTGCTAACGGCAGCTATTGGGAAAATGGAAAATGGATTGAAACTAAACCTTTATCTATCAAGCGTGAGTATGATTTTAAGGCTGTTGGCAAAAAGGATATGTATCTTTTGCACCATGAGGAGCTTGAGTCGCTAGCACTAAATATGACAGGAATTAAAAGAATTAGATTCTTTATGACATTTGGTCAGTCTTATATTACTCATTTAAATTGTTTAGAGAATGTAGGAATGACGTCTATTGAGCCTATCATGTATGAAGGCAAAAAAATAGTTCCGTTGCAGTTTTTAAGAGCAATGCTTCCTGATCCTGCAAGTCTGGGACCTAGAACAATTGGTAAAACTAATATCGGTTGTATCTATCGTGGAAAAAAAGATGGAAAAGATAAATCTTACTACATTTATAATATTTGCGACCACCAAGAGTGTTACCGAGAAGTTGAGTCGCAAGCGATTTCATATACTACCGGTGTTCCTGCTATGATTGGTGCTATGATGGTGCTAACTGGTCAATGGGTGAAGCCTGGAGTGCATAATATAGAGGAAATGGATCCTGATGCTTTCATGGATGCACTTAATAAGTGGGGTCTGCCGTGGGAAGAAGATTTTAACCCTGTTTTGGTTGACTAATGGCAGGCGAAAAATATAAAGATTTGGATATTAAGACTCCGTATTATATACTTGATGAGTCAGCTCTTTTAGACAATCTCAAAGTCCTTAAACGTGTTATGGATGAGTCAGGCTGTCATATTTTGCTCGCTCAAAAGTGTTTTTCTATGTTTAGTGTTTATCCATTGATATCAAAATATATATCAGGGGTTACTGCAAGCGGACTTTATGAAGCAAAATTAGGTCATGAAGAAATGGATGGTGAAAACCATGTTTTTTGTCCTGTATATTTAGATGATGAAATTGATGAAGTTATAGAGATTTGCGATCATATTATATTTAATTCTTTTAATCAGTTTAATAAACACCGTGCAAAGGTAATTGAGGGCGGAAAGTCAATTGGATTAAGAGTTAATCCGCAGTGTTCGACTCAAGTCGGTCATGATATTTATGACCCTTGTGCATCGGGCAGTAGACTTGGTATTACCCGTGATAAATTTGATAATCAACCATTAAACGGGGTGGATGGTCTGCATTTTCATACATTATGCGAGCAAAATTCCGATGATTTAGCTACTACATTAGTAGCATTTGAAGCTAAATTTGGTGATTTGCTGCATGATTTAAAATGGGTGAACTTTGGCGGTGGTCATCATATTACAAGAAGCGATTATGACATTGAATTGCTGATTAAATTAATTAAAGATTTTAAATTGAAATACAATTTAGATGTTTATCTTGAGCCAGGCGAAGCAGTCGCACTAAATGCTGGATATCTAGTAGGTACTGTGCATGATATAGTGCAAAATGACATGGATATCGCAATTGTTGATACATCTGCAGCATGTCATATGCCTGATGTTATAGAAATGCCATATAGACCTAATATTGTTGGTGGCGGTGAAGTCGGAGAAAAGGAATTTGTTTATAGATTTGGCGGTGCAACGTGTCTTGCAGGTGATATAATAGGCGATTATTCTTTTGATAAACCCATAAACATTGGCGATAAAATTGTTTTATGTGACATGGCAATTTATTCAATGGTTAAAAATAATACTTTTAACGGCATGCCGTTACCATCAATTCTAATAGAACATATTGACGGTACTATTGAGGTTGTTAAAGAGTTTGGTTATAGTGATTTCAAAAATAGACTTTCTTAATTTAATGCAGGGAATTTTCAATCACTAATGGAGATAATATGTATAATGATATTATAATGGAGCATTTTATGTGTCCGCAAAATGGTTATTTTATGCCGGATTCTGATGCTGAAGGTGAGTATGGTGCTGTTTCTTGTGGCGATAAAATAACCGTATATATAAAGGTTCGTGATAATGTTTTGACTGAAGTAAGTTATCTTATATATGGTTGCGGAGCATCAATTGCGTGTGCTAGCATGACTACAATTATGGTTAAAGGAAAAACAATAGAGCAAGCTTTACTTGTAACAGAGGAAATGGTTGATGACGCATTAGGCGGACTTCCACAGCTTAAAAAGCATTGTTCTAATTTAGGTGTAGGAGCTTTAAGATATGCTATTGATAATTATAAACATTATCAATCATTAAAGTTATAATAAATTGTAAGTCTTAGATAAATTTTATAAACATACAAGTTAAGTAAAAGACACCATAATATATGGTGTCTTTTTGCATGCAGTATATGTGACAATTTGTCTATGTTTTAATGCAAACTAGAACATATCAATAAATGAGTGAGTAATGATAATAGTAAAATTATAATAGTAAGATTCAAAGTAATTCTATATTAGTTTGTATGATTTTATAAGCATGACTTACAATGTAGTAGGGTAGTATTTATGCATTGCAATTTTAAGTACAATTAATATATCGATCAGAAGTGGATTTTACATCATAAGTAAATTCAACATCATAAAGATAAGTAATAATTAAGATAATAAGCATAAAAAAATACTCGTAAAACGAGCAGCGTAGCGTTTTAATGCTTTGAAAGAAAGATTAGTAGTAAATAATGCATAAAAAAAACACTCATACAAAGTGTTAAATTTGGTGCGCCTTTTGGGGGCGACGCGTTAAACAAATAATTAAATATTATTTGTAGCTAAAGCCCAGAGCGAATGCGAAGAGGAGGGTTTTTCGAAATTGAAAAACGTGAACCTTTAGGTTCGAGTCCCTTATTGCATAAAAAAAACACTCATACAAAGTGTTAAATTTGGTGCGCCTTCAGGGACTCGAACCCTGGGCCAATTGATTAAGAGTCAATTGCT
>CAMQSU010000054.1 GCA_947037025.1 uncultured Clostridia bacterium | reverse complement strand
AGTACTTGTGGTAGAGCATTTAGTAGAGTAATTTTTCAAATGAAAAAGGCTTTAATTGCAATAAAGCCCACTTTTCAAACGAAAAGCTGATGCCCAAGCGAATTACATTCAAAGATATCGCATGAAACACCCTGTAATCACATGAGAAACGCTTTAACGCAAGAAACCTCAATTTGCAATGCGTGCTTGGTAAGCACCGACACGGACTAAAACCATGGTAGAGCATTTTCCATGCCACGTAGGTTTTATGGTAGAGTAAATCAAGATTTGCGATTATTCAAAATGTATAAAATGTGCTATTATATGGCTATAAATGCTATTAAATCATCAAATATTGATATAACTTGTGGCAAAGCACTTCTTTAGCACGAGCAAAAGTATAAATTATAATATCGTTTTCAGCATAATAATCACCCTTATTTAGGGTGATTTTGGCTTTATGGTAGAGCATTTAGTAGAGTTTCTTGGTAAAGTGTTTCCTATGCCATATCAGCACGGCTAGTGCTTGTAATGGACTTATCTTTTAAAATGAAGGATATCATATATAAACTCCACGTGTTTTCCAATTATAATGTAGAGTATAAATATTGTATTTTATGTGTTGTAAATTTGTTAAGAGATAAATGTTGTAAAATTTAATTTCTCCCTATTACGTTAATTTTTATATGCTTTCGTAGATTAATTTTTAAAAAAAACGATTTAATTAACTTAAACATGAAACAATTATTTCAATAATTCAAATAATTTACACTTTTTTAGTCGTAAAATGTATATTTTTCATATAAAAGAGTAAAATTGTTTCTGAAAATTGTCAGCTTTTTACAGGTTATTTACTTAGTATAGGATGTGAGTTTACAATGAAGCTACATTGTAAATATTAAGATTACTTTTCAGAAAAACCGATTACCACATACTGCAAAATAGTGACCACATAACGCATGGCTATAGACAATTGGCAAATTTCGTGCTAAATTAGTAATATATGGGAAATGTTCGGTTTTTGTGAATAAATGCCGAATTTAGGGGGATTTATGAAAAATAATAACACAGGCACTCATGGGAGTCATATGAGTTCAAATAAAAAAATGGCAATAATCTTGACGGCAGTTTTACTTATAGTATTAACTGTAAGTTTACTGCTTGCATTTTTATTGCCAAAAGAGGATAAATTAGTATCAGATGGTGGTAAGGGTGAGACAACTAAAATTGAGAATACAAATGAGTCGAAGGACACATTAATAGGAGTGGGCTCGGATTTTTCATTTTTAGTAAGTTCCGAATTAAGTATCAGCGATCTTAAACTTAATATTACTATTCGTGATCAACTTGGTGAAGTAGTGGAAAATAAAGTTGTCAGAGAGGCTGATAATTATTCTATTGAAGCACCTAAAGATGGGTATTTTGAGGGTTCTACATATAAAGTGTTATTGTTAGATGGGAATATTAGTTTTCTCGATAAAACGTATTCTGACAAAAGAGATATAACTTTTTCTATTCACAAAGAAGCAATTAATAATGTTATTCCAAAAGAAGAAATAAAAAAAGTTGTTTCCGACACTATGTACATATTTGACGCACATGCAGGTGAAATAATAATGGACAAAGCAACATATTCAAAGCATAGTTTATGTGTTGGTGATTTAGTTTCGCTGCCTATATTTGACAATGGATTCAAGGCGGATAAATTGTATCGAATTGACAAAGCTGCTGATGTATTTAATGGAATCAAACTTAATGTTACTGTCCCTGAACTAGAGGATGTATATTCTGAGTTAGAGATATATGATAAATTTGAAGCTAAGTATGTGGAAGATAATTTTATATTTTATGACGAGGCAGAAGTTGCTGCGCAATTGGCCAAAGATCCAGTTGTTATGGATATTGGCGCTGCAGTACGTAGCGAGCCTGAAATATCGCTTAATGTAGAATTGTCGGCTTCAAAAGTTTCAATGACGATAACGATTGTTTTTTCTGACATAGCTTTAGCCGACTTTACTATAGATTTAGAAATTGAAGGCACATTTAGTATAGAATTAGCTACCATAGCTAACATTAATATTTGGAAAGGTGCATTTGATGTAGGAGCGGCAGTTGCAATCAAAAGTGAGATGAAATTTACGTATACAACTGAAAAAGAAATTGTTGATGCAGAAAAAGACTTGTTTGAAAAGCAAACAAAGGCTTTAGAAAAATATTTAAATGAAACAGTGCAAAATCGATCAACTAGCATGAAAGCATTTAAAACTTTTATCTCTACTCCAATTCCTGGACTTGGGTTTTCATTTGAAGTAGAAGTTGTATTTGAAATCAATTTAAAAGCAGAGCTTAAGTTTACATTAACAAATGAATTTGAGCTCAGTGTTGGTGTGAAAAAAGATTCAGATGGGTTAAATGCATATTTTAATAAGGCTAGCGTATGCAACGCAACAGAAGTAGAGCTGACTGGAACGATTGAGGCTAAGCTAGGTTTGGAAGTTGATTTCGCCGGTAGTCTTTGCGGTATTTTAAATGCAGGAGTAAGCTTTGAAATCGGGGCTTATGCTAAGCTATCAGGGCTCTTTAGTATAAGTTCTATTCATGAGATAAGTTTAGATGAGGGTGCACAAAGTGATGCTGATGTCACTTTTGCGTTGTATTTAGAGCTTGGAATATACTCAAGCTTATCAGTATTTGCAGAAGTTGATTTATGGTTTTGGTCTCATGAAATTAAACACTCTATACTTGAAGTAGAGTTGCCAATATTTAGTATTGGAAATAGTCTGTATTCTACAGTTAGACCAGCGTCTAATACTGTAACTTTAGATGAAAGTGGGGCTGCGCAACTTCCTGATATGATTATAACAACGGAAGATATGCTCAGCGGTAAGACAAGCGATAAAACGATTAAATCATCAGAGGTTTCAGAAAACTTTGAATTTGAGAAGAACGGTGATGAGGATTATTATGTTCAAAATAATAAAGTAGTACAAAATAGCAGTGCACCTGCTGAGTTTGAGGATACTTTAACTATTAAACTTAATGATTGGTCAAGAGATAAATTGCAGTTTGAAAATTCAGAGTTAGGAACAGAAAACGGCAAAGCTCTATTTCATTATGAAATTAGGTTTAAGAAAGTAAGGACTACTATAGATATAACTAAAAAGCCAATATTTATTGAATCAGTTAAGTTAGGATTCGATCAGGTAACGGATGATCCAGAATATAAAGATTTATATGGTTTTAGTGCACCGTATAATGTCAGAAATAATATTGAAAGTGGACTTGAAGACTATCAAATAGGTAGAATTGTATCTATTTATCCTATAATAGACCCTACCAATGCATCTTATCAAGCATTTAATTATGCGATAATTTATGGCGGCGAATTTATTCAAGATTTTAAACAATTTACAGTTAACGGAGTTTCTAAAGCATCGTTTAGAATAAAATGTGATGATGCTATTATTGGCAGAGAAATAAAAATCACAGCAGTATCAACAGGTTATGTAGGTAAATATTCAGATAAAAACGTACAAACCGATGCACATGATAAGGTTGTTGCATCTACTATTCCTGTTGAGGATTATTCTTTTGGCCCTATGATAGATGGGGTTCACCTTAATAAATCTGCAGTTGTGCCAGAAGAAATTATAGAATTTTCTATCAAAGATGAATCTGTTGTGCCAGTCAATGCAACACGAGGTGCTAATGGCGGTGAGAATATAACTATTACTTCTGGAAATGCTGTGGTTGTATCGCAGGGCGATAATATTGTTAAAATCAAAGTTAACGATTCCGCAGAAGTTGGAGATCAAATAATTGTTACATCTAATTTGACTGGAATTAAAAGAAACTATAGTATTAGCGTTGTTAAGCAATCAGTTGCTGATGTTGAAATTTCTGCTACGCATGATGAAACAATTATAGCAAATTCGGAAATTGCCATTGCCGCAACAGTGTTAGGCGTGGACGGTGGAAATACTACTGTAAAAGATGTAGAGTTTATTTTAATTAACGGTTATGACATTGCAACAATTATTGTAGACAGTGGTAATAAAAATACTGGAAAGATATTAGTAAATAATGAAGCAAAATCAGGCGAAATAATAAGCGTACTCGCTATGATTGACAGCGTTGTATCTAATACGCTTTCGTTCACAATTGGGCGTATAGAGGTGCAAAAAGTAGTTGTTGATTCAGACGTTTTGGATGGCACTGTTGAGGTAGGAGACATTGTTAATTTGTCATCAAGTGTGATTCCAGCGAATGCTGAAAATAAAGAAGTTACATATAAGATTGTATCAGGTGGACAGTATGTAGTTTTTGATGCAATTACAGGTAAGCTTATCATTAATTACACGTGCTTAGGCGGAGAGGTTATTAGCGTAATAGCTTCTGCAGATGGGGTTAACAGCGAAGTGTTGAATTTTGTTGTTAAAACAAATCCTGTTATATTTGTGGAGTTCGCAGGAAGTGTATTAGAAAGTGTTCTTGATGGACAGGATATAACATTAGATGCTAAAGTTAATAGTAACGCAAGTAATAAAGGCGTAACGTATACATTAGTAACTGGCATGGAATTCGCTACTATTAACGGAAATATTTTAAGTATAAACTCTGGTTTGAACGAGTTCGATTTGATAAAAGTTAATGCAACATCAGTTTCTAATCCTGATATAACTGCATTTAAAACATTTACTATTTTTAAGCCTTTAGGCGCTGTTACAATTGATGGAAAAGTTGATTCGGTATATTTACTAGCTGATTGTCTTAATAAAATTAGAACATACACTATTGAGGTTACTGATGTGGACGGAGATATTGTGAAAAACAATACACTGGATTTAGCTGTTGAAAATGTTAAAGGCGGATATTCTATAATTGCTAAAATTTCTGAGCACGGAGTAATTAGTTTTCATAATATTGGAAGTCACTCTGCTATTCATGATATCATAATCGTAGCAACAGATCCGTTGACGAATTCAGAGTTGAAGCTGTATGTTAACCTTATTTTACCACCTGATGAAACACGATTGATATACGAAGAAAATGAAGACATAAATGAATTAACAGTAAGTGCTTTTGAACCTTTTAAATTAAAACTTAATGTATATGATCAGCCAAACGGATCTTCATCTGAGCACATGGCTAATATGAATGTAATTATAGATGGTAATGCAGAGGCTGTAGTTAAAACAACTGTTGCTGCATATGGTATCAAATCATACAGTGTGCATGGAAAAGTAATTGCAGGACTAGATGCTTCTGAAACAATCAAAATCAAAGTTGGATACTATATATTTGACGAGTACTTTGAAACTGAAGAGTTTATAATAAAAAGTGATAAATATTTTGATAAAATTACTATTCATAATGCTCCTGAAAGGATTGATATAGGATCAAGCATTCAATTAAAATATCGTATGTATCCCTACTTTACAAGTGATGAAGTTGAATATATTTTATCATCAAGATACTCTGATATTGCAAAAATTGATACTGCGACAGGGTTTTTAGAAATATACAACGATAAAGCGAATATTGGCAAAATTATTAATGTTAATGTAAAGTATAAAAGTATTGTTAGCATTCCATATGAAATAATGATTACGGAAAATATATCATCTGTTTCAATAGAAAGTGCAAGCAATAGTAAAAACGTAACTTACATTGAAAGTAAAAATTATTACTTTATGAATCCTAATGGCACTTTTGTAATTGATTCAAGTGTAGGAGACGGAACAGGTGATGAGTCAATTAAGTATGCTTTAGATGGCGTAGGTAAGGAGTACTTTACTATCACAAACAGTGTGCTGACAGTAAATAAAAATGCAAATGTTAATAGCGGTATTAGTGCTACGCTT
>CAMQSU010000053.1 GCA_947037025.1 uncultured Clostridia bacterium | reverse complement strand
ACCACTCGCCATCAGTATCAAGCTCTTCAAAAACATTATAGAAATAATACTTAGCATCATTTTTCCATCCGTAAGTGCTCGCATACTTTGTCGCAACCGTTCCTGCTTCAGTATTTATTCTTGTAACTGGAGTTGAAGCATCCGCCCAATCCCAATAAAAGAATCCGAATACCCACGCCTCAGTCGGATTTTTCCAGCTTGCCATTCTTTTTTTAGTTTCTTTGTCAACTGCAAAGGTTCCACCGCGTGGATTACGTGCAGTGTCCCAGTTAGCTAAGTTTTCACCATGCTCACTTGTCTGTCCTGAGTCGATTACTTTTGATACTTTAGCATAATCTTTATTTGGATATCTTGCGATATTCATTCTTTCACCGTTATAAAAAAGCTCGCACTGGTTATCACCAGTAGTATCTCCATCATACTTGCTAGCATTATGGAAGCCGCCTACCGCGTATAGCTTGCCCCAATCTTCAGCTGTTAATCCGTATGTAGTTAGATCGAGAACTTTAACATTAGTTTTTGCATCTCCGCTAAGCCTAGCTTTATCTGCTTCGCTCACTTTCTCAAAGTCGCTAGTATTTAGATTAATACCACCACTTATTTCAACCTCTCCATCACCATATGCACAGTACTCAACCTTGCACACGCCTATCTTACTATCTAGCTCGTTAAATGCTAGTGACTTAGTATAGTATTTTCCCGCTAGAATGCTCACAGTTATTTTTCCATTTGAAAAATCATTGTTTTCTATATTCATTCTAACTTGTTTTTGTGCACGCTCTATTGTCAAATACGGACTCTCTTTTGATAATCCATCATTCTTGTCATCATCACCTTTAGTAGATACGTAAATGTCACCTTCGTGCACTCCATAATCTTTAATAGTATACTTTGACAAATTAGTAGGTGCTGGAGCTTTTTCCGGAGTAGTACTGCAGCCAACTAAGCTAATTGCACTTGTTAGCGCCATAGCACAAATTAGTACTACAATTAAAATTTTCTTTCTCATATTCACCTCTTATAAATTTTGTATTGTTTAAATATTTGATAGCAACGGATATAACGATTTATATTTTGCATATAATGCTTCTACCAAATTGCTGCTATCTAGCTCAGGAATAGTGCTATTTTTTATATTGTTAATAAACTCTTTATCTGCAATCTTAACACTTTTAAAAAACTTAGCACCAACAGCAGCTAGTACCGCTACTCCTCGTGTTCCGCTCTCGCTAACTTCTTTACAGATAAGCTTGCACTTTGTTATATTTGCAATAATATCAAGCCATACTTGGCTACTTGCTCCTCCACCTGATACTACCATATCATTAATCTTGACTCCAACATCTTCCATAACTTCTATACAATCTCGCATACTGAGAGCAACACCCTCAAGCACTGCTCTATATAAGTGCTGCAACTTGTGAGAAATATCAAGACCTATAAACCCGCCTCTAATGTCACTATCTAAATGCGGTGTACGCTCGCCCTGAATATAGGGCAAAAATACAATCCCCTCACAACCAAGAGGCACTTCCTTTGCCATTTTATCAAGTTGCTGATAGCTGATACCGCTCGCAAAGTTTGATTTAAACCAACTAAGCGATAAACACGCTGATTGAGTCACTCCCATAATATGCCAAGTATTTTCAAGTGCGTGACAAAATGTCTGCACTCTTCCTTTTTTATCACATAATGGGCTGCTTAATGCAGCAAATACAACACCGGAACTGCCTACAGACATACTTGCATCACCATTTATTATTACACTGTTACCAAGTGCCGCCGCAGCTTGGTCACCCGCTCCCGCTACAACAATAGTTTCCTCGCTAAGTCCTGTAATATCTGCAATATGCTTTGTGATATTTCCTACCACATCCGCACTCTCATGCACATTCGCAAGCCAGTTTATATTAATGTCTAAATGCTTAATTATCTCTTTTGACCACTGCCTTTTTGCTACATCAAGCATTCCTGTTCCGCTTGCGTCAGAAACATCAGTAGTAAAGTTGCCTGTTAACTTATAATTAACATAATCCTTTGGTAGGAGCACCTTGTTAATTTTGCGGTATATATCAGGCAAATGATTTTTGACCCAGATTAATTTTGGTAGAGTAAAAGCGGGGATTGATGAATTTATATTGTAATCTTTATAATTTGCCATGCTCTCATTTATAAAATCGCTTTCCTTATCCGTCCTTGTATCACACCAAATAATGCTATTATAAAGCGTGCTGCATTTATTATCTAACATTACTAGCCCATGCATTTGACCTGATAGACCTATTCCTTTAATGTCATGTGCAGTATGCGGCATTTTTGCAGTTATTTCCTTGATACATTTAATTGTCGCATTATACCAATCATTAGCGTCCTGCTCCGCGTATCCACTTTTCGGTGTATACATAGCATAAGATTGACTTGCCTCATCAACTTTACTCCCACTCATATCATAAAGCACTGCCTTTGTTCCGCTCGTGCCTATATCTATACCTAAGACATAATTCATTTACCTGCCTGCCTTCACTATGCAATCATTAAGTACTGACTCTAAATACTCTTGGCGTCCACTTTCTACATCAATATGCTTGCAACTAAGAGTATGCTCATATAAATCTTCAAGATTAATCTCGCCCTTTACTATCTTTAGTCCTAGTCCTTTTTCATAGCTTGAATACCTATCTTTAACAAACTTATCAATTCTACCATCTTTTATTATCTGCTCAGCAACAAGCAAGCCGTATGCAAATGCATCCATTCCTGCAATGTATGATAAGAAAATATCATCAAACGAATTGCTCTGCCTTCTGGCTTTTGCATCAAAGTTCAATCCACCGTTAGTAAATCCACCCGCTCGAATTGTTTCGTACATGCATAGCGCTGTGTCGTAAATATTTGTAGGGAATTGATCAGTATCCCAGCCAAGCAACATATCGCCTTGGTTTGCATCAATTGAACCAAACATTCCATTATCGCTAGCAACTCGTAGCTCATGATTAAAAGTGTGTCCTGCTAGCGTCGCATGATTTGCCTCAATGTTTAGCTTGAAATCTTTATCAAGTTCGTGATATCTTAAAAAGCCTATCACTGTCGCAGAGTCAAAATCATACTGATGCTTTGTAGGTTCTTTTGGCTTTGGCTCAACATAAAAATCACCCGTGTAACCTATTTTGCGTGCATATTTAACAGCCATTTTCATAAGCCTTGCCATGTTCTCCTGCTCAAGTTTCATATCTGTATTTAAAAGAGTATCATATCCTTCACGTCCACCCCAAAAAACATATCCCGTTCCGCCAAGCTCAACAGTTATGTCTAATGCTTTTTTGATTTGTGCGCCTGCATGTGCAAATACGTCACTATTAGGATTAGTACCAGCTCCGCTCATAAATCGAGAGTTAGAAAAACAGTTAGAAGTTCCCCATAGCAGTTTGATCCCTGTCCTTTTCATCTCGCTTTTTATGATAGGAACTATCACATCAAGATTGTCACATGTTTGCTTAAATGTAGCGCCTTCTGGTGCAATATCTCTATCATGAAAACAAAAGTACTCTATACCAAGTTTTTCCATAATCTCAAAGCTTGCATATACTTTATTCTTATATATTTCTATTTGGCTTGCGCCCCCGAAAGACTTATCAAGGGTATCTGTACCAAACATATCTTGACCGCCTGCACACATTGTATGCCAGTAGCTAAGCGCAAACTTTAAGTGCTCACTCATCTTGCGACCTAACACTAATTTGCTTTTATCATAATGCTTGAAACTAAGCGCATTTTTACTATCAATTCCCTCATACCTGATTTTACTTATATTCGAAAAAAATTCCATACTATACCATCCTTATAAATTTTGTTTTATTTTAATTGAGATATCTGTGTAGATATCTGTGCCAAAAACTACCCCATTGAATAAATTTTCATATATGCACTTTACTGCAATGTATCCCTGATCATATGGCTGCTGTACTATTGTTGCTAGTATCCTATCTTGGTTAAATCCTTCTATCACTTTCGCGGTTAAATCAAATGATACAATACGAATATTATCATCAATTTCACTTGTCGCTTTAACAGCTCCTTCTACGCCGCCCGCAGTAGTGCATACAAACTTAATTTTTCTATTGCTAGCTAATGATTCAAGGACTTTATTATAAGATATTTCCTCATCATCATTATGTTCTATAATTTGTATATTACCAATATTTTTGTTGCTTTTACTCATTTCTAAAAGTCCTATAACACGCTCCTTATGTCCCATGACATCCATTGATCCTGTAGTAAGTAGTATGTCGCACTTTTCATGAATAAGCATATTTGCAAGACCGCAAATAGTCCTTCCACTTTTAGTGTAATCACAGCCTACATAACATAACTTCCCTTCAAATTTTATATCAGTATTCATGGCAACTATAGCAACACCGCTATCAGAAAGATTTTCAAGTGCACACGCTATTTTTTTATCATTAATTGGTGTAATAATAAGAGCATCAAAATCAGTGCATTTTATTTTAGAAATTGCCGATAATTGTAGATTAATATCATATCCTTTTATTTCAAAAATTGTTGTCCTAATTCCAAAATTTTCAAAGTCTTTTTCTGCCGTTTTTATTCCATTAAATACTTCATCAAAAAATGCATTTCCGATGCTATTTGTAATAACAGCAATTTTGATTTGTTTTTTTGATTTTGCTAATGCTCTGCCTACATAATTGGGTTTATAATTATTTTGCTCAACAATTTGAATAACCCTTTTTTTTGTATCTGCATTTATCTTTGGGCTATTTCTTAGTGCTCTATCAACAGTGCCCCTTGATACGCCCGCTAACTCTGCAATTTCCTTTATTGTTATACTCATTTATTATCCCTCGCAAAGTGTATATTTTTAAGTTCAAACGCATTAAAACTGATATCTCCATCAATATCACATATTTTATTTCCCATGATATCAACTTCATCGCCGCTTTCATATCCATCAAATACTAATTTTGCGCTCTGGCTGCTATTAGCTGAATTATATACTCTAACAACTGCACCATCATTCAGCATTTGAACTGCTTCCACAACAATATTTTCGTTGCTAATTTTAATTGCATTCAATTGAGTCTGAGTGTCGCCTTCAAAGCATAATAATGGGTTATTAATTAAGTAGCTATTTTTATATGTTTCCACTCCGACATTGCCCGAGTGAGTAAGCAATCCGAGATTTATCTCATGCTCACCTTGATCTACATTTGTGCCAGGTCCTTTCTTAGGATTTCTGATTAGACAAATATCCATTACGCCATTTTTACACCTAAAGCCATGCTTGCAATCATTGATAATCGACATGCCTGTTTTCCCATCCGACATATCAATAAACTTGCCTCCACTGACTTCATATTGAGCTTTTAATTCCTTGCTGTCTTCTTTCATACTTCTTTCAAAGTGTCCAAACTGAGTATTAAATGAGCACATATCAGTATTAACATTAACAGGATATGCCACTCTTAGCACTTGCTCTTTTCCTTCAAAATGAACATTAATTGCAACTGTTGCTAGTGACGCACCGTCAGTTATACTTATCCTCTGTTTAACGATGTTTTTGCCAAGCTCAAACTGCATTTCAGCATATGCTATCGGACCATCAAGACCTGTTTTAAAAGCAGTCATTTTCATATGAGTTTCGTACCTAGCATCGCTTCGCTTAAAGTCCCAACAATCTCCTTTATCGCGATAGATGGAGAACACTCCCATGCTTTTTCTTTTTGCGACAAATTCCTTATCAATGACCTTATCATAATAGCTTACAATTAAGCCTTTATTAAATACTATTTTTACCTTATCATTTTCTATATGATTAGCCGAGCTTTTTGCGCTAAAACTAGTTAAATTTTCCTCGCTATCAAGATAAGAATGAGTAAGTTTTTTTGCTGTTACTTGATACCATTTATTAGCTCTTTTGTACTTGTAGTTATAGTCAAATGAGTTAAAGTTATATACACACTTTTTATCACTAACTTTTGCAAGTAAAACGCCAATTGATTTATTCAAATTTTCATAAATGTTTTTATAACGCTCTACACTCTCATCATACACTCTATTGATTGATGAACCTGGCAAAATATCATGAAACTGATAAAGCAATATTTCCTTCCATATTATATCCAAATCATCTGCACTGATTGGTAAACACACATTTTCTTGCATTATTGATACTAAATACTCATAATTTCTAAGTGCAAACTCACATTTCCTATTATAAAATTTATTTAATGATTGAGTAGTATATGTACCTTGATGTTTTTCTAAATATAGCTCTCCGATATGCGTTTTAAACTTATCTTTAGAACCTACTAACTTATCAAAGAAATCAACTGATTTTTCCATAACAACTTTAGGAATTCCTTCAATATCTTTCTCCCTTATGGCACGCTCTATATGCTCAAAGCCAGGCCCTGCTCCTCCGTCACCAATACCCATAAGCATAATCGCTTCATTGCTGATTTTATTCTCTTGATAATTTTTAACACCAAACACCATTTTTTCTGCTGTGCATGGGCTGTTATATGTATTATCTGGTAGCATATGTGCAAATACTTTGCTTCCATCAAGACCCTGCCAGTTAAATGTATGATAAGGGAATTTTGTTACCGTATTCCAACTCATTTTTTGCGTCAGAAAATATGGAACATTTGCAAGCTTCATAACCTGCGGGAGGCAAGGTGAATAACCAAAACTATCAGGTAACCAAAGCACTTTCATATCTAAACCAAATTCTTTTTGAAAATACTGCTTACCATAATAAAACTGCCTTACCATACTCTCGCCACTAATTAGGTTACTGTCCATCTCGACCCAAGTCGCACCCTGCACTTCCCATCTGCCTAATTTAATATATTCAGTCATTTTTTTATAGATGTCAGGATTCTCCATCTTAACCCAATCATAAAGCTGAGCTTGCGATGCACCA
>CAMQSU010000052.1 GCA_947037025.1 uncultured Clostridia bacterium | reverse complement strand
ATAATTTCATACGTGTATAATCATCCATATTTTCCTCCAGATTATCTTAATATTCTAATATTTTATGTAATTAAGAGTAATATGTATGAAAAGTACTCTTAATTAGTATGTTTTTTATAATAAATTGATAATTTATATGATTATTTTGCTTGTTTGCAAAATATTTAATTTGCCTAATTGTACTAAGCTTATCACTTTTAACTATATAAATCAACTTATTTGATATGCTAGTTTGTTATTAAATCAAAATTAGGTATGTTGTTTGAATTGTTGTCAATTATAATGTAAATAATGTTTAGTATAACATATCGTTTACTGCAATATAGTGTATTAATATTATAATTTATATATTTACTTGATTTTTTACTACTTATGTGCTATAATTAAAAAGTATTATTTTAAGGAGGGCATTATGACAGAGTTTGACATATTCAAAAATTTAGTCCAAGATACTATAGATAGGCTAGCAGTGCTAGCCAAGGACAGTACATACATTAAAAGCGAGTACTACGACATGTACGACGTTAAGAGGGGTCTTCGTGATATCAATGGTAAAGGTGTTTTAACTGGTCTTACTGAGATTTCAGATATCATTAGTTCTGATAAAGATGAGAATGGCAAAAGCGTTCCTTGTGAGGGCAGGCTTTACTATCGCGGTATTCAAATTAAAGAACTTGTTAGTGGATTTGCTCAGACAGGTAAAAGATACGGATTTGAGGAAACTTCTTATCTGCTTCTTTTTGGCGAGTTGCCAACTCAAGTTCAGTTGGATGAATTTCTTGATATTTTAAGTGGGTTCAGACGTCTTCCTAGTAGTTTCGTTCGTGATATTATCATGAAAGCGCCTACTTCTGATATGATGATTTCACTATCTCGTAGCGTCCTTACTCTTTATTCATATGACGATGCTCCTGATGATATTACCATTTCAAATGTTTTAAGACAGTGCCTGCAGCTTATTGCTCAGTTTCCACTTATTGCAGTTTATGGTTATAATGTTTACAAGCATTATTTTGATACGGATTGCCTTTTTGTAAGGAAGCCTAATGCTGACTATTCTACTGCTGAAAATATTCTTTATCTGTTAAGAGAAGACGGTAAATTTACCGCTCTTGAGGCTGAATTGCTAGATATTTGTTTAGTTCTTCATGCAGAGCATGGTGGTGGTAATAATAGTTCGTTCACAACTCATGTTGTTAGTTCATCAGGTACTGATACATATAGCTCAATGGCGGCATCTTTAGGTTCGCTTAAAGGCCCTCGTCACGGCGGCGCAAATATTAAAGTCGTTAAAATGATTGAGGACATGAAGGAAAACTTGGTTGATTTCTCTGATGATTCGATCAAGGCTCATCTTACTAAATTGCTTAACAAAGAAGCTTTTGATAAAAGTGGTTTAATCTATGGTATGGGGCATGCGGTTTATTCGCTATCCGATCCTCGTGCGGACTTGCTAAAAGAATATGTTCGTAAGTTAGCTAAAGAAAAAAATGTACAGAGTGAGTTTGAGATTTATGAGAAAATTGAAAGGCTTGCGCCTGAAATTATTTCTACTAAACGAAATATTTATAAGGGCGTTAGCTGTAATATCGATTTCTATTCTGGTTTCGTTTATAGCTTGCTTGGTTTGCCTGTTGAGCTTTTTACTCCAATATTTGCAGTTTCGAGAGTTGTTGGTTGGTCAGCGCATAGGATAGAGGAATTGTCTAATAATGGCAAAATTATTCGTCCGGGTTATAACTCTGTTTGCGAGCATAAAGATTATGTCTCTATTGATGACAGAAAGTAAAAATGTAATTATCGAAGTATCATTTTAATTGTTTATGTGAATAATTCTAAGCAAGCTATGTTTGTAGATAGATAATTTTCATAAATTTGCATATCTTGCTGCAGTTGTGGTTTGACTTGTAATATTGTTTTGACTATTCGTATATTAATTCAGCACATGTAATGGTTTCTTCTTATTTTGAGGTAGCTATTGCAATGACGATATTATTTAATTAATACGTCATATTTCCTAGCGGCTCACGCCGTTAATTAATCAGTTATGCCTACTATAAGGTAAATTTATATCATAACACAAAGGTATTTTTATGAGTCTCGCAATATATTCGATTGCAATAGTAATTTTAGTTGGTCTGTCAGCATTTTTTAGTGCTACAGAGACTGCCTATAGTAGTATGAACCGCATTAAACTGAAAAGTTTAGCGCAAGACGGCAATAAAAAAGCTAAGAAAGCATTATTAATTAGCAATAATTATGATAATTTTTTAACTACTATATTGATTGGTAACAACGTTGTAAATATTGCAGCTGCGTCGCTTGCTACGGTATTATTTACAAAAGTAATGCAAGGTCAGGAGCAGCTAGCTGTTACGGTTTCTACTATAGTAATGACTGTCATTATGCTGATTTTTGGCGAAATTTCGCCTAAAAGCTTGGCTAAAGAAAGTCCAGAAGGTTTTGCAATGGCTGTTGCTTCAATTGCACAGTTTCTTTGCGTAATTCTAACGCCTTTTACATGGTTGTTTGCTCAGTGGAAAAAGCTTTTAGTACTTATATTTAAGCCTAAAGCTGATCGCGGTATGAGCGAGCAGGAACTAATTACTATAGTTGATGAGGCTACTACGGGTGGAGATATTAATGCTGATGAGGGTGAGCTTATTAGGAGCGCTATCGAGTTTAATGAGCTAACTGTGCGTGATATTTTTACGCCACGAGTTGAGGTTGTTGCTGCAGATATTACTACGACTAAAGATGAGTTACGTGTTATTTTTACTGAAAATGGATTCTCTCGTATGCCTATTTTTGATGGAGATGTTGACCATATTGTTGGTATTTTGCATGAAAAAGATTTTTATCATAACTACTTTAATGAGGTTTTTGATATTAAAGAAGGTATGTCTAATATAGTTTGTGTTACTCTTAATTCAACATTATCAATTGTTCTTAAAATGTTGCAAAAGTCAAAAACGCATATGGCGGTTGTTATTGATGAGTATGGTGGTACTAACGGTATCATAACTTTAGAGGATATTTTAGAAGAGTTAGTTGGCGAGATTTGGGATGAGCATGATGAGATAACTGAAGAAATTATCAGCATCGGCGAAGATGAGTACCAGATTAATGGTACTTGCGATATTGAAGATATGTTTGAAAGATTTGAACAAGATTTAAATGAAGAATTAGAAGTAGCTACTGTTAGCGGTTGGGTTGTTGATCAGTTTGGTTATGTTCCTAACGTTGGTGAGATGGTTACTTACAATAACTTGTATATTAAGGTTCTTGATGCTGATACTAGAAAAATTGAGAAGATTTATGTTAAAGTTGGACCAAAAATTACAAATAATGAAAGTGGATTTTTTGATAAGCTCTTCATGAAAGAAGAGAAGCCAAATAAAGAGAAAGAAGTTAAAGATACAGATAAAAAATATGATGATAAGCAGTTAAAGCTAAATGCAATTACTGATGACGAAGAAGATGTTAATAATATGGATACTAAGAGTTAGGTTAATTAATGATTAATATAATTCATGATTTAAAAAGTAGATAGTATTAACAGCGAAACTATTAAAAAATGTGATTTAAATTTATATAACAAAAGAGTACAAGTTTAATTTTCAGTATATTTTACTGAAAATTGCTTGCATTTTATCCTTTATATATGCCGATATTTCACGTGAAACAAATAGAAAATTTGTAAGTTTTGATTTTTTCGTAGTGTTTTTATAATTTATCATAGGCATATTCATAGTTAAACAGTATTTGCGGCTAGTTAAAATATAATCAAAATATAGTTAATCAATGAATTAAATAGTATAATGATTGCAATAATATTACATAGTAATTTGATTTGCGGGGTGACTTTGCAAATTAATAGTATGATTATTTTGTTGTTGTAAAAATAAGGAGAAATAAATGGAGCTTTATCAATTAGTATATCTGGGTGTATTAGCTGCGTACCTATTAGTAATTAATGTAATTGGGTTTTTATCTATGAGTATTGATAAAAAAAGGGCGTTAAATGGAGAATGGCGTATTAAAGAAAGTATGCTTTTATCAATTGCATTTGCAGGTGGCGGGATAGGAAGTTATGTCGGTATGCAGGTGAAGAGACATAAAACGAAACATAAAAAATTCACAATAGGTGTGCCAGTTGCGATGGTTGTTTCATATTTGATATTAGGAATAGCTACATATTTTATATTTACGCTTTAATTAGCAGGAGGATGGCATGGGAAACAAGACTTTATATGCAGAATTAAAAGATATAAGACAAAAAATCAGGACGCAGGAAAAACAGCGTACTGGTAATGTTTGCAATGTTTGTTCTGAGCAATTTCTTTCAACGCTTGCAAAAATTGCACCTAGAAATTTAGGTGAGCTATCTAATATTGCACAAGTTACAGAAGAGTTTTCTAGAAATTATGGTCGTGAATTTGTTCAAGGTATAGTTAATTATACTATGAAGAATAGTTTGAATATAAAAAAAAGCGGTTCTAATCTTGTTGGTACATTAAAAGAACTTGAGAAAAAACTAGTAAATCTTAATAGACGAAATAGACTCCTTTATAGTAATAAGCTTGCAAATAAACACAGTATTGATATGCTTTCTTTGCTTGATAAAGATAGTATTTATGATTTAATTTTCTCGAAAGAAATTAAAAATGTTAAACTATGTGATTTATCAGTTGCAGATGCTAAAATTAATAGGAAAAACGAGTCGAATTATAATAAATTAGTGCAGTTACTTCGTGAAGCTAACCGCGAATTCCGTGAGAAAGGTCAATATGATTTGTATATTGCTTATCCTTTTGTTAGGGGTAGAATGCAAGGCGAGGATTTTGAAATAAATGCTCCGTTGGTATTGTTTCCTGTGAAACTTATCAAAGAGCCTACGTACTTTAATCTAAAGATTGATGCTAGTCGTGATGTAGTTTATAATAATAATTTATTGCTAGCAAATTATAAGTTTAATAAAATTAATAAGCCATTACCTAGTAATGTAATTTATGAGCTATCTAAAGATGCTTTTCATGCAGATATTTTAGCTTATTACGGCGCTGAGCGTGTGGAAATTACACCGCCAGAATCATTTGATATTGATGAGTATTTTGCACCTACTGAGAGTAATGTAGTATATAGAAGAGGCGACCTAAATATTGTTAATACTATGGTTTTAGGTAAGTTTAGTACTTACTCATCTAGTATGCAACGTGACCTTAACAGCATTATTGATAGCGGAACAGTAAACTCTTTGTTAGAAGATTTATTGTCTGGAATGGAAGACTATGATTTTTATAGTGAAGATAATGGAATTGATGATAATTATGATTTAAATCAGTCAGCAAAAGAGGCAGATCTTTGCTATATTAATCCAATTAATAGCACTCAGGAAAATGTAATTTTAGCTTCTGATAACTGCAAAGAGTTGGTCGTTCAAGGCCCTCCTGGTACAGGTAAATCGCAGGTTATTACTAGCCTTATTGCTAATGCTGTTACTAAAAATAAAACTGTTTTAATGGTAAGTGAAAAGAAGTCCGCACTTGATGTTGTTTACTCAAGACTTGGAAATTTATCTAAGTATGTATTACTACTTGATGATGTCAATAATAAAGATATTTTCTATAATCAAATTGACAGCATGTGTAAAGTTGAGATCACTCATTCATCAGATGTTGACATTGATGAACTTGATATTGATATTGATGAGTGTATGAATTCTATGAATGCAATCGCTAAAAAATTGCGTGATAAAGAGACTTTTGGGCTAGAAGTGTACAAGCTTTATCATTTAACTAGTAAATGGGATTTATCAGATACAGTTAAAGCGCAGGAGTATAACACTATTAACCGAATTGTTAGTAGTAGCATGAAAAGAAGTAAATATCAAGAAGTGAAAAAAGCATACCTTACTTTCAAGAAAAGTGATCTTGTTGATTCGCTTACTGATTATATGTCTGATAGTAATAAATATCCGCAATTATTTAATTTTAAACCTGATATTTCTCAGGCTGATTTGGCTAGCATGATCAATGATTGTGAGCAAATTATTTCTGCGCAAAAATTATTGGAGAAACTTAAGTTAAGTAATAAACGTTGCGTAAAGAGAGCTCTTGCAAAACTTGCTAAAAATTGGTTCTCTTTTGCGTATAATAAATCAGCTGATTACGATAAACTGGATTTAGTTAGCAATACGCATAACTATACTGTCATGAGCGGAAAGTACAATTCATTTATTAAAAACAAACAAGAGTTTGATGAGTTGTCAGAGCATGCTGCTGATTATTTTACTAGTGTGTATAGGGTTGCTGAAGAGTTAAGTATGTCTATAAATCATGCTAATGAAATGGTCTACAAGTTCACAATTAACAACTTTTTAATTAGTTTTGAAACGGACAACAGAGTTGTTTTGAATAAGATAAATGATTATGGCAGTGTATTAGATAAGCTTAGTGATTTGCTTGATAATAAGATTGCTTTAACTAAAGAAAACCTTAGCGTTTTATTTGAAAATAATATTCAAAATTTAACAAGCTCTAAGAGGTACGGCGAAATTAGACGATTAATAGAGAGTAAAAAGCGACTATCGGTAGCTAAGTTTTCTGATAAATTTTTCGTAGAGTTGTTTACTTCTATTAAAGTTTGGTTATTGACGCCAGAAGTTGTTAGTGAAATTTTGCCATTGAAACCAGAATTGTTTGATATGGTAATTTTTGATGAAGCATCGCAAATGTATATTGAAAAGGGTATTCCTGCAATACTTCGCGCTAAATCAGTAATTATTGCCGGTGATAGTAAGCAGCTTAGACCGTCAAATTTGGGTTCGGGCAGGATTGATTTTAATACTGATGACGATGATATGGAAAGTTTTTCTGCTGAAGATAGCGGAATTGCAGCACTTGAAGAAGAAAGTTTGCTAGATGTTGCAAGGTTTAAATATCCTCCAATGATGCTAGACTTTCATTATAGATCAAAATATGCTGAGCTTATTGCGTTCAGTAATTATGCTTTTTATGGTGGAAAACTTA
>CAMQSU010000051.1 GCA_947037025.1 uncultured Clostridia bacterium | reverse complement strand
TATTAGCAGAACGATTAGGATCGTATTGAATCTCAGCAACTTTCGCTGGGATACCATCCTTGTTACGCTTAAAATCGATGATTCTGTACATTTGTCTATTACCACCACCGATATGTCTAACGGTGATTCTACCAGTATTATTACGTCCACCATGTCTGCTTTGAGACTCTAGTAAGCTTCTCTCAGGAGTAGTACTAGTGATCTCTGTGTAAGCAGAAACGCTCATAAAACGACGAGCCGGTGAGGTAGGTTTGTATCTTTTAATTGCCATTATATTATACCTCCGCTCTTATGCTAAGCTATCGAAGAATTCGATTGACTTGCTATCTGCAGCTAACTGAACATATGCTTTCTTGAAAGACGCCTGTCTTCCTGCAGTTTTGCCCATACGCTTGATTTTGCCAGGATAGTTAACAGTATTAACTTTTGAAACTTTTACTCCGAAGATTTCCTCTACTGCTCTTTTGATTTGAGTCTTATTAGCTTTAGTGGCAACCTTAAAAGTGTACTTCATTGTACCTATGCCGTCGTAACTTTTTTCAGTTAGGACTGGCTTAATGATGATATCGTAAGCATTCATTATGCGTACACCTCCTCAATTTTCTTGATTGCGTCTTGAGTCATGATGCAATTAGTATGTCTAACAACTTCATATACATTGATAAGGCTAGCATTGATAAGAGTTAAATTCTTGATGTTTCTGCAAGATCTGATAATATTAGTATCGTGATCTGCTACTACAAGAAGAACCTTCTTAGTCAAATTAAGACCTGCTAATAAAGCAGCTGCGTCTTTAGTTTTGCCTTCAACTGACTCAAACTTATTAAGAACGATAATCTCGTCCATACGAACTTTCTGAGATAAAACACTTTTGATAGCAATAAGCTTCATCTTAGCGTTTAACTTCTGAGAGAAGTCACGAGGTTTTGGTGCAAATACTACACCACCCTTGATCCACTGTGGAGAACGGATACTACCTTGTCTAGCACGGCCAGTTCCTTTCTGTCTCCAAGGCTTTGCGCCACCACCACGAACTTCCGCTCTAGTTAGTGTGCTTTTAGTGCCTTGTCTTTTATTAGCTAATTGAGCTACAACCACTTGATGGATTAGAGCCTCATTGTACTCTTGCTCAAAAACTTCACTACATAACTCTATAGTGCCCACTTTTTCACCAGTGGCATTAACAACATTTAATTCCATAATTTAAGCTCCTCCGTTAGCGTTTGCAAGTCTGCTTAATTATAACCATTCCACCACGAGCACCTGGAACAGCACCCTTAACTAGAAGATAGTTACGCTCAGCGTCAACTTTAACAATTTGTAAATTCTGTACAGTACAGCTTGTGTTACCGTATTGTCCTGGCATTTTCTTATTCTTGAAAACACGACCTGGACTTGCACAAGCACCCATTGAACCTACACCTCTGTGGTAACCAGATCCGTGAGCCATAGGTCCGATGTGGAAGTTCCATCTTTTGATAGTACCACTAAAACCTTTACCCTTAGATGTACCAGATACATCTACTCTGTCGCCCTCAGCGAATATGTCAGCCTTGATAACTTGTCCTACTGAATAGTCAGCACAGTTGTCAAACTTGAATTCACGAAGGAATCTAGCTGGCTCAACGTTAGCTTTCTTGTAGTGACCCATCTTAGGGTTACTAACATTAGTACACTTTTCATTACCATTAACTTTTTTGTACTTAAGTTTAACAGCACCGAATGCAACTTGTAATGCATCGTAGCCATCTCTCTCGACTGTTTTCTTTTGTACTACAGGGCATGGACCAGCCTCGATGACTGTTACAGGGATAACCCTTCCATCCTCATTAAATATTTGGCTCATGCCAATTTTCTTTCCGACGATTGCTTTATTCATTGATAAAGTTCACCTCCACTTTTTATTATAATTTGATATTGATGTCTACACCAGCTGGCAAGTCAAGCTTCATTAAGCTATCAACTGCTTGTGCTGTTGGGTTGTAGATATCAATAAGACGCTTATGTGTTCTAAGCTCGAATTGCTCCCTGCTGTCCTTATATTTATGAGGAGAGCGAAGGATAGTTATTATCTCTTTCTCTGTTGGTAGTGGAATTGGTCCACATACCTTTGTGTTGTGTCTTTTGATTGTTTCAACTATTTTGTCAGCTGCAACATCAATAAGATTGTGATCGTAAGCCTTTAGCTTGATCCTGATTTTTTGTCCTGCCATATTAATGACCTCCTGTTTCCTAACTCGATTCACTTTACCGTGTGTGTCGTACTATAGCATCTTAAAGGGGGTGTTACCACCCCTGATTTTAAGAGTTAGTCGCCCGATTATCGGACAATTGTCCACCATAATTCTCTGGATTCCCAGTAACTTATAGCTTCATCCCGTTCTACAGCTCTATCATTATAATATATAACCCTTAATATGTCAAACGTTTTTAACCCTTTTCGCTAATTTATTTTCAAACAACCTTGCCGTGTGTGTCATGGCTGTTTTCTAGAGTATTTTAGCCGTTTCTGGGTATTTTTATCGTTAAATATCCTATATTTTTCCTATTTAAGCATAACAAAAGCGGCTAAATTTCAGCCGCTTTATATATATATAGTATAATAGTTATATTAATATCTATATTATAATGAGTTTTTTCAATGATTTGCTCGCTTTTTTGCCTAATTTATAATGTTCGCTTAACAATTGCTTTTATACTATCCCTTTTAATGCTATCACACAAACTTTCCGTCAGTAATTTTTCTATTACTTGCAAGGAAGGTCAACGAGTTATGAATACTTTTATTACTATTCATTTGCTCCTCTCCTCCAAAAGTTGAAGTTACTACAATTAGCCATTCTTCATCATTTCTAGTTTGTGCCTGATTGATAATTTCCTCAACATAACTGTTAAAGTTAATTACCGCATTCATATAAGATACATTGCCAGTTGAATAATCTCCCCCTGCTGCATCATACAAATTACTGCTTGCCGCAAGTATAACTGACTTTGATTTTAAGCTAGAAACCATCTCATATTGCATAGCATGAATATCGTCAAATGCTGTTGCCGTCAAGCTAGGCATTAGATTTACAGCAAGCTCTTGCGCTAAATGATGATTAATATAATTACTATAATCTGTATAGAAAGCTGTTTGATAGTTTGCTGCAAAATTCGCAGCCATACTTTTTGGAGTTTCTCTCTTGACATCCGTGCTTTTCAAAATATCCATTGCGCTCGGCTCAACTCCGGTCATAATGCTGAGCATATTTGTTCCTCTGCCAATGTTTGAATCAGTATCCATGTTAGCAGGCTTTGTGAAATATAGTCCGCCTTCGGCCGCCAATCTAGCTATTCCCTGTCCGTATCCAAAAAATCCTTCTATCGCATTTGCTCTAAAGCCATCCATCATAATTACTACTGCTTTTCGGTCGCTGCCAGCGCTACTTTGAGTAGAAAGATACCCCTCAACCATCCCCTTAATATCAGTTTGAGGTATAGCCGTATCTTGCGTATTGCTATAATTTTTTCCGCTGATACTATCCGCGTACGAGCTCGCTGTCATACACCCTGTGCATGTCATAACGATTAATATTATTGTGCTTGCCATAAGTAAAAGTTTTTTCTTCATAAATTTATTTAATAGATATGCAAACTAAATGTTTTTTCATATCTACGTTATCTCCCTTAAAAGTTACTCCCTCTGCCTCAAGTCGTAGCCTATGTTCAGCTGCTCCACCAAATGCAAAAGCTGCCGATAGTCCACCGTCTTTCATAACTACTCTATGACATGGTATTGTGTCAGGATCCGGATTCACATGCAGTGCGTACCCAACTTGGCGTGCACAGCGAGGACTCCCTGCAATCATTGCGACAGTTCCATAATTCATAACCATTCCTTTAGGAATTTGCTGAACTACTACATACACCTTGTCGAAAAAATTGCTCATATTTTCCACCTCATTATGTTATATTTTCATTTTTATATCTTTATTGTATCTCATATACTAGTTATTGTCAAGGTAGATTATCAAATTACTGCTTATTACTTGTCAGTTTGTGTATTTTATGCTATAATATACAAGCAGAGTAGATATACTGCGTGAGCGTTTTTGCTTATAGTGCCATAGAACGGGATGTTGACTATGGACGAAAGGGGGTTTCCCCTACGATAGTATATCACATCCGAATGCCACTTGCTTTTTGCAATCGCTACGGAGCTCTCCATATTTTAGGAGGCGCTTTTTTTTATGAAAAACAACAAATTCTCTAAGGCTAATAGCCTAAAACAATTCAGACGCGCGCAGATATTAACTTTTACTGCTGCCCTCGCCGCTATTTCCGTTGTGCTTAATGTCGTGGAAATAAATTTAGGTACAGACTTCAAGCTTTCACTTTCATACCTTCCTAGCTTTATTGCAGGAATGTTTCTCGGGCCAATTTCAGGACTTGCTGTCGGGTTACTAGGAGATATTCTAGGAGTGATTATCCGCCCCGTCGGGCCATGGCTTCCGCTTGTAACTTTAGGTTCTGCACTAATGGGCTTAATTCCTGCGCTAGTCTTTATGATTAAAAAAATTCACCCTTTTGCGAAACTTTCAATTTCTCTTGTGCTAGTATTTTGCATTTGCACAGCGGGCTTTAATAGTCTAGGAATATATCTTGCATACTTTAATGGCAAACAAGCTTTTCTCGTTTGGTGGCCTGCAAGACTTGCAACACAGTCAATTGTATTAGCAGTTAATGCAGCTGTTCTATTTGCAATATACTTTCCTTTTGACAAACTTATTTTTGCAAGGCTTCGATGCAGCAACGTAACTGATGAAGATATTAAAAAGCTAAAAGACGGTAGCAATAAAATCGACATTGCAAGCATTTCGCAACAAAATGATATTGACAATAGTCAATTAGATAATAATGTTATAATAATAGAAAATAAACTAGATAATAAGATAGAAAAAGACTTGATAGATATTGATGTTCCAGTTATAAGTAAAGATAGTAGCATTGATTTAGATATTTAGTCACAAATAACAAACACACAACAAAAAGCACTCTATTTAGAGTGCTTTTTTTCACCTTTTGGCATAAAAAAACTAGCTTGCAAAAGCTAGTTCTTACTGTATCTATCTAGTTTGAGAGCTAGCGACTATCGCACTTAGGGTGTGAGAGTCAGCTAAAGCTGACAACTCTGAGGTCATTTTTTTACACCTTTTGGCATAAAAAAACTAGCTTACAAAAGCTAGTTCTTACTGTATCTATTTAGTTTGAAAGATAGCGACTATCGCACTTAGGTTGCGAGAGTCAGCTAAAGCTGACAACTCTGAGGTCATTTTTTTACACCTTTTGTCATAAAAAAACTAGCTTACAAAAGCTAGTTCTTACTGTATCCGATTGGTATGCCCGATGCGACTTGAACGCACGACCTCCAGAGTCGGAGTCTGGGGCTCTATCCATCTGAGCTACGGACACATAATAAAAATGGCGATCCGGAAGAGACTCGAACTCTCGACCTCCAGCGTGACAGGCTGGCGTTCTAACCAACTGAACTACCGGACCAAATATTTTAACTACATGTAGTATATCATAATATATGCATATTTGCAAGCAAAGTCATTGATATTTTGCAAATATTTATCCCTTTACACTGATTAAGCTATCATATCGCATTATCCGTTGTATTACATATGCAAGTACAATTTTACCACCTAAGGCAAGCTACAGTTTTTTAATGTTATATCAATTTTGCGTGACTAACTGATGGCAAACAAAACCCTCTTACTAAAAAATCAATAAGAGGGATTATATTTAAACTAAATTACTCAGCCTTGCTGAAATCATCTTTACCTACGCCGCATAATGGACATATAAAATCGTCCGCTGGCTCGCCATCATGCTCATATGCACAAACGTTGCATACCCAAATATTGTTCTCGCTCATTTTATCTCTCTCCTTTAATTTTTATTCTTTATCTTTAATTAGATAGCAAATAAATGCAATCTAACATATTGAACTTTATTAATTTATATTATTATCTTCTATCAGACTGCAAAATATGCACCAATAATATAACTAAATTGATTAACTTTTATTTATTGCCTTATTAAGATAGTAAAAAAACATTATCTACATATCTAAATCGTCAGTTTTTATGCTACAAAAACGGCTGAAACAGCTGTTTCTTGCATCTTTTGCTTATTTTTTTATTACTTTTTAACAAAATCAGCCTTTCCATGCTTGCATAATGGACAAATATAATCATCAGCTGGCTCTCCATCATGATCAAATCCGCAAATAACGCATGTCCAAATATCGTTTTTTACATCATTTACTGCAGCTTTAGGCTGCGGTTTGATGTTAGAATGATAATATGCATATGAAAGCGGTTGATTAGCACTCTCAAAAACTGCACTCTCCGCTATTTCACATACGAATATCGAATGTGTATCCATGTCAATAGTAGACAAAACTTTTAATTCCATGAACCCAAGACTATAATCTGCAAGTACTTTGATACCGCTTTTAGTAGTTTTGCAATTATATCCACTAAATTTATCTACACCGTCACGCCCTGACTGCATTCCGAAAATTTTTACAAGGTCAAACTTCGTACTAGTATCTAGCACGCTTACTGCACAAACTCCACTATCTTTAACCATATCATGTGTATAATTATCTTTGTGAATTGTAACAGTTACTCGCTCCGGAACTGCTGTTTGCTGCATTACCGTATTAATAAGGCATCCATTGCTTTTGCTACCATCTGCTGCTGATAACACATATAATCCGTATGTAATCTTGAATAATAAACTCATTTATGTACTCCTTTTATAACAATTTATCATTTTAATGATGTTATTATCATTATAACACAAATTGCAACAACTAGCAATAGAGATTTACATTATTTTTCAAATATAATCAGCGCATAAAAAAACCTTGCACGCAAATGCAAGGTTATAAATTACTATATATTATATTTATTCATTTTTTAATAGAATAGATAGGTTAAGGCAAGAATTCTTACACGGTTCATGATTTTTATACTTACTGTTACCAGCAAGTTCGCTAGACGTTATATTCTAGCCTC
>CAMQSU010000050.1 GCA_947037025.1 uncultured Clostridia bacterium | reverse complement strand
ATTTGATATTGAACAATAATATTACAACAATCGGGGCAAGTGCATTTGCAAATGCAGCATTCAGTGGCGACTTAACAATGCCAAATGATATAGCAACAATATCTGCAAAAACATTCTTTAATACTAAACTTACTGGCATGTTGAATATTCCAGAAAGTGTAACAAGAATTAACGAGAGTGCATTTGAGGGAACAGCGTTCAGCGGCGAGTTAGAAGTTAAAGCAACAATTGAAAAAATTGAAGATAGAGTATTTGCGAACATGCCAAATATAACAAAAGTCAACATGCAATCATCAACAGCAATCACAATCGGCAGCTATGTGTTTGATGGATTAGCAACTTCAATAGCAATCACAGTAAAAAATCAACAAGCATATGAAACGTACTTAAATGATACTCACAATATGTCTGATAGCAATCGAGGTGGTGGACATATAGCACATCCTGTTATTAAATTTATATATGAAAATGGCGGATACACTGCTAATGGAATACTTGCGGAAAAAGAGTCAGCAATTGGAGTGCAAGTAAAAATCCCGAACACATATAATGATGGAGTTAATGCAAGAGCGAGCGTGTTAGCGATAGCAGATGACGCATTCAAGAGTCATGAGAACATAATAGAGTTTAAAATGATTGAAGCGAAAAGCCTAACAAAAATAGGCGTAAATGCATTTAGCGGAACAAAGGCAACAGGAAACTTAGTACTTGCGGAGAGCGTAGTTGAAATAGGCGAGAGAGCATTTAGTAACTCATCATTTGGCGGCGAGTTAAAAATCACAAGCAATGTGCAGACAATAGGCGTAAGGGCTTTTGAAGGCAGCAGTTTTACTGGCCGAGTAGTAATCCCAGAAAACGTGACAAAAATAGGAGATTACGCGTTTGCAAACATCAGTTTTACAAGAGTGCAGATGAATCATGAAGTAGCGCTAACAAACGAGCAAGTAGGAATTAATATATTTGATGGTTTGACAAACAACACTGCAATATTCGTTAAGAACTACACGGTGTACAATGAGTACATAAAAGTAGAGCACAATTTATCAGAAGGCAACCGCGGCGGCGGACGACTAGTTGACCCATTAATCGAGTATGAACTAGTTGTGGGCGGATATTCAGTAAAAGGATTACTTGCAGCGGAAGCGGCAACACCAAATATAATAGTAGCGCTACCTGCAGTATATAATAACGGATTTGATGGTGAAAAGAATGTAGTTGCGATATCAGATAATGCATTTATTGATAACAAAAACATAGTTGAATTTGACTTGACTGCAGCAGTTAACATTATAAACATAGGCGAGAAAGCTTTTAGTGGTGCAAGCGCGGCTCATAATTTAATACTACCTAGCAATTTGATAACAATTGAGGCTAGTGCGTTTATGGGTTCAAGGTTTACAGGCGAGTTAACATTGCCGCAGAGCTTAACAACAATAGGTTTTAGTGCATTTGAAAGTTCTAAATTCACAGGAAAGTTAGTAATCAGCAAGGATGTTATAAGCATCGGCGCAGCAGCATTTAAAAACAGCAAGTTCTCAATTGTGGAGATGCAGCATGATACAGCACTAACAAACGAGCAAATCGGTGCCGGTGTATTTCAGGGAATGACGCAAGAAGTAATGATAATAGTAGCTAGTAAACAACTGTACGACACATATAGTGCGGAAGGACATAATATGTCTTCGGCACTAAGAAATGGCGGCTATATGACACATATAATAACAATAACATTCAAATATATAGACGAAACTACAGAAAGTTTACTGCAAGAAAGACTAGCAGGAATGCCAATGAATTACATCATAGGCGATAATAATTTGTGGTCAATAGATTTAGATTATAGATTGCCGATAGCTCCAAACTGGGGAGAGAGTACAATCCATACAGATCCAGATGGACACATAGAGGAGACTTCAGCATTTGATAAGCATACAACAGTATACGAATTGATATGTTTATCAGATATAGTAATTGACCTTGAGAACATAGTAACAAAAGATTATACAGGCTTTGGGCTTGATTATGAAGTACGCGGATTTGACATGGAGCAAATAGGCTATGAGTTTAATTATACAAGCATAGAAACAGGAGAAAAATTTGAAGGCGGAGTAGCACCAGTAGTTGTAGGAAGGTACACGGTACAAATTACAAGGGCAAAAACAAAGCTGCACAACGCATATGACGAAACAGTTAATGGCGGACTAGTAATAAATGCCGGAAACTACATAGGAATAGAAATTAATGAAATATCAGTAACTACAAAGGCATTTACAGGAAAGGGAATGACATATATCATTACGGGCGAAGATGCAGCGCTAGAAGGGTACACAATGATGTACACGCTAGCAAGTGCAATCGATAGTGATGATAGTGATGTAGCGCCAAGCAAGGCTGGTACGTATGATGTAACAATTAAAAGAGAGCGAGTAGCTCCACACTTCCCGTATGAGGGGACTGTTGAGGGCGGACTTGTAATCACTCCAGGTGTAAACATAATATCAAGCGATAATGCAGTTGCAGGCATCGTTGATTCATCAGCGACAAGCGAGGTCGGCTTTGGTGTAGGAACGCAGCTAATAATTAAAACTGAGCAAGCTAACGGCACCTTATCAGTAATCGATGGAATGACAGCATTAAACTATTACAGCATGAAGCTAGTATTGAATGGAGATGACGTAACACCTAACGGTATGATAAAAGTGAAATTTAGAGCAGATGCTATAGCAAGAGAGTCTGATGGCTTAGTTGTTACATACATGAAAGGAGACAAGAAATTCAGTCAAGAAGTTGAGGTAGATTCAAAAGGATATATAACTTTTGAAACAACAGAAGTAGGAATGTTTATGTTGCAGAGTGAAAACACTAGCTACTGGGCATACTGGTTAATTGTAATTGGCGGATTTGCTTTAGTTACAGCAATAGCAATCATATATTCAAAGCTTAAAAAAGGTGTAGTAAACAAAAGTATAAAAATGTAATTGCATCAAAAAAACACAGTATTATTAAAAATAAAAAAGTCAATAAAAAAGCAGTATAACAAATTTTGTTATGCTGCTTTTTGCTTGCGTAATTTAATAGAATTTGTTATACATACGCAGCAGAAAAAGTAAAATTATAAAGCAAAAAATTAACAAGTACACAGTAAAAAAAGCATATCAAAAACCCTCAAATATGCTGCAAAATTCGTTTGCAAAAATCGCTTGCAAAATTAATAATTTATGCAATAAAATGCTAGCTTAATATGACAATATTATTAAAATTGTTTCACTAAAAAACAGTTGTTTTATTTTATATTTTGTATATAAAATCATCAGTGTATTATGGCTAATAAATCAACTATTTTAGTAATATTTTGTCAGTTATTTGCGCTATAATTTAATAGTATATGCACAAATAAAACAAGTGAATTAATGCGATTATATGCATATAATAGCAAAAATAGTCGTATAATTGCAATTTATTGTCTGATAAAAAATCGAATTATAATAATATTATATTGTATTTTTTTACTGTTTTAATTTTGACTTATGTGCATAATTTTGTCAGGTGTTTTTAGCAATAAACGTATCCGATTTCAGCATTATAATATGTTGCAGAAATCAAATTTATCCGATGGCAATTTTCACATTTTATTAGTGATAGTTGTAGTATCAATTTATGAGTGATTAATTGCTAGAAATAAGCAAGGTTGATTTGTGGTTTTTATTTCAAGTCGCATAATAATATTCAGCATTAATTGGTTGTATATTTTAATCATTCTTTTAAGAAAAAATGCAATGTTAACATGCAAAACTAAAAGTGTTTTGTGTTGAAATTAGCTATATAATCGAAAGCGATTTGGAGCGTATTATTTTTAGAAGTGAGGTACGAGAATAGGTTGAGTGTGGTTGTTTTTGGTAGGGTTGTTTGTGTATGTTAGTTATGTATATGAGCTATATTCTAAGTTAATCGAAAGCGATTTGGAGCGTTTTATTTTTAGAAGTGAGGTACGAGAATAGGTTAAGTCTGGTAGTTTTTTGCAGGTGTGTATGTGCGAATAGGTTAAGTCTGGTCGTTCTTTGTGAGGGGTGTTCGTGCGAGAATAGGTCTAAGCGTGGTAGTTTTGTCAATTACTGTATAAAATGCAAAGTATGACAATATTCGACAAAATTGTTGACTAAATATTGTGGGCGTGCTATAATATAATACTATTATTATAATGTAAAATGTAAATATACAATAATTTTAGTTAAAAGATTAAATAATATAATCATTATTGAGTAAAGAAACTAAATAGTCAAAATATAAATTACGGCAAAATTGATTAGCTTGCTAATATGATTTTGCAAACAATAGAAAGATGAAAACTTAGGAGAGTTGAACTATGGAAAAGAGAATGAAGCTGAATTTAAGATTAGGTGTTGCAGTCATGCTAATAGTTTGTATGATAGCGACTGCTATGTTTGCGCTTAGCACAAATATCGGAGAGAGCAAAAACTATGTAGCTAGCCTAGAGTCTAGCGAATCTAAAGATGAGGTAGCGGATAACACCGACACCACATCTACTCCGTCGGGCATGGCAGCATCAGCTGGTCTTGTTTATACGGCTAGTGGTAGCGACGCAAAAGTCACAGCGTCACCTTCCGCAGCAGCTGCGGTAGTGATTCCTGATGTTGTTCCTGCTGGTGATGCACTAGCCGGACAAAAGGTAGTCGAGATTGGCAGCAACGCATTCAGGGATAATAAAACTATTACATCACTTGATTTATCAAATGCAACTAACCTTAAAGAAATTGGTGTACAGGCATTCCTTAGGGCTTCAAACTTGATAGGCAACCTTGTTATCCCAAATAGTGTAACTCAGATTGGAAAGGCCTCATTCTCTTATTCAAATTTCGGTGGAACACTTACTTTAGGAAGCGGTCTAACTAGTATAGGAACCAATGCATTCAGCAACGTAAGCCTTACTGGCAACCTTGTTATCCCAAGTAATGTAATTGCGGTAGGCATGGTTGCATTCGCCAACTCAAAATTCACATCAGTAACTTTTGAGCACACATCATCAGTTCCAAAATTTGGCAGTAATTTTTTCGTGAGTATGCCTACTTCATTCCCAATCTATGTAAAAAACCAGGCAGTGTTCAACGCAGTTAAAGCTTATGCAGGCGGCGGCACAGTGCACGAATATTTTTATGAAGACGTTAATGGCGGAGTATCACTTACTGGCGTAGCTAGCAGCATTACTGCATTAGTTGTACCAGCAGAATTCAGGGGAAAAAAGGTAGTCGAGATTGCCGATAACGCATTCAAGGGTAATGCAACTATTACATCACTTGATATGTCAAATGCAACTAACCTTCAAATTATTGGTCAAAGTGCATTCAATAGTGCAAGTACCCTAAAAGGCAACCTTATTATCCCAAATAGTGTAACTACTATAGCAGATCAAGCATTCTACCGTGCAGGATTTGATGGAACACTTACTTTAGGAACCGGTTTAACTACTATAGTCCGTTATGCATTTGGTGGCATAAAATTTTCTGGCGCCCTTGTTATTCCAGACAATGTAACTGATATAGGAACCGCTGCATTCGCCAGCGCAAAATTCGCATCAGTAACTTTTGAGCATACAAATGCTCCTAAACTAGATGAACGTGTTTTTCAGGACATGTCTAAGTCAGTCCCAATCTATGTAAAAAACCAGGCAATGTACACAGCAGTTAAAACTGCTGCAAGCGGCGGAACCGTGCAGTATACAGATGGTAACTTAGGATATCTGCCTAATGTAGCTGGTAACGGCTATGTTGTTGTAAATTATAATCCGACTTCTGCTAGCACTGCTGTAAACGTGCCAGCAATGTTTGATAGCAAGCCAGTAACTGAGATTGGCGATAATGCATTCGATAGTAATACAACTATTACATCAGTTAGTTTCTCAAGTGCAACTAATCTTGCAAAGATCGGTGGTAGTGCATTCAATAACGCATCAAACTTGACAGGCAACCTTGTTATCCCAGATAGTGTAACTACTATAGGCGGTTATGCTTTCTCTACGGCAGGATTTGATGGAACACTTACTTTAGGAAGCGGTCTAACTAGTATAGGAAGAAATGCATTCGCGGGCGTAAAATTTACTGGCGCCCTTGTTATTCCAGCAACCTTAACTAGTATAGGACAATTTGCATTCAAAGGAGTACCATTTGCATCAGTAACTTTTGAGCATACGACAGCTCCAACATTAACCGCAACTGTTTTCACTGAGATGTCTACTGCAACGCCAATCTATGTAAAAAACTTGACAGTGTTCAACGCAGTTAAAACTGCTGCAGGCGGCGGCACAGTATATGCTACTGATGGTAACTTAGTATATCTGCCTAATGCAGCTAGTAACGCCTATATTGTTGTAAGTTATAATCCGACTTCTGCTAGCACTGCTGTAAACATACCAGCAATGTTTGATGGCAAGCCAGTAAGTGAGATTGGCTACGAAGCATTCTATGGTAATAAAACTATTACATCAGTTAGTTTCTCAAGGGTAACTAACCTTAGAACTATTGGTAAAAATGCATTCCAAACAGCTTCAAACCTGAAAGGCAACCTTGTTATCCCAGATAGTGTAACTACTATAGGCGATTATGCTTTCTCTGATACAGGATTAGATGGAACATTTACTTTAGGAAGCGGTCTAACTAGTATAGGAAGAAATGCATTCAACAACGTAAAATGTACTGGCGATCTTGTTATCCCAAATAGTGTAACTGAAATAGGGACTGACGCTTTCAATAGCACAAAATTCAAATCAGTAACTTTTGAGCAGACAAATGCTCCTACACTAGGTGCAGGTGTTTTCTCTGGTTTGCCTGCTGCAACGCCAATCTATGTAAAAAACTTGGCAATGTACACAGCAGTTAATGCTGCTGCAGGCGGCGGCACAGTGCACGAATATTTTTATGAAGACGTTAATGGCGGAGTATCACTTACTGGCGTAGCTAGCAGCATTACTGCATTAGTTGTACCAGCAGAATTCAGGGGAAAAAAGGTAGTCGAGATTGGCTACGAAGCATTCTATGGTAATGAAACTATTGCATCAGTTAGTTTCTCAAGTGCAACTAACCTTAAAAGAATTGGTGCAAATGCATTCCAAAATGCTATAAACCTGAAAGGCAACCTTGTTATCCCAAATAGTGTAACTACTATAAGCGCTTATGCTTTCTCTAATACAGGATTAGATGGAACATTTACTTTAGGAAGCGGTCTAACTAGTATAGGAAG
>CAMQSU010000049.1 GCA_947037025.1 uncultured Clostridia bacterium | reverse complement strand
CTTACAGCAACAGCAGTATAAGGGTCAAGTAGATAATCATTTACATCATAAAAATTAGCTATTGAATCAGGAGTATCTTCCTCATTACTATAACCGCCAACAAACTGCGGTGCTGCTGATTTTATTTTGTTAAAGTCAATCTCGTACACGCCTTTATCTGCTAAATCTTTCATTGTATTTGCAACAAACTTATCATCACGCCCAGAAATCTCAAACAGTAAACGCTCTAAGTTAGAGCTGATTAAAATATCCATTGACGGGCTAGATGTCTTGTAGAACTCACGATTAATATCATATACACCTGTCTTAAAAAAGTCAGTTAAAACATTATTTGTATTAGATGCACAAATTAATTTTCCGATAGGTACGCCCATTCTCATTGCATAATACCCTGCAAGCACGTTACCAAAGTTACCGCATGGCACGCAAAAGTTAATTTCTTCGCCTTCTTTAATCTCGCCAGCTGATAGCAAATCAACATAACTAGATACATAGTATGCAATTTGCGGTGCAAGTCTACCCCAGTTAATTGAATTTGCACTAGATAATTTATAACCTTTATCAAGCAAATCAGCCTTCATAGCGTCATCATTGAATATAGTTTTAACAGCACTTTGAGCATCATCAAAATTGCCCTCAATAGCGCATACATATACATTTTCGCCCTCTTGAGTTTTCATTTGCAATCTCTGCATATCCGATACACCTTCAGAAGGATAAAATACAATAATATCGCAACCGTCAACATCTTTAAAACCTTCAAGTGCCGCTTTTCCAGTGTCACCACTAGTAGCAACTAAAATTAAAGTTTTACTACTCTCGCCAACCTTTTCACGAGCTGCAGTCATAAGATAAGGCAATAAAGATAAAGCCATGTCCTTAAATGCACAAGTCGGGCCATGCCACAACTCAAGAATATATGTTTGATCATCAATACTGACAAGTGGACACGGATCGTCATTAAAGAATTTAGAATAAGCCTTTTCAGTATATCCCATAAGTTCTTCAAGCGAAAAGTCAGTTAAGTACTTCGCCAAAACTCTAGCTGCACGCTCTGGATATAGCATATCCTCCATGTCATGCATCTCTGCCATAGTGATAGTAGGAAAACTCTCCGGAACAAAAAGACCGCCGTCAAGAGATAACCCTTTTACGATAGCCTCACTGCTAGAAACTTTAGTATCTTTTGATCTAGTACTAATAAATTGCATAGTAACTCCTTATGATAAGCTGGTTTCCAGCTTAATGTGCTGTTATATTATATTTTTTTAATAGACATAACGCAATAAATTACGAAATGCAAATATCGATTTAGTTAAAAATTGTTAAAATCAGGTTAAATATGATAGATCACTGTTAAAATTTTGTAATTTACGCATAATCGGGCTAACCACATACGCAGTTAGCCCGATATAAATTATCTAAAACTGCCTATTATTTAATAAATTTCTTGACAAAAGATGGGATATTATCGTCATCACAGCTAACTGTTAAAGTGATATCGACATCAGCTTTATCTGCAATCTCACCTATATTAGCGTAAAACACTTTCATTTTTGATGCTTTTTTGCCACATATTCTGTGAGAACCATCAAGGTAAACATGCTTAACATCATGATTGCTAGCAACTACGCCAGAAATGAAACCAAGCAAGCCTTCTTCAGTAGACACATGATAATCAAGTGCATTAATTAGACGCACTTTATGCGTAATGCTATATGTATACTCGCTACTGTCAGTAATAAAAACAACATCACCATCAAGCACCGCAGCATTCGCTCTTTCAATTATATTTTTAGTCTTATCCGTTCCCTTAGCACCATTAATTATATTTATCATATTCCCCTCCTAAATGGTAATTATATTACCTAATTCTATTGTACTCTATATTTAGGCAAAATTCAACTCTTTTAGAAAAAATTTACATGATATTTATATATTAACAGCTTAAAAGTTTAAATAAGGATATAATATCTCAGAAACATTATTTTTTTCTGCATGATACCTCTTTAATATGTCAGCGATATTATTTTTTCACTGCATCATACTGTGATAATAGGTCATTTTGATTTTCAAGCTGCAAAGCAGTTATCATATCATATAAATTACCATCTAAAAAATCATCGATAGAATACATCGTTAAACCAATGCGATGATCAGTTACGCGGCCTTGAGGAAAGTTAAATGTTCTAATCCGCTCCGACCTATCACCGCTGCCAACTTGCAGCTTACGATTTGCCGAATATTCTTTATCGATTGCACTTTGATAATGATTAAAAAGTCTAGATTTAAGCACTTTCATAGCAGATTCTTTATTTTTAATTTGAGATTTTTCATCTTGACAAGTAACAACAATACCTGTTGGTAAATGCGTAATACGAATAGCACTTTCCGTCTTGTTTACATGCTGACCACCCGCACCCGATGCACGATAAGTATCAACTTTTATATCTGCTGTCACAATTTTAAAACTAACCTCAGGCTGCTCTGGCAACACGGCAACAGTACAAGTTGAAGTATGAACGCGGCCTTGCGATTCAGTCGCAGGTACGCGCTGAACTCTATGCACTCCACTCTCAAATTTAAGCATACTGTAAGCGCCATTTCCAGAAATCATAAAAGTGACTTCCTTCACTCCACGAAGCTCCGTATAGTTCATATCAAGCTCTTTAACCTTCCATTTTTGACGCTCTGCAAACCTCATATACATTCTTACTAATTGCGTTCCAAAAAGTGCCGACTCATCTCCGCCAGCAGCTTGCCTAATTTCAATAATAACACTTTTATCATCGTTAGGATCAATCGGAAGCATTGCAATTTTCAAGTCTTCAATAAGTTTAACACGCTTTTTAATATCGTCAGAATGTTCCTCTTTTGCAAGAGAAACCATTTCTTTATCCGACCCGTCATTAATTATTTCCTCACACTCTAAAATATTCGCCTCAAGGACAATATACTCATCATAAAGCGGCACAATTTTTTGAAGTGCGGAATGCTCTTTTACTAACTTCTGCCATTGTTCTTGGTCAGCAATGACATCAGGATCACCCATTAACTGCTCCAGCTCCTTATACCTTGCTGCCATTTGCAATAAATTTTCAAACATTATAAAACCACCTTTGCTGTAATTATTCTGTCATTCCCTTCTAGGTCACTTTTAACCGAAATATCAATAAATGAAGGCTGAATACTTAGAGAAAGAAGTTCAGTAACAGCCACTTTCTGGTCATAACCAATCTCAAATGCAATGTATCCACCATCATTCATATACTCGCTAGCATCAGCGATAATTCTTCTGTAAAAATCAAGACCATCCTCGCCGCCATCTAAAGCGATCATAGGTTCAAAGTCTTTAACTTCCGTCTGCAACCCTGCAACAACATCAGTTGCAATATATGGAGGATTAGACACTATCAGGTCAAATTTCCCCTCAACATTGCTAAACAAATCACTTTGCACAAAAGTTATTTCAAGCTCATTTTTTGACGCATTACCCTTTGCAACCTCTAATGCTTTATAAGATATATCTACACCTGTCACGCTAACATCGTTATCTCTTTTTAAAACTAACGCTATAGCGCCGCTTCCAGTTGCAACATCAAGCACAGACTTCAAATTATATTCCTTGATTATCCTGCTGCATTCTTCAACTAAATACTCAGTTTCAGGTCTAGGAGATAGTACATCTTTATTAACTTTAATATCCATACCATAAAAGTTAGTATATCCAAAAATTTGTTGTAGAGGCTCTCCGCTCGCGCGTTTTTCAGCCATTTCAACCATTATGTCAAATTGGTTAGACCATACAAATGATTTATCAGCAATCTCACTGCGTTTGATACCTAAAACCTCCGCAATAATCCACTCTTTGTCACAATTCCCCTCGCCAATCCCTGCTAAAATTTTGTCTAACTCATCATCAAGCTTGCCTTTAATTATCTTTGTAGTAAACTTTTCTGTCTTAACATCTAGATCATTATCCATAATTTGCACTGCATTAAACGCAGCAATTGCAACTTCAACCATTTCATCAGTAGGCTGCTTAGTTGTAAACTTTTGCATCAATAGTCCTGGCGCTTTAATAATTGAAACAAACCAATTATCAAATTTTGCAAGAAACTTCAAGATTTCGTATGACACGCCCGCAACTAATGGCAATAGTGCAATTTTTATTGCAAGTTTTATGAATGTATTTGCAACCTCGTTAGTTGTTTGAATAGGAAGAAGGCTTATTAATGAGAAAAACGCAACACTGACTATCATAACGATAAACATAAAAGTTGTACCGCATCTATCATGGATTGTAGTTTGCTTTTGAACATTTTCGACATTTAGCTCAAGACCATGCTCAAATGCGGAAATTGTCTTATGCTCCGCACCGTGATACATGTATACACGTTTAATTTCTTTCATTGTTGAAGTAAGCAGAATATAAGCTACAAAAATTAATATCCTAATTACTCCCTCTATTAAATTATAGCTATACTCAGGAATAGTTGTCATCGCAACATTTTCAACTAGTGCTCGTATGCCCACAATTGAAAAATGCGGCAATACGAAAAATAGACCAATGGAAAAGCAAAGCCCTAAAAATACAGAAAAGTACATAAGCGCCGTCATAAAATTAAAATGCAACTTTTCGCTACACCATTTTTCAATTTTAGTCGGTTCTTCCGCACCTTCAAAAACTTCGCTAGCACGCAACAGAACTGAAATACCCATCACCATAGACGAGCCGAAATTAATCACACCGCGAATAAACGGAGCACGTCTAATTTTGCTCTTTTCTGACATTGGAGTAAACCTAGAGCTTTCTATTTGAATATTCCCCTTCTCATCACGAACAGCAGTCGCCATACTTCGCTTGCCACGCATCATGACACCTTCAAGCACAGCTTGACCGCCAATAGTTGAATGGATTTTTTTCTTCTCTGCCATAACATTCCCCTTATCACGCAATACGCACTGCGGATTATAATGCAACTTGCAATCACAATGCATTTAATTAAAAACAATATTTGCAATCAAAACGCAACTTAATCTTCAACGCTATAATTGATTACACTCATATTATATTATAACTTTATACACGCGCGTAATATAATAGCAAAATAAGCAGGACATGAAAACATGCCTGCTACAATGCTAAATTACAAAAATGGTACGAAATTAAATCCACACCAATTGCATTTTATTAAAGACTATAACGTCTCTTGAACTTATCAACACGACCACCGACATCTATTAACTTCTGTTTGCCAGTGTAGAATGGATGACATTTGCTACAAACATCAACTTTAATTACTTCGCTAGTAGTAGTACTACCAGTAACGAACTTCTCTCCGCAAGCGCAAGAAACTGAAACTTCGTTGAAATCTGGATGCATATTCTCTTTCATATTATCACCTCTTTATTAGTATTACTATGCTAGTATAAAGGATTTTACCTAATTAGTCAACAATATTATGATAGTTTTTAACAAATTTATAACATTATTACAAATTAACACTAATATAATCTACTTTCGACATAAATTAACAACAAATTTCCATAATATCACTGCTATAGCTTGAAAAATTATTAAGATTGTGTTATAATTAAACATGTAATAATAATTGACCGTTGCAACAAAGTCTGCTAAAACCAGTTAACAGCTAGCACTTAGCTGATAAGGAGGTAACATGAAAGCATGGAAATTAATTAAACCTTTAGAGTACAAGCAATTCTCAAATAGTGAGCAGAACATCGATAACGGAAACTTTATCGACTGCCCGCCAATTGACAGCACTACTCCAGAGCTTATTAAATTCAAAATGGTAAAATGCAATTTATCAGTAGTCGATATTGATTACTATCACGATAAGAGCGCATCTCCTAACTTACCAATCACGCCTGCAAGGTCAGCTGTTGCACTTGTTAGCGAGAGCTATGACAGTTCTTTCGAGATAGGTCGTAGGGTTTTTCTATCCCCTTATCATGCAGATGAAAAAGGCAATATCATAACACGCAGTCATACAATTGATGGTTATTTAAGTGACTATACAGTAGTAAACTCTAAAGACGCCTACCCTATCCCTGAGGGGATGACTGATAGCGAAGTTTTATTTGTAGAGGATGTTGCAGTTGCGGTTGCATCAATTAGCAAATTAAATATTTCTAAAGGCGACTATATTGCACTTCAAGGTGCATCATATCATAATTGTATCATCGCACAACTTGCGATTTACTATCAAGCAATACCTATCATTATCGATAATGACGACGATAGACTTGCGATTGCACAAAACCTTGGGGTATACTACACTATCGATACTCGCATAGAGAACGCCCACAGAAAAACTATCGAAATTACTAGCGGCAAAATGATTGACTCTCTAGTTATTGATGTTGACTCGTTCTCGACTATTGATAATGTACTGCCACTTGTTAAGCGTGGCGGAATTGTTTGTCTACATGGCTATAAAAAAATTAATATCAAGCTAAAATGCAACCTAGATATAATTCTTCTTAATGCTCTAACCGTTGTTAGCATTGATAATGGATACAGTGACATAATGTCAGCAATTAATTTGATTGCAAATAAAGTTATTAAATTTGATAACCTTATCGGTTCTGAAACACCATTCAACAACCTAATGCAAATTATTAATTTTATATCAGATAAGCATAATCCGTTAAAACACATTATAACATTCAGCTAACATAACTAATATATACATACAAATAACCGAGCAAACTGCTCGGTTATTTTTTTGCGTTATACTGATGTAAATAATAAATTAGATTTTTTGAAACTTTAGGCTTTCATCATAATACTCTGGTGGTAATCTGTAAATATATCCACTATCTATTAAGCCTACTAAAAACTTCTTTTGAAGCTCTGTTAAATCACTATATTCACTGCCAAACACATTGCTCCATTTTTCCTTGCCATCCTTTCTATGATAGACATACTTGACCTTTCCATTAAATGAATTAAAAATGCATTCTGGCACCTCTCCATATCTTAATTTATCGGATAATGCAAATAACTCGTCTTCCTTATCTCCGTCATTCCTATCAATTGCTACATTAAGCTTTTGCCCAACTCCTACTAATTTTCTATAAACTTTTTTCAGCTCAGGGTAGTCTGTAAAATTAAATGTTGATATTGTTTGCATATTATTACTCCTTTTTTATACTATTATAAACATTAAATAAATCTTTTCTTAATTTTGTTATATTACCTGTTGCAACTAAATCCTTAATAACTGAAATCCCTCCTACATATGATGCATGCTTACTAGTTTTTACTAAAAATCATGAAAACAAGTTTTTTCTTAGCTCAAAATGATACTGAAATGTGAATATTTCAATTTATTAGTTATTTTACATTGATATTATAGCATATTACACGCGATTTGTCGATAGCAAGTTAAATTATTGCAATTAAATAATGTCAATATATAATACTACTTAAACACAATTAATACATAAATAGTTAACATGAAAAATACGGCTAACGATGATTATCTCTAGCCGTATTACATCAGTCATTGTTATATTAGATTTTTTGGAACTTTAGGCTTTCATCATAATACTCTGGTGGTAAACTATATATAAAATTACAATCAATTAAACCTACTAAATCTTCTCTTTGCTCTTTAGTTAACACTTTACAATCACTACCGAATACTTTACTCCATTTTTTTTTGCCATCCTTTCTATGATAGACATACTTGATCTTGCCATTAAATGAATTAAAAATACATTCCGAGACCTCACCATATTTTAATTTCTCAAGCAAGTCATAAAACTCTTCTTCCTT
>CAMQSU010000048.1 GCA_947037025.1 uncultured Clostridia bacterium | reverse complement strand
CCCCATGGTCCCAAACCACGTGCGCTACCAAACTGCGCTACACCCCGTCAACCATAATATTGTTTTGTCTTTCGACTAACATATAATACTACATTTAATGATATTTGTCAAGAGATTTTTCAAACTTTTCTAAAGTTTTTTCAAATTATCAAATTGTGATATTATTATGCATTTATAAGACTATTTTAGTGCCAAAATACTGTGGGAAAGATGCGATTTCGACATTAATATATTAATTATAACACAAAATCTTATAATTGTCATTTGATTAAAGGATATAATATATACATATTTATATAATAAAGGAGGTATTTATGGAGGTTGTAACTAAACTCATATATGATAATTTAATCGTCAAGCTAATAGGCGAACTTGACGAGTGTACAGCTGACTACACAAGACGCACGATTGATATAGAAATTGCACGCGGTAATATTAACTGTGTGACATTTGATTTGCAAGACTTGTCTTTTATGGACAGCACTGGCATTGGCGTACTATTAGGACGGTACAAAATTATTAAAAAACTTGGCGGAGTAGTCCAAATTCGCGGTTGCAATAATCACATTGATAAAGTTTTATCAATGAGTGGCATATTTAGAATTATGAAGAAAATATCTTAAGGAGTGAAAAATTGAATAATTATTTTGAAATTAAATTAAAATCTGTGAGCGAAAACGAAAAGTTCGCTCGTAATATTGTGGCGGCATTCTCAGTAAGTCTTAAGCCAACAATAGATGAAATAACCGACATTAAAACTGCTGTAAGTGAAGCGGTAACAAATTGCATAGTTCACGCTTACGACAATGATCCTTCACGTGAAATACTTATTAGATGTGAGCTAGATGAAAATACTATCACAACTATCATATCTGATGACGGTGTTGGAATTCCTGATATCGAACTTGCTTTAACAGCATTTTATACTACTAAAGAGGAGGATGAGCGAAGTGGTATGGGATTCACTTTGATGCAATCTTTTTGTGATGACTTGCAAGTATCTATAAACGAAAATGGCGGAACAACTGTTACTATGATAAAGAAAATACTTAGAGATGAGGTGATTAGTGCTTAGTGTAGAACGCACACTCGAGCTTATTGCCTTATCTCAAAGTGGGGATATGGAAGCAAAAGAAATACTTATAGATGAAAATACGCCACTAGTCAAAAGCATAGTGACAAGGTATAGAGGTAAAAATGTAGAATATGACGACCTTCTACAATTAGGATTATTAGGGCTTGTAAAGGCTGTTAATAACTTTAACTCCGATTTCGGTGTTAGGCTATCAACTTATGCAGTGCCTATGATTACTGGAGAGATAAAAAGATTTATCCGTGATGATGGTGCAATTAAAGTTTCACGCGCACTAAAAACAATGTCTTATAAAATAAATAAATTTATTGAAGAATTTCAGCAGCAGCACTCAAGAGATCCTGAACTAAGCGACATTGCAGAGAACTTTGGTATGGATGAGCAAGAAATTGTCTACACTTTAGATAGCTCCAAAATGCCTATAAGCATTTATGATAAAAATGACGACGAAAATGGTAAAAGTCTATTTGATAAGTTATGCGAGGAACCTACTGAGGGGGCACTTGTAGATAAACTAACTTTAAGGGATTGCATTAAGATGTTGCCTGATAGAGAGCGTAAATTAATTATATTAAGATATTATAAAGATAAAACTCAAGTAGAAATTGCAAGAATATTAGGCGTTTCTCAAGTGCAAGTATCAAGGTTAGAAAGTAAAATAATTCAGAAATTAAAGGAATTTATGGTAGGTTAATTATATGTATATAATGTATGCATATTGACATATCATAATCAAATATGACGTTTAATTATTTGCTAAACAATGTTTGCAAAATTCTTAATATCAAAATTTAATACAATTTAATAAAAATAATAGGTATGAATGAACAATTTTCGATAATAATTATATCGACAGTTTATTCATACTTATTTTTTATGGAGGTATTATGAAAGATAGCAGAACAACTAATATAGCCGAAAATGAGATTTTCTTTAAGGAAAATCCTGGCGATAAGGAGAGGAAGCAACATGATGAACAAAGAGGAATATAAAAAGCATGTTTCTAAAACATGCCCAAAAACCAAAGAATTGAGAACAATGATACTTGCTTTTTTAGTAGGCGGTACAATTTGCATGATTGGCGAGGGTTTTAATGATTTATACACGGAAGTAATCCCCACATTTAACTCAATACAAGTATCGCAGCTGGTTACGATAACCATGATATTTTTAGGATCATTATTTACAGCACTTGGACTCTATGACAAGCTAGGTAGACATGCTGGTGCGGGATCTATAATCCCTATTACAGGCTTTGCAAATTCAGTTGTTTCGCCCGCAGTAGAGTTTAATCGTGAAGGATTATTTTATGGAATAATGTCAAATATGTTCGTTGTTGCAGGCCCTGTTATTGTATCAGGTGTTGCATGGTCGGTCATTGTAGGCATAATTTATTTTATAATAGGTGCAGTATGAGTAAAAAACGCGGAAAACAAACATATGTATTCGAAAATGATGTTTATATTAAAAACACTTCAACAATTGCAGGCCCACTTGAAGGTAAAGGTAATTTTGGCGAATATTATGACCAAGTGCTTGAAAATGATTCTTGGGGGTGCAAATCTTATGAAAAAACAGAAATTAAAATGCGAAAAAATGTTATTGAAAACTTGCTTCGAGCAGAAGATATTACAGAGTTTGACTTAGACTGTATCATGGGAGGCGATTTGCTTAATCAAATTGTTCCGACTGCATTTAGCACAAGAGAATTTGAAACTCCTTATATTGGAATGTATGAAGCATGTTCAACTTTCGGAGAGTGTCTTGCAGTAGGTGCAATGCTAGTTGACGGTGGATTTATGACTAAAGTTTTATGTTCTACTAGCTCACACTACGGCACAGCAGAGCGACAGTATAGAATGCCATTGGAGTTAGGGTCTCAACCTGCACCTGCCTCACAATGGACAGTTACAGGAACCGGTGCAGTGCTACTAACTAACGAGGGGACTAATCAGCCGAAAATTAAAAGTGCGACGATTGGGAAAATAGTTGATTTAGGCATTGTTGATCCTTCTAATATGGGCGCTGCAATGGCACCGGCTGCAACTGACACAATTACGACACACTTAAGGGATATGAATAGAACTCCTGATTATTATGACATGATAGTGACGGGTGATTTAGGAAAATATGGTCGTGATTTGCTTCATTTTCTTGCAGGAGAAGAAGGCTATGAACTTGCAGATGTATTGAATGATTGCGGTTGCATGATATATAATGATAAGCAAAAAGCTACTCAAGGCGGTAGCGGGGCAGGCTGTTCATGCCTTGTATTTAGCAGTTATTTCTATAAAGAAATGATGCGTGGCAGCTTTAAAAAAATACTATTAGTTCCGACAGGTGCGCTTCTATCCAAGCTATCAAGCTTGCAAGGAGAAAGCATTCCTGGAGTGGCTCATGCAATTGATATTGAGATGTGAGGTGAATAATGGAAATATTTTTAATGTATCTTAGAGTATTTGTAACAGGCGGACTATTTTGTCTACTAGGTCAAATTCTCATTAATAAAACTAAAATGACAAGTGCTAGAATCCTTGTGTTTTTCTTATCTATCGGTGTAATACTTGAGGCGACAGGCGCATGGATTTATGTTGAAGGCTTTGGCGGCAGTGGTGCCACTATCCCTATTGTTGGCTTTGGCGCAAACCTTGCTAGAGGTGCAATTCATGGCGCTAAAATAGGTATACTTCCTGCACTTACAATGGGGCTTGAAAGCGTTGCAGGCGGTTTAACTGCTGTAATTATATTTGGACTAATATTTGGGCTGATTGTAAAATCGCGAACGAAAAAAATGTAGCGACTTATTAATTTAATAAAAAAGCATTATTATTGTTATCATTACCCACATTGATTGCATATAATGTAATATGAAAAGAATAACTAAAGCACTCAAGAAACGTAAATATCTATTAACAAAAATAATTGCATTTTTTATTGTGCTTACAATTTGCATTGTTGGATGCATTAGTTATTTTAAGGGTAATGTTTTGCCGCTTGTAATAACGCTATCAGAAGCAACCGTGAAAGGTCTTGCAATCAATGCAATAAATAATGCTGCTCACATGGTTCTTGATAGTGAAATGTCCTATGAAGATTTTGTTACAATAACAAAAGACAAAGATGATAAAATTCAAATGATACAAGCCAACACTGTTAAAATTAATAGGCTCACTCGTGACCTTGCAAATTTAGGTCAAGCTAACATTGAGAAAATAGAAGCTACTACCGTATCGCTACCACTTGGCGCATTTACAGGCTCTGTTGTTCTATCAGATCTTGGCCCAGATGTGAAGATTCCGCTGCTTCCAATCGGAACAGTTATATGTGACTTTTCGTCTATATTTGAAGAGGTTGGTATCAACCAAACTAGACATAGTATTTTTATAAATATTAATACTACAATCTCATTAGTTCTGCCAGTATCAAGTGTTCCTGTAAACATAACGACAGCAATCTTAGTTTGTGATAATATTATTGTAGGTGAGGTTCCAAATTTCTATTTTAATAATGGTGGCAATGGTGACAACTTAGACTTAACACCTTAATTAATTATATAATTTATACTTTAAATTAATTGACTTATTTATTAAATAATGATATAATGAAAACAAGATTATGACTGAGATAAGTAACAATTTAGCGTGCGTCAAGAGAGAAGTTCAACTGCTGCAAGGACTTTACGTAATGATTTTGTGAATTCACTCACGAGTTGCCATTATTAAAGTACTGTAATTGATTTTGCATATTAGTAATTTTGGACGGTACGCGCGTAATAGCGAAATGAGGTGTATTACTGTTAAATTAGAAGTAAATCAAGTTGATTTTGTCTAATTAAAGCAAGTAATTCATGAAGTTAGGTGGTACAGCGATATTTAATATTCGCCCTAATACTGTAGAGTATTAGGGCTTTTTTATTGCAAATTAACGGAGGGTAGTATGGAGAATAGGATTAAAGAATTAACTTCAAATGCGGAATTATTGATAGCAAATGCTAGTGATTTGAACGCAATCAATGAGGTTAGAGTTAGGTTTTTAGGTAAAAGTGGCGAGCTTACAGCAGTATTAAAAGGCATGCGCGATGTGCCTGTCGAACAAAAACCTATGATTGGCAAAATAGTAAATGAAGCTAGAGATATTATAACCGCAATGGTTGAGGACAAGCTAGCAGCATTAACAGCTTCTAGTATTAATAGCAAGCTGCAAAGTGAAAGTATTGATATTACACTTAGTAGTAAAAAGTGTAAAAAAGGCGGATTACATCCTTGCTCAATAGTAGTTAATGAAATATTAAATATTTTTACCAATCTAGGATTTCAAGTGAAACAAGGGCCAGAAGTTGAAACAGATTTCTTTAACTTTCAAGCACTAAATATACCGCTTGATCATCCTGCAAGAGAAATGCAAGATACTTTCTATATTACTGATGATTTATTGCTTAGAACTCATACATCTCCAGTGCAAGCTAGAACGATGATGGATTCTCAGCCTCCTATCCGTATAGTTAATCCGGGCAAAGTTTACCGCCCAGATGATGATGCAACTCACAGCCCAATGTTTCAACAAATAGAAGGACTTGTAGTTGATAAAGGCATAACACTTTGTGACCTTAAAGGCATACTAGAAACTTTTGCAAAAACATTATTTAATGAGAAAACAAAAACAAGACTCCGTCCATCATTTTTCCCTTTTACTGAGCCATCGGTGGAAGTTGACGTAACGTGTGCGGTGTGTGGTGGCAAGGGTTGTAGAATATGCAAAGGCACTGGCTGGATAGAAATATTAGGTGCAGGAATTATTAATCCAAAAGTTTTGGATAATTGCGGCATTGACAGCACAATTTATAGTGGATTTGCATTTGGCTTTGGCATTGAGCGAATAACAATGATAAAGTACGGCGTACCTGATATGAGAATATTGTTTGATAATGACAATAGATTCTTAAAGCAATTTAACTAGGAGGCGAATATGTTAGTTTCAATAGAATGGTTGAAAGATTATGTGGATATTGATTGCACTATAGAGGTGCTTTCTGATAAATTAGTTAGTGCAGGATTTGAGGTTGAGGATGTTATCCGTCAAGCTGATAACTGCAAAAGAGTAGTGGTTGGTAAAATTGAAAAGTTGGAGGCTCATCCCGATGCGGACAAGCTTCAAATTTGCTCAATAAATATTGGTAGCGAGATGGTTCAAATAGTAACTGGGGCGACAAATATTTCGGTCGGAGACCATGTACCTACTGCGCTTGATGGATCTGATCTTCCATCAGGAATGCACATTAAAAAAGGCAAACTGCGCGGGGTGGCTAGTAACGGAATGCTTTGTAGCGGTGAGGAATTAAAACTTACCGAAAGCGATTTTAAAAATGGTGGTGTTGATGGTATTATGATACTTGATTCATGCTACGCTCCAGGTACTGATATGAATGAAGTTCTTAGCACTAACGACACTATCTTAGATGTTGGCGTTACAGCTAATAGACCTGATTGTAATAGCGTATTCGGTATTGCAAGAGAAGTTGCGACAGTGCTAAACAAGCAACTTAGAATGCCTAGTTTTGAATATAAAACAATAGCAGACAAGACAAGCAGCAACATAAAAGTAGACGTTAAAAATACAGAATTTTGTCCTAGATATATGGCGAGCATGGTTAAAAATGTAGTTATTAAAGACTCTCCAGAATACATCAAACGAAGATTAAAAGCTGTTGGACTTAGACCAATTAATAACATAGTAGATATCACAAATTATGTACTTATGGAGATCGGTCAACCTATGCATGCATTTGATTACAAGTTATTAACTAGCGGCGAAATCATTGTGAGAAATGCAAGTAAAGGCGAGTCAATCACGCTACTTAATGACAAAAAATATTTGCTTGATGAGAGCATATGTGTCATTGCTGATGGCAAGAATCCAAGTGCAATTGCAGGGGTCATGGGAGGTGTTGGCAGCAGTATTTCACGTGAAACAAATGACATAGTTTTTGAGTCAGCAAGATTTGCACGTGACAGCATAAGAAGAGCGAGCCGAAAGATAAATGTTCGCACTGACTCCTCAACTAGGTTTGAGCGTGGCATAGATTTCGGATCTCAAGAATTAGGACTGAAAAGGGCATTACAACTTATTTGCGAAACTAACAGCGGAGATATTTGCGAAGGTATTATAGATAAAGTATCTGTTAGCCTTGAGCCAAGTATAGTTGTAGTTCCATATGCAAAAATTAATGAAATTTTAGGAATCATAGTACCTACTGAAGATATGGTTCGCATACTTAATTCATTGCAAATTTTAACTACAATAGAAGGTGAAAATTTAGTTTGCAAAGCTCCGTTATATCGTGAAGATATTGAAAATGCCAATGATCTTGCTGAGGAGATAATAAGGCTTTATGGATATGATAAAATCATCTGCACGCTTATTGATAACGGCAAACAAACTATCGGCGGAAAAACTGTAGGACAAACAAATATTGATAATGTTAAATCATTATTAGTTGGTGAGGGCATGAATGAAACATATTCATATTCTTTCACTACACCTAAAATGTTTGACATGTTAGGAATTGATAAAAATGATAAATTAAGGGAAGTTGTAACATTGCTAAATCCTTTAGGCGAGGATATGTCAGTAATGAGAACTACACTTAGTCATAGCATGATTGAAATTCTTGCTAAAAACTTAAATCGCGGCAACAAAGCTGTTAGATTTTTTGAGTTTGCAAGCATTTATCAACCTAAGTCGCTACCACTAACAGAGCAACCTTTAGAAGTTCAAAAATTAGTTTTAGGTGTTTTAGGTGAGAATGAGGACTTTTATTCAATTAAGGGGATTATCGAAAATATTATAGATTATTATGGAGTTGATGCAACATA
>CAMQSU010000047.1 GCA_947037025.1 uncultured Clostridia bacterium | reverse complement strand
CCTGATACAAGCTATCTGCACCCAGGAATTAGTGCAAATGTATTAGTTGGGCAGGATATAGTAGCTACTTTTGGTGAGGTTCGCCCTGATATTGCTAAAAATTATGATATAAAATCAAAAGTTTTTATCGCTGAAATCAATATAGACTTACTTAATGAAAAATATGACAATAGCTACAACTTTAAAGCTATATCTAAGTTTCCTACTGTTGATCGCGACCTTGCCGTTGTAGTAGAGGAAAAAGTTTCTGCAGAAGATATAATCAGTGTTGCTACAAAGTATGCAGGAAAACAATTATCTAACATAGCAATATTTGATATTTATCGTGGAAAAGGAATTGAAAAAGGTTTCAAATCTGTTGCAATAAGCTTAGAGTTTACATCATACGATAAGACAATGACTGATGATGAAATCAGCACTAAAATCAACAAGATTATTAAAATGCTTGACAAAGAACTTCAAGCAAAACTGAGGTAATATGATAGAAGTACTTGCGCCCTGTGGCGATATAAATGCATTACGCGCTGCTGTAAAAGGCGGCGCAAATGCTGTTTATTTAGGACTTGCAAACTTTAATGCAAGAATGAAAGCTGATAATTTCAATAACAATAATATTGCTGAATGGACAAGATACTGTCATATTCATAATGTCAAAGTATATGTCACTCTTAATACAAATATTAAGGAAAGTGAAATATGTGAGCTTGAGGAAATTATTATTTCTTGTGAAAGTGCTTTCGTTGATGCTTTTATAATTTCAGACCTTGCAATTGTTGCTTCTGTAAAAAAACTTGCACCGCATATTCAGCTACATGCTAGCACTCAAATTGGCGTGCATAATCTACCTTCTGCTAAGTTTTTAGAGAGGTTAGGCTTTAGTAGAGTTGTACTTGCAAGAGAGTGCGGAATTGCTGAAATTAAACAAATTAAAGATAACACTAATCTAGAAATTGAGTATTTTGCACACGGCTCAATGTGTGTATCATTTTCTGGTGGGTGTTTGTTTTCAAGCATTACTACAGGAAACAGCGGTAACCGTGGCAGATGTTTGCAGCCTTGCAGAAAGGAATATACAGAGACGTTAACTGGCACTAAAGGATATATGCTTTCGCCTAAAGATCAATGCTTAACAGAAAATGTCGATAAATTAATTTCAGCAGGAGTATCAAGTTTAAAGATTGAAGGACGAATGAAATCAGCTGAGTATGTAGGACTTACATGCTTAAATTACGCTAAATTAGTTAGGGGTGAAACTCTTACAAGTTTAGATCATAGTCAAATTAAAAGAGTCTACAATCGTGGAGGTTTTAGCAGCGGATATGCTTTTTCAGCTAAAAATAATATCATGTGCAAAACTGTTCAAGGTCACTTGGGCGAGTATGTCGGTAGTGTTAAATCTTGTGAAGATTTTAAGGGTAGTGATTCATACAAAATTAAAGTTGCAAGCAACCACAACTTCATCAATGGTGATGGCATTAAAATTATTCGCCACGGTAAAGAAGTTGGTGGCATGGAAGTATCAATAATTTCATCAGAAAACAATACTTACACGATATACTCTAAACGCAGTTATCTTGTTGGTGACAGCGTGCATATTACAACAGATAAAACATTATCAAATGCAATTTTAACTAGACAAAATCCTAAAATTGATATTACTATGACTGCATCATTTAGTAGTGATAAAGGCATACACATTACAGCTAATGTTAATAATATACTAGTTGAATATATCAATACTGATTCTATTGAATTAGCAAAAAATGCTGCAATGACTTGCGAAAATATAACAGATGCATTAAGTAAATTTGGAGATACTGATTTTGTTTTAACTGATATTGATGTTAAAATAGACGGTCATTTATTTTTACCAAAAAGCATTCTTAATAACGCTCGCAGAGATATTATTGATAAATTATATGCGGCAATATGTATAGATAATAGGGTACTTATTGACTATTCTAATTGCATTACGTATAAGTTAATAAGCGAAAAATTATCTGAAAAAATACTTATAAATCCATTTGATATAGATATAACAAACTTTGAAAATAAAAGCGTTGACTTTGTGATTGATATTTTATATTATGATGAATTTACTAGTAAGAATCCACAGATAAAAGAAAAGTTATATGTTAGATTACCAAAAATGGCAATGACATCTGATCTGCAAATTATCGAAAATATATTAAATCAAATTCCTATAACAGTCGGCATTTATGCGGAAAATATATATGCACTAGAGTTAGCTTATAATCAAAATAGAAAAGTAATAGGCGGCATTGGACTAAACATATTCAACAGTAGGCATGCAAACATATTAGGTCTTACCAGCTACATTTGCAGCGTCGAATTAGCAACATCTGATATGGTTCTACTTGATAATAACGATAGTATTGGTGCATATATGTACGGAAGACTCCCTGTAATGAGTCTATCACATTGTCCAATTATTAATATTACTGAATGCAATTGCACAAATTGCAAATACAAATCTTTCACATTAAAAGATGGGTATGGTGAGTATCCAATTATACGTGAGAAAATTGATAAATGCTATTTTACGATGTATAATAGTGCAGTGCACAATGTTAAAAGTGATGCAATATTAGACAAATTTTGCAAGTTATATGACTTCACCGGTACAAATAAATCTGAAACCTGTGATAATAACTGCGATAGCACTTGCAAAAACTCCGATAATGGTGTAAAATATACTGAAGTCCATAGTCATAGGGGTGTTGAATGATAACTGAAAAAACTATATTATCGCTAGAATTTGATAAAATTAGATTATTATTATCAAAGCATGCAGTTTCTGCTAGTGGCAAAAAACTACTATCAGAGCTTTTGCCCGCTGAAAGTTTAGCACAATCTAATATATTACTAGACGAAACTTACCAAGCGGACAGGATATTATATGAGTTTGCAGAATCTCCAGATTTTTCATTTGATGATATTACAGAAATAATTGAAATGGCAGATAAAAATATTATGTTATCCATGGGCGATTTACTAAAAGTCGCAAGAGTTATGAAGATATCAAGAAATGTTTCTGAGAGTGTAGGCAAGGTGCCTTCTAATGAAATTCAGCATATAAAAGATTATGCAAATGAGCTATATTCTGATCACGCATTAGAGGATGAAATTTATAAGAGCATTTTGAGTGAAAACGACATGGCTGACAATGCGTCATCTGACCTGAAAAGTATCAGGGCATCAATTACGAAATGCAATATTAACATTAAAAACAAACTTACAATGTACACTACAAATTCTGAGTACAACAAATATTTGCAAGATGCGATAGTTACTATTCGTAGCAATAGATATGTTATACCTGTCAGGAGTGAATACAAAAACAATATTCCCGGACTTATACACGACCAGTCTGCAAGTGGTGCGACAGTTTTTATTGAACCATTTCAAATTGTCCAATTGAATAATGAAATTGCATCCTTAAAAATCACCGAATCGTATGAGATTGAAAAAATACTAAAATCATTTACGGTGAGGGTTGGATCAGAAGTTGATGGAATTAAGAAAAACTTTGAAATTTTAACTGCAATGGATGCAATTTTTGCAAAAGCTATTTATGCACACAAATTAGGTGCGGAGCGTCCGAACATAAATATTAATGGAGAAATAGACATTATAAAAGGTAAACATCCGTTAATATCTCCTGAAAAAGTTGTTCCTGTTACAATAAAAATTTCTAAAGGTAAAAAAGTTTTAATGATAACAGGTCCTAATACAGGCGGAAAAACAGTTACGCTTAAAATCGTAGGATTGTTTTCCATAATGAGTATGTGCGGTATTTTCCCCCCATGCGAATATGGTAGTTCAATTTCATATTTTGGCAGCATCTTCTGTGATATTGGTGATGAACAAAGCATTGAAAATAATCTGTCAACATTCAGCTCGCACATGGTAAATATTATCCATATAACTAAAAATTGCGACTCAAATTCACTTGTTTTATTAGATGAATTAGGTGCAGGTACTGATCCTATTGAAGGCGCTAGCTTAGCAGTAGCAACTACAGAGAAATTTATTTCAAGCGGTTCTACATGCATAATTACAACACATTACCAACAAATGAAGGAGTTTGCACTAACTAATGAATTATCTGCAACTTCGTCAATGGATTTCGATCCGCATACATTTGAGCCAACTTACAAGTTGCTTTTAGGGTCTACAGGCAGCTCAAATGCTATTGAAATTGCAAGTAGACTTGGGTTAAATTCTAGTATAATTGAAAAAGCAAAGTCACTTTTATCTGATGATAAGGTTCAATTTGATGCTATAGTATTATCAGCTGAAAAAGCTAGACGAGATGCAGAATCAAGTCTTGCCGAAGCGGAGTCAATGAAACTTGAAATACTAAGAGAGTTAAATACCGCAAAAATGGATAGAGAACACATAGCCAATGAACGTAAAAAATTGAATGAAACAATGCGAAAAGAAGCTAGCAAAATTTTAGAAGATTATCTTGATGAGGCTGATGAAGCTATCGAAAAAATTAAAAAAATTATAAATGCACCAACTGAATCAGGCTTATTTGAAGCTAGAGTGCTAAAAAGCAAGCTAAATAGTATAAGCTACACTGATGAAAACAATGAAAATATTATGGAATATGATACTTCTGCAATAAAAGTCGGTGATAAGGTGTATGTGAAAGCATTGGATAAGACTGCAATCGTCATTTCTGACGATACAAGAAAATGCGAATATCAAATAAGAATGGGGCTAATTACCACAAATGTTAAATATTCTAAAGTAAGCAAAATAATCAACAAATCCACAGCTAAAAAGAAAGATAGTTCAATAGTCATTATGAACAGACCAGTTTCTAGCGAGCCATTACAAATTGAATGCAATGTTATCGGTAAAAGAGTAGAAGAAGCACTTGAAATTGTAGATAAATATCTTGATTCTGCAATGCTTTCAGGATTAAAAGAAGGTAGAATTGTACACGGAAAAGGAACTGGCGCACTTCGCGCAGCAGTACAGGAACATTTTAGAAAGCATCCACGAGTGCTATCATATAGACTTGGTAAACATGGTGAAGGCGAATGGGGTGTAACAATTGTTGAGATAAAATGATATATGCAAACACAAATGAGGAGGAAAGCTATGGGTTACCGTTTAGTCTATGATTTATCAAAAACATGGCAAGTAGTTCTTAGAAATATTTTGCTATTGCTTAGCGTCGGTGCAGACTTTTTTGTAGGTTATAATATTTTCACTGCAATTGCAATTAATAGTACTGATTGGATATTAGTAATACTTTTTATTGCAATTAGCGGCACTATGCGAATAATTGCAATACATTTATGCTATAAGATTGAGTACGAAATATATGAAGAAATATTTACCATAAAAAAACAATATATTTTATACAGCAAAACTTTATTAAAATGTAATGTTTGCGAACTTACACAAGTACAAATTCAAAAAAAGCACTCTGCAATAATTTCAACTACTATCAATATTGTTGATTTAACCGACGAAACATCAGTAAAATATAATGTATTTACTACAAATAATGGAAATTATATTTGCAATCTTGATGAGTATATGCATTCAGAGTTAACTAAAGGAATAAAAATATGATTTATTTAGACAATTCAGCAACTACAGAAATGTATAGCGAAATATTAGAGATAATTCGCAAGTACTCATGTATTAAGTTCCACAATCCATCATCATTGCATGCTAAATCAGCAAGTATTAAGCAAGAAATGAAAATGGCAAAAGAAAAAACACTGCAATTATTGGGCGGCACTGGCGGTACACTAATAATGACAGCGAGCGGCACAGAATCTGATAATATGAGTATTTTTGGTTGTAGAAAATTTAAAGGTGGAAAAATACTTATTTCATCAGTTGAGCACAGTGCAGTTTACTTCGCAGCTAAAAAATTACAATCATTAGGTTATGAACTAGAACTTATCCCTTGTGATAAATTTGGAAAAATTGATATGCATCAATTTAAGTCAATGCTTACTAAGGATGTAATGCTAGTATCGATAATGCACGTTTGTAATGAAACTGGTGCAATTAATGATTTAGCTTCAATTTCAAAGCTTATAAAAGAACACTCAAATAGAGCAGTATTCCATTCTGATGGAGTTCAAGCTGTAGCAAAATTACCTATAAATTTGGGTAAATTAGGCGTTGATTTGTATTCAATTAGTGCACATAAATTTCATGGAATGAAGGGTTCGGGTGCATTATATATTAGGTCTGGACTTAACTTATCTCCTATGATATTTGGTGGTGGACAAGAGGGTGGAATACGATCAGCAACAGAAAATCTATCAGCTATAATGAGTATGCCATATGCCTTAGAGCGTAGCATTAACGAGCTAAATATTCAGTCAAATAAGTCTATTATTAACTATATTAGAGAGCAATTACTATCAATTAACCCTGATATCATAATAAATACCGAGATTACGGACAGTGTATCGCACATATTGTCATTTTCAATTCCTGATACAAAAGGAGAAATATTGCTTCATATGCTAGAAGATGATGGAGTAATTATAGGTACAGGATCAGCATGTTCAGCAAGCGCATCTAGCAGTAGAATACCTATATCATTAGGGCTTGAAAGGAGCTATTACTCTGGCATGATGAGGATAAGTATTAACAATGATTTCAGCCAAATGCAGGCAGAAGAATTTATAAATTTATTTAAAAAAAATTACTATCAACTTGTGGTAAATATGAGTAAAAAAATATAAACGTACACCATGCAAACTAGCATGTAAATAGGAGATATAATGGAAAAGGTTATTATTATTAGATATGGAGAAATTTTTCTTAAAGGAAAAAACAAGAAGTTTTTCGAGAATTTACTAGAGAAAAATATTGCAAATGCAATAAAGAAATATAACTGCGTAATTCAAAAATCAAGAACAAGGCACTTTGTAGAAGGTTTTCGTGAGCAAGATTTAGATGATATTCTTAATACACTTACTAAAGTTTTCGGCATTCACTCAATGTCTGTAGCATACAAAATGCCAACAGATATTACTAAAGTAGCACAAATGATTGTTAATGATTTGCCTAATGCCGATACTTTTAGAGTAACCGTTAAGAGAGCAGATAAAACTATTCCTTTTACAAGCACTGAAATTGCATGCAAAATTGGTGGAGATTTAATACATCTTAATGATAAACTGACTGTAAATTTACATCAGCCAGAGCTTGTTATTAACGTAGATATTAGAGAAAATAAAATTTCATACATATATTTTAACTCGATTAAAGGATTAGACGGCATGCCTGTCGGTAGTGCGGGAAAAGGGATGTTATTGATAAGTGGCGGTATTGACAGCCCCGTTGCTGGATATAGAATTGCGAAGAGAGGAATGCAAATTTGCGGAATTCATTTTCATAGCTATCCGTTTACGAGCCATCTTGCAAAACAAAAGGTGGTTGATTTATCAACAATAATCAGCGAATATTGTGGAATATTTAACCTATATGTAATGCCATTTACTAAAATCCAACAAGCAATTCATGATTTTTGCCGTGAGGATTTTATGATTACAGTTATGCGAATGATTATGATAGAAATATCAGAAACAATGGCAAAACGCCGTAATTGCGGAGCGTTGGTAACCGGTGAAAGTTTAGGGCAAGTTGCATCTCAAACATTAGCTTCGTTAACAGTTACTAATAGTAGAGTGAAAAATTTACCAGTATTTAGACCGTTAATAGATATGGATAAAACAGAAATAATCGATATTGCAAATAAAATTAAGACCTTTGAAACAAGTATATTACCATATGAAGATTGCTGCACAGTGTTTCTACCTAAAAATCCAATAATCAAACCAAAACTTGAAACAGCGGTTGCAGAGTACGACAAAATACCCGATCTTGCAGAATTAATCAATGAATGTATTAGAAATGTAGAAATAATCAAAATTACAAATATTAGACAGAATGTAATAGACTAGTTTTAAATATTAATTATATAGACTTATAATAATATAATAATATATATTACATTTAATTTTTAATACAATAATTATATTATCAGAAACAATCAAAACACCCCGATACACTTGTGTATCGGGGTGTTTTTTCTCATCTAAACTAGATGCAGCTTTCAAAGAGAGATTGACCTATAAGCCGAGTTCTGTATTGGATGATCATCTGTCTAGGAT
>CAMQSU010000046.1 GCA_947037025.1 uncultured Clostridia bacterium | reverse complement strand
TAACAAAAGTTATGTTGCAGAAGGTACTGATTCTTCAGTAACAGAAGTATCAAGCAGCGGTTGGTATGGCGATCATTATTTCGAGAGTTACAATAAGGAAAATGGTAAGTATGCAATTTATGATGGCGTTGAATATCCTGGAACGCAGTATGCAAACACTAAAACGTATGAAAATACTAGGGCTTCTGGATGTAATACACTTCCTTGCAAGCATATGGTGTACAAGGTGTTCAGGACTCAGTTAGATGCAGCTAAGGATTTTACTAATACTTACGGTTTATATTCAATTCGCAATAGTCATTATGAGCAAGACATGGCTGCAACAATATACAAAATCGGAGATAATGCATATGCTTATACATATGCAACAATAATTAAGACTAGAAACATTTTTCAAAATAGTTATTTCAAAGCTGGAACTAAGTGTATTGCTGATCGTGATATTATAAATGGAGACAGTGTTGTAAAGTCTAGCGGTAAATCAGGTTTAACTAATACCGTTATACCTACTGAAATGGCAGAAGTTTCAAGTATGGGATATTACCAAGGAGTTTCAGTTCCAATCTATGTTTCAACTCCATCAGGTTACTTGAAAAAGGCAGAGCCTGGTTTGAAAAATGATCCAGACTACTATTTAGGTTTTTGGTACAGAACAATTGCAACTAAATTCCATAAGCACGCTACAGTTTCATCAGGACATAAGCATTATAAGTGGGATGCTAGCCAATTGTTCAAGTTTAAGCACTGGGGACGCAAAAGATGTGGAAGTTGTGCATAATTAATTAACACTAGTCGATTACATAGAGTAATAGACATAATGATTTAATACAAAGGAGAATGAAAAATGAAAAATATATTATTAAACAGTGATCAATCTAAAAACATTAAAAAAATGTTACTATGTGCAGTAACTGCAACAGTAATGTTAACAACAATGATTTTTACAGGTAATGTGATTGCAGCATCTAACAAAAGTTATGTTGCAGATGTAAATGATTCAGCAGTAACTGAAACAATGGAGGCATCAGTATCTGCTGTAGCTTACAATCGTTATTTAAATAAAGTTGATGGCACGAAGCGTAAAGTTCGTCCAGGTGAAATAGTAAAATATCCAGCATCTGAAAGTTCAAATTACCCAACTTATCAAAATGATCGTAATTCAGGCTGTAGCGTTTTTCCATGTTACCACATGGTAAAGAAAATATTTAGAACACAAGTTGACGCAGCAAAAGATTATAGTAAAACTTATGGTAAGCTATCAATAAAGTTTAACCAAGAGTACGCTACTACAATCTACAAAATAGGACCTAATGCTTTTACTTACGCATATGCAGAGGCAGGTGAGCAAAGGAGTTCTTATTCAGGTGCGTGTACTATAAGGGATACTGATCTTGTTAGTGGCGATGCAGATATACATTCTCACGGAAATAATACTTTCGGATACAAGTTCTCTGGTCCAGATATTGCTGCTTCAGCTAGTGCTACAAAAGCTTCAGGAGTACCAATTCCAATTTATGTATCAAACATGGCAGGACAGTTACGTAGAGTACAAGCAACAAAAGATTCTGATTATTATAGATCATGGTGGTTTTCAAATTTCGGAGCATTCTTCCACGGTGACACAAGAATATCTAATGATATGCCTCATGCAAAATGGGACATCACTCAATTATTCAAGTTTAAGCATTGGGGACGTAAAAGATGTGGAAGTTGCGCATAAATAAGCAAAATTCAAATCTATAAAATAAAATAATCAAAATGGTAGAAGGAATTAATTCCTTCTACCATTTTTTTGTTTTATATATTTAATTTAATAGATTAACATTAATTTGATTTATTTTTTGCCTAAGCTATCACTCTTATCAAAGTATGTTGTATGTAGCAGTTTTTCTGCAAGTTCTGATAAAGGCTTACCGTAAAACTCTTCATAAACTGCAATAATTTCATTATTCTTGTGGCTTGACCTAAGATTGATTTTACTATCTCGATTATAAAGACTATCAATACGGCTTTGTCTAAGTGTGTCGCCTTTAGCAAGTGTTCCTTTAGGTTGACCACCGCCACCAATGCAGCCACCAGGGCAAGTCATAACTTCTATAAAATGATAATTCTTCTTGCCTGACTTAACAAGTTCAATAATTTTTGATGCGTTTTTAGTTCCGTATACGACAGCAACATTCACACTTAAATCACCAATCTGTAATGTAGCTTCTTTAATTTGATCTAAACCACGAACTGGTTGCAGCTCGTATAGGATAGCAGGGGCAGGACCATTTGTAATGTACTCATATGCAGTACGAAGTGCAGCCTCCATAACACCGCCAGTATTTCCGAAAATTACTCCAGCACCAGATGCTTCACTCATAACATTGTCAAATTTACTGTCACAAAGACTTGCAAAGTCAATTGATTGCTCGAGCGACCAAATAGCAAGTTCACGAGTAGTGATAACATAGTCCATATCGCGCATACCGTCTATATTATTATATGCAGCGGATGCGTTCATTTCATCACGTCTAATCTCAAACTTTTTAGCAGTACATGGAGTCACCGCAACGTTTACAATCTTTGCAGGGTCTATATTCATTTTCTTTGCAAAATAAGTTTTGATTGTAGGTCCTTGCATGCCGATAGGACTTTTTGCAGTAGAGATATGCTCAAGCATATCAGGATGATAAGTTTCAGCATATTTCACCCAAGACGGGCAGCAGCTAGTAAACTGAGGAAGCGGCTTATTACCAGTCGTTATTCTCTCAATAAGTTCGCTTGCTTCTTCCATTATAGTTAAATCTGCTGCAAAATTAGTATCAAGCACGTAGTTAGCGCCTAACTCTCTAAGTAGCGTAACCATCTTGCCCTCCACAAAGCTTCCATCAACCATGTCAAATTCCTCGCCTAAAGCGACTCTAACTGATGGAGAAGTACTGAAAATTACTATCTTATCAGGATTATTGATTGCTAATTTTACATCCTCATATTCATACTTTTCAGTAATGCTTGATACAGGGCAAACGTTAGCGCACTGTCCACAATTAATGCAAACAGCAGTATCGTTAGTATCTTGCAAATTATATGTACCATGAACATTAATGTAATCTTCGCAAACATTTTTGCACTGACCGCACTTAATGCAAGTATCGTCATCTCTGCATATTGAAGGGTTATCTAATTCGATAGGCACTCGAATGTTAGCAGATAAATGCTTGCTAGAAGTAGCTTCTGTTACCTGTTCTGATGAGCCAGTTTTCATGATTGAAAATTTGTCTTTTCCCATTTTGCATAATGGGCACACCCAACCGCTTGGCAGTAAGTTCCATTTTCCAGCAGTGCTTTCATCGTGTATGAATCCGCAAATGTCACATTTATAGTTATTCATAATTTTCTCCTTTAATTGTACAGATATTTTATAATTGATAATCATTATCAATTTATTATAGCACATTTTCTCAATACATAATACTGATATTATGTAAATTATAAATTATTATAATAAAAGGTAATAAAAAGCTACTAATTGAAAAAAGTTCTCATCACAAGTAATGTATGAGAACTTATTGGTTATAATTATAAAGAATAACAGCATATACATAACTTTGCTTGTTTAGGGATATATCTTTTATATCTGCTAGGTGTCAGTTTTACCTTATAATAATAATCAAATAATATCATTAGTATAGCATGCTGAATATTTTATATAATATATTTTAACACATTAGATTACTAATGTCAAGGTGGTAAATATTGCCGATAAAATTTACGCAAAAAACAGTTGACAAAAATTTCTCTAAGTGCTATAGTGTAGTAGGGTACTATATTGGACTTGAATAGAAAAGCATGATTTCTATTAATGAAGTTTGATATTGCATGCAGTACACAGGAGGAAAAATGAAATTAAATGAATCTAGCTTAAAGCCTATATTTATACAGGTGGCGGAATGGACGGAAGATGAGATACTAAAAGGTAACATCAAGGAAGGGGATAAAATTTGTTCTCAAATTGAGTTTTCAAAAAGCTTTAACATCAACCCAATCACTGCAGGAAAGGGAGTTACATTGTTAGAGTCAAGAGGAATCGTCTATAAAAAGCGTGGATTAGGAATGTTTGTTACGGCAAATGCAAAGGATATTATATATGCTTGCAGGCGCAATGAGGAGCTAGAGCTAATCCTTGATGACCTTATAGTAGAGGCCGTGAAGTTGCAGTTAACGCGTGAGCAAATAATTGATTTAGTGAGTGAAAAGTATGCAAAATGCATGTCAAATAAGTAGAAATGCATGAATAATGACATTATTATTACAAAAAAAATAAAATTATAAACAAGGAGTTAATATTTATGATAGTAATTAACAGTGATATCTCACTTGAGATACTGCTTTATAGAGTTGTAGCAAAACAGAATGCTGCAAAAGAGGTGAGTAATGAATAAATTAAAACAGGTATATAAAGAGTCTAAACTTAAGCTTGAGAGCATGACAATTATAATGATTATAATGGGTCTTGCAATATTCATATTTTCAATGATTTCGATAGCGGTACCGTTTAGTACTGTGCCAAATTATTTAAAGCAAAGCTTTCACACAAGCTTTTTCGCAAGCTATGATATAATGCAAATTAATTATTTTGCAATAACGCCAATAGTAGTAGCATCAATAATTATTGTACTGTTATACAATGCAAAAAACAGCAAGAAAAGCTTTGACAGTATCGGTGCAACTAATGAGACATATTGCATATCAAATTATGCAAGTTTGCTAGCAATAGCAGTTGCTATGAGTGTAATGACGATGCTAACTGAAATAATTGTATTGGTTATTGCAGGAAGTCTTCCAACATTTCCGATAGGAGATCTTGATAAAGTAACACTTATGATGATAGTTGGCAAAAACTTTGGTATTTATATTGCAACATCATATATGGCGATGCAGCTTGTCACATATCTATTAAATAATGCTATGAATAGAAATTACGGCAGAGCGGCTGTATTACTTTTGATACCATTTGTGCTGCTGGTAGCGTTTGTGTTAATAGGCGCATTTGCGTTTGATTATGATATAGTAAATAGTTACTTGCCAGAACATGAGTATTATAGAGCTTTGGAAAGTTTTTTCATTGGTGTTGAAGGAAGTTTTACTGCTGTTGCAATCGGAGTGGTAATAAGTAATATAGTTGAGTATGTGTTATGCCTAAAGGGAGGTAGAATAAGATGAAAAACAATATAATGAATTTAATCAAGAAAAACAAATTTATAACAATGCTGATGATGGTTGTAATATTAGTAATAATTTTAATCATACCTGTGTATGCGGCACCTTCTAAGTATATAGTATACGGAGAAATGCAGGAAGGATATATTGAAAAAGTTGACGAAACTAATTTTAATGATGTATATAATGGAAACTACCCAAATGTTAGAGTTTATGATCGCCAGTCAATGAACATAAGTGCAATAAAGCACTTAAATAAAGACCTACTATTACATGCTGGATTTTTTAGTGATATGGATACTATAATTACTAGGACAGATGATGCTAATGCACCTAAAATTTCATACGATGTAATAGTATATAACAATTATGCAGACCAAAAATTGTATGATGCAGTTAATGATATTATTTTAAATGTATACGCTAGAGAATATATTAGCGGGTATTCCTATGGTGCTGACATTAGAAATTATTCAAATAGCGTGCTGCAAAGTAGAGATGATTATGAAATGGAAAAGCGTATTAATTTAGGTGTTGCTGTCAAAATAACACTACATTCATCTGTCACAATTGATGAGTCTCTATTAGCAAATTCATATTTCACCTTTGAGAATTTAACAGATGAAGAGTTGAAATTTATAGAAGACAGTAAAACTGATAAATAATATTATCATGATAAAATGATTAATATTTATTATTAAGGAGAATAAATATATGCTAAAAGCTGAGAATTTAACTAAAACATTCAGAAAAAAAACTGCCCTAGATAATGTAAGTTTTACATTGCCTAATGCAGGTATAATAGGACTAGTTGGCAATAACGGAGCGGGCAAAACCACTCTAATTAATACAATTTTAGGATACAATTTGCCAACATCAGGCAGTATGAAATATAATATATATGATACGTTTAACAATGTAGCAGCTAGTCGAAATATGATCGTCATTGATGAGAAATGCGGACATGATTATTTGCTAAACCTTGAGCGGAACGCAAAGAGAATCGCAAGCGCTTGTACTGACTTTGACATTGAAAGATTTTACACATTTCTAGAGGAGTTTGGTTTGCCAAAAAAATCATATTACACAAAATTATCTAAGGGAATGAAAAACCAATTTAATATTTGTATTGGTCTTGCGTTCAATAAGGAAATATACGTGCTTGATGAGCCAGTATCAGGATTAGATGAGAGTGCAAGAGATAAGTTTTACTCAATACTAAATAGTGAGTTTTGCAGAAATCATAAACAGTATATTGTGTCTACGCATTTATTTGCGGAAATTCAAAACATTACATCAGAAGTTATTTTAATGCGAAATGGAAAGTGTGTATATGTAGGTGATACTGAGGCGCTTTGCGGAAAATACATCACAATAAATGGGACAAGTGAGCATGTAGAAGCTATGCTTACAAGTCGAAAAAGTTACAGCAAAGAGAGTTTAATGAATATTACAAGCGTTCTTACAGATAACAACTTAACAAGGCTAGAGAAAAAGTATATAACAGATAATAATTTGACAGTAACCCCAAGTACGGCTAATGAGAGTTGTAAGGTAATGTGTAATTATGATACGTTATTAGTTGATGTTGAAACGGAAAAAGATCAATTGGATAATATAGCTGAAGCAAATTAATTTATTGAAAATTAACATTCTATCAGTTAATTCCCATTTAGGTGCTATGGCTTTATTGTCATAGTGCCTATTTTGCTTTTTGTATATGCTTGCATAAACTATTCAAATATGTTATAATTGTATAAATTGTGGAAAATCAGTCAAATGTCTACTAAAATGGCTTATTTTAAAGGCGTTTGATGAGTGATTTTTAATCGTTTCGGCTAATTGTGCATAAAGACAGTAATTCTCCGTAAAGGGGGCATTAAATGCTTTAGATTAAGCATGCCAGATTTGATGAAAATGTAATTTTGCATTTTATTTAGTAGTATTAAGCGGAAAATGTGTTGATTTATGCTTGTAAAATGAAATATATAAAGAATGAAAAATAGAAAAATTGAGGTGAAATAATGGCTAAAAAGTTAAATATTAATAATTACACACCAAAAATTCCTTTAAAATTAGACATATGCGAAGACATCTTAAAACTTGAAAATGATGACGATTGTTTTTGCGAGCTTTTAATAGAGGGGCAAACATTATTTCAGGAGAATTTTAACCGTTTTGGATTTGAAAAAACACGTTTTGTCAACTGTAATTTTGAAAATGTATCCTTTGAAAAGTGTGCTTTTGATGATGTTATATTCGAAAAATGTGCCTTTTTGCAGTGTGATTTTAATAATAGTGTTTTCTTTAGAGTGAAGTTTTTAAACTCTCACTATAAAGGAAGTAATTTTAGTGAAAGCCGAATGAATTATGTGGATTTTTTCACTTGTAACATGATATATGCTAACTTCACAATGTCTAAAATAAATGGTTTTATTGCTAACGACTGTAACTTTAACAATACATATTTCGGTGATTGCAGTCTGAAAGATATAACAATTGATAAGACTTCATTTGTTAAATCAGAGTTTTTTCATACACCATTAAAAGGTGTTGATTTCAGTGATTGTGACATTGAAGGGCTTTCATTTTCGGATGGAAAAGAGCTTAGTGGTGCAGTTGTGAATTCAGTTCAAGCATTAGATCTAGCACGCTTTTTATTAGGCGTTATCATCAAATAATTATGCAATTAAGTCGTTTTATCAGTGCATTTTAGCTGTATATTTAGCTTAAAATTAGCCTGCATATTATGCGATATTCTGCATGGTAGCAGTGTATATTCTATGTGTTTTAGGGGTGTTTTCTGCATGTTTTCAGTGCGTATTTTATGTGTTTTAGGGGTGTTTTCTGCATGTTTTCAGTGCGTATTTTATGTGTTATTGGCTGTTTTTTGCATGTTTTTAACGTATTTTTCATGCATTTTTCATGCATTTTCGGCTGTTTTTAACGTGTTTTTGCATGTTTTTAATGCATTGCATTTTAAGTCAAAACATAAATGAAATTTAAATATATATGAAATAAGTCTAGCTGTTATTCAATCAGCTAGACTTATTTTATTATAAATTATAATATAAAAGTTGTTATCAGGCGAGCAAAATTATAAACAGGTT
>CAMQSU010000045.1 GCA_947037025.1 uncultured Clostridia bacterium | reverse complement strand
TAGCAGTACTATGCACTGGTTTTGTATCACCTACTATTAGTACAAATAGTGGTGATACTTTAAGTTTATAGATAAATGATATTTATTGGAATATAGTTGAATAAAAAAAAGCTAAAAGGAGAAAAAAAATGAAAGAACGAAAAAAAGATGGAAGAATAATTAAAAAGATATTAATGATGATTTTAGTAGTCGGAATGATGATGACGGTTTTGATAAGTGTAGTGGCATGTGGACCGAAAGGACCATTTAGGGGCGACATTAAGATGTTTGATGCAAATGGTGAGTTTGTTGAAGATGGTAAGACTTTAAGAGTAAAATATACTGGTGAGCAATTTATGTTTTCAGCTGATTATTATATTGAAGAGACTGGATTGTATCTTAAAAATGCTGATAATATTTGTATTTATATATACACATATATATATGGGGAAAGAATTGAAATAGGTCAAGGAAAGCAGGTCAATTCAGATGATTTCAAGTGGCCAAAGGAAGTAGGTCATTATATTATTTACATGGAGTATGACCCTGAAGGAAATGTGGAAGATATAAGACATAGTATTAGTTTATACATAGAGGAGTAGGATTATGAATAATATTAAATATAAAAAGTGTAGTAAATTATTAGTGCTAGTAATTATATTAGCAGTACTATGCACTGGTTTTGTATCACCTACTATTAGTACAAATAGTGGTGACACTAATGTTGCATATACATCAAGTGGTGAAATAGCTGACTTGGATAGTGAAATAAATAGAAAAAATATGCTGTTTACTGAAAATGATCACTTAACAAATTCAGATGGACAGCTTAGTACTGATAAAATACAAGATTATCCAGATTACATAAAAAGCAGATATCCTCATGCGCATAAGCTTAGTGCTAATTTGGAAGATGAGCAAATATTTAAGATAATACCAGAAGAAATATTTATAAAGCTTACGTTAGAGCCAGGTGATTATAGTTATATTGGTCTGGAATATGGATATTATGTTAGTCACCTTAAAGCGGAAGATACATATATGGTGTACATTTTTGATACGCAGATCAGCAAAAATAATATAAACGGTAGCGAAAATGCGACTGATTTTGCTAAAATGAAAATAAGTTTGCTTTATTATGAAGAGTATGAATACATTTATAATGCAGAAACAAAAAGTGGAATAGCATCAATAATGATGACATATCAAGTAATGAGGTATGTAAACTCAGTCGTTGGTCTAGATAACAAACCGATTTTTGTACCGGTATTTGATTACTTTGCATATGAACAATATTCTACTAGTAATGATATATACATGAAAGATGTTGCATTTGCAGGTAACATATTTAATAAATATCATGCTAATGTTGGGCAACCAAATTATATGCCGTATAAAGATGATGGACTTTATATGATGGGCACAACAACTAAATATTCTGGAGTAACTAATAGTAAGAATGGTTTTTGGCAGCCCATATGGGATCTTACGGGTACTGCTTTGGGGCTTATTCCATATGGAGGCGGTATATTAACTATTAAGGATTCTATTGGTCAGGTCGGGCAGTTTATGGGCAACTTGATACAGGAAGGGGATGAGGTTTCTAATGAAAACAACAACCCTACAGTAATTAAAGAGGAAAGGACTAAGAACGATCAAATAAAAGCTTACGGTAGCACCCTGAAAAATGGTAGAGTAGGAATATATTCTGATGATAGTGCACCGTTATTATTTGGAATGCCATATATGAAAAGTGGAGAATTAAAAACAAGCTATGTAGAGAATGAATTTATATTGACTTCTCATGAGGATTGGGAGGCAGAGTTTATAGGTAATGTTTCTTTAAAATTAGTAAGCAAGCAAAACAATGGGGATTTAACCTTGATTAAGGAAATAAACTCAAATAATTATAGTATTGATCTTAATTCCGGTACGGAGTCTGATACGTTTGAATTATATGATAATGTTGCTCAGGAAGTTTATCTTGCACCAAATGTTGCAAAAGAGTATGCTTTTACAGCTCCGCATTCTGGCAAGTATGAGTTTAAGACGTACTGCGATTATAATCACACGCACGGAGCATCTTGCGATGCAAAAATCCAATTAGATCCTAATATTGGAAAAGATGTGATTAATGGTGGTAAGGTATCAAGTGTTGTTTTAATTAAAGGTGAAACGATTAAAGTTACAACTAATCTTGTAAAAGGTGATCAATTAGCTTACTATAGTATTTCAGCAAATTACATTCCGTATAGTACTAGTGTTGATGGAGGTGTTTGCTCAATTGATTTAACAGGTAATGTAGATTACTCTTATATCGAGTTTGAAGTGCTGGATAGCGCTGCTTATAATTTTGAAATTGCAGCAAAAGGGACTATAAAAGTTGAATTATTTTCGTCTAATATGATTGATACCGGATCGCCTATATTTACATCAATATTAGAAAATTCTATGATAAGAGCTAACGAACTGGATTACGTGTTGGCAGAGTATTTGACTGAAGGTACATATGTTGCTAAAGTTACGGCTTATAATCCTACAACTGTCAATTTTGCAGTGTCAAGTTGCGATGAGTTGAATTTTGGCAAAGATTATGTCAATGGTTTCAATAGTCAAGTTTTTCATAAAATGTCAATTTATAGTGATACAAACCTTGTAATTGAATCAAACAATTCTGCATCAATTGATATATATAATGAATCTGGCAGAAAGTTGGATTATGATATTACTAATGGTATTTGCGATATTTATATTGCAAGTGGAGTTTACTACATTAAAGTTGAAGGACAAGTAAACTATAAATTTACTAAAGAAATAGAATCAATGAATTTTGGTGAAAACCAAGTATCAACATTCTTTGAAGCTGGACAAAAAATGATGACATTGACTAGCCCTACTGACTTTACAATTAGTATCAATCATTCTAGTAATGTGTTAGTAGAGGTTTATGATAAAAACAACAATTTAATATCAGACCTTAATAATATTAAACTACTTGCTTTTGATACATATTTTATCAAAATAAAACTTAATTCAGGAATTAACTGTGTGGTTAATGTAGTTGTTGATGCTGTTGTTCCGGATGACTCGGAAACAGAGCAAATATCTAATGTTATTGGTGAAGATGGGTATACAGTAATTAATTACACTCCTCATTTTGCGGGATACTTTAATCATTTTATTAGTCCTAATTTAGATTATGAAATATACAATAAACAAATTAATAAATTGAGCGACTCAGTGCAGTTTGCATATGGTCAAAATTATTTTATTAAAATATATGGTAATGTCAGCGAGCAATTCCATATGTCATTTGTAAATACTGATAATACAGTTGTGATTAATGATTTAAATGTGGTAAAAAACAATCAGGCATATTCTTTTGTTGTTAATCAATCTAGTTCATTTTTATTCAAAGCATTTAAAGCTAACTTCAGCATTGATATTATCAGTTTACATGGTGATATAATTAGCCGCAATCTTGATATATTTGGTGACGGAGTAAGTGTTGAAATACAAGCTGGTACGTATTTTATTATACCTAATACGCCTAATTCAAGTGGTTGGTTATCGATTAATGATAAAAATATTACACCTGACGATAATCAATTAAAATTAGATACTAATGGTAGCGATATAGGCTTAGCTGCAGGCGCAAGTAAGCGACTATATTATGCGGCTGATGTTGATGCTACTTATTATTTTGAATTTAGTAGAAATGTTCCAGAAGATATTTTAAGTGTATATTATTATGCTGGTAGCGAAGTCAAATATATGGACCTTGTTAGAGATCAAAACAATGCAGAGATATTTATTTTTGAACTTATTCAAGATACTACATATTATTTCACCATAGAGAATTATACTGATGTTAAATATGATTTTGACATAAGTCTATATAGACCTGGCAAAATTTCAAGCATTTTGATAGATAATAATGTTATTGAAAAAAATGATGTAGTTGAATTAGTTATAGGTGAAACATATTCATTAACTGCTGATTTTTTCTACTATTGCACTAATACTCCATTGTATATAGAGATTGGTTTCGATTTGTTTACTATTGATAGCAAAAATAATATAACAGCAGTATTTAATCAAGATAATGTAGATAGAAATACATCAATTCATGTATATACAGAACTTAATCATTTCACAATTAACATTGAGTTAATTGCGCCTTATACAGTAAAATCAGAACTTTCAGGGAATGATTTAGAGTTGTCAGTGAAAAACGTTAAAAATGTAGGTGTAATGCTTCCAATAGGGTCTACAATTACAACTGGTGCAGAACTTCAAGCCGGATCAATTGTTGATCATAGTGTTGCAGACGACTTCGCATTTGAAATGAGCTTTATAGGGGATTCATATCAATATAGTTTTAAGAATGATGTTAAATTTATAGATGCAAATACTACAATTACTATTCAGGTCAAAATAGCTTGTGGACAAGGTGATTATCTAAATTACAATTTTGATAATAATTTAGTTACAAAGCATATTTTGGGAAGTGAAACAAGCTCTGCTGATAGTAGGGTATACCTTAGACTTGACAGGTCTGATAAAACGTTAGCTTTAACTCTTCAATCTAATGTAGAAACTGTTATTTTTGCTGATGAATCATTTCAAAGAGAATTTACTAGTTTCAGTTTAACAATGCATGCTGATGGTCAAAATGACATTAACATTTATATAAAAAATTTGAATTGGCATATTAAAAGTTCTAGTGACTTTGCCATAAGTAGTTCAAGGGCTAATACAGCATTCACTATTGATGGAAATGTTAAATTTTCTGGATTAGCTAAAACTGGATTGATGAATGTTAAAGATTCATCATTTAGCGGAAAGGGCAAATTTGAGGTGATTTGCGATAATACTGCAACTCAAGAGGATAATGGAAATGGTAGTAATGGAATTTCAGGTTTAATAGCTGAAAACATAGTGATTTATAAGGACTCTGCTATTAGTGTAAAAATTCAGGCAGGTAACGGAATGTCTGGAAAAACTGGTGTAGATGGTAAAGGTACAGGACTTAAATATAAAGGCTATGATGGCCGTATTGGTGGACGTGGAGGAAATGGCGGAATTGCACTTCAAGTAACGTCGTTTACTAACTATTCTAATACTGTGGCTAAAGCTATTAATGGATCAGGTGGTGCCGGTAGCGATGGTGGCGATGGGGCAAATGGCGCTGCATCATGTAATAAGGATTTACCAGGTGGCGCCGGAGGGAATGGCGGTGGAGGCGGCACCGGTGGTGCAGCGGGAGCGTATATAAGCATTGCTAATGTCACCATTATTAAGGGCAATTTGGCCTCGGCCGGCAGTGGCGGCAATGGCGGCAAAGGCGGTGATGGTAATACTGATCAACCTGGTGAGACTAGAAGTGCACCAAGTGCTGGTGGCAATGGTGGTAATGGAGGTGCTGGTGGAGCAACAGGGTCTCAAGGTGTTGGATATCCAGGAAATGGTGGCGCTGGCGGACAAGGTGGCGGTGCTGGAGGTTATTACGAAGGCGCTAATGGTGGTAATGGAGGCAAAGGCTATATTGGCGGTATCGGAGGTGATGCTGGTGCGTCAGCAACTTTTGCAAGATTTGATGCAAAAGGCGGAAATGGCGGAAAATCCTTTGGGTATAAAGACTACTCTGGTGGTCCTCCATATTATGATACCAACGTGGCTGGAGGTCGTGGCGGCTACAGAGGTTCAAAAGCGGATAAAATAAAGGCTTGTGCAGGTGCTAGGGGTGAATTTTATTTTACTCATACTGGTTATACCGTATATTAATCAAAACATCAATTTATCTAAATAATTAATAATCAACTCTTTGATGTGTGGATTAACTAAATGTAAAAATAATCATAAAATTTGCAACCCGATTAAGTACTTAATAAATAAAACACTGCTAGGATTACGCAATCCTAGCAGTGTTTTTATGTTTTCTTATTTATATAGGATTAATTTTACTTATATGTTGAATAATAATTATATATGTGATACAATATGCTAAATGAAGATCAACGTGATACATTTTGTGATGCTCTAAAAAACTTTATTAGGTTTTATGCGTACATCACTCAGATTGCTAGGATGTTTGATAAAGAGTTGAATCACTCATATTTGTTTTGTGAGTATTTATTTAGGTTCATGCCTAAAACTAGCAGAATTAATATTGATTTAGATGAGCAGATATTACTAAGCCAGTCAAGACTTAACGAAACTTTTAGTGGTAGTATTCATTTGGAAATTAACTCTTTAGATAGAATACTTAAGCCAGAGAATCCTAATGCCAGCAAGAAAGTTATGGATAAGAAAGACTTGCTAGCTAACATAATTGATAAAATCAATTCGATGTATCAGGGTGATTTTGACTCTAGTGATAAATCAATCATAGAGGCGATTTTTGATAAAATATATAATAATCCTAAAGTTATCGCAAAGCACGCAAAGAAGAGTGATCCGGATATGTTTGAGAAGAGTATTTTCCCTGATGAGTTTGACAAGGCGGCGCAAGAGTGCTTTAATGAGAAGGTCGATGGGTTTAATAAGCTATTCTCCAACACTACATATTATAAACATATTGCATCTGAAATGGCTAAATTTATGTATATCAGCCTTAGAAATAAGAAGTAAGGTGGAGTGTAGTGCGTTATAAACATTCTTTAATATAAACAAGTTTATTGCTATTATATCAGTATTGTGACACTAATAAAATAAATCAATGCTGTAGAATAATTGCATTGGAGGTGGTTAGATGTAGGATAGTGAATGTAAAAAAGTTCAATTAAAAGGAGGGTAATAAATGATTGGAAGTGAGAAGTTTAAGATGGTAAAATAGCTGAATGGATTAGGTTTGAATGTGACTCAGATATCGAAGAAAATGCGGATGGATTATCGAACGGTTCAGCGTTACATATCGATGACTGATGATGAGTATGAGAGTATCGGGCGAAAGGCGTTATCCGGCTTAGAGCATTATCGAGATTACATACTAGACATTATAAAAGTGTGTCCACAAGTAAGGGAGACAAATTTGCTGTATCAACTTAGGGAAGCGTTCCCAGAGTTTAACTATAAGCGAGCGACATTCTATCGGTACGTGAAGTTGCTCAGGGAACAGACAGGATATGTGCAACATGAAGTAGCAAGGCGGCGAGGAATAAGAAGCACGCCAGAGCCTGGATATGAAGGTCAAGTTGATTTTGGACAGTTTAAGATAATGGATATGTATGGAGGGTTTAGAAGAATATACTTTTTCGTAATGGTGCTTAGTTATAGCAATATGAGATTTGTATATTTTAATAGCGAACCGTTCACAACAGCAACATCTATCATTGCGCATGAATATGCTTTCAGATACTTTGGTGGTAGACCACAAATGCTTGTGTATGACCAAGATAGAGTGTTTGTAGTGTCGGAGAATTACGGCAATATAATCTTAGTAAAAGACTTTGAAGAATACGTGAAGAAAGTTGGGTTTAGTATTTTTCTCTGTCATGCGTATGATCCGATGAGTAAGGGTAGGGTTGAGTCAATAGTCGGACACACAAAGCGAAATTTTCTTGATGGCAGAATATATTGTGGAATTGACTCATTGAATTCACAATGTTTGGAATGGCTGGATAAAGGTAGCAGCTGCACTTTTGATTATCATAAGAATGCGACCCCGAGAATGCTATTCGAAAATGAGTCAAAGCTGCTTGTGCCTGTCAAGCCGTGTGTAGTCGCTGATCAAAAAGTATTCTATGTTAGGAAAGGTACTCACATCTTGTACAAGAAAACCAATATGCAATACCGTATGAATCGCAGCGTACTTGTGAGCGAGTCAGGATTGAGGAAAGTGATGGGATATTAATTATGTTCGATGCGTTAACTGATGAGCTGATGTGTAAATATACTATTCCTGATTCCGAGGGCAATGTGCTTTCAATGGGTGATAACACTACTGCAACGCCAACGGCAAAAGAGCATATCGTAAGGTTACTTGATAATGATAATGTAGTCATTGCTTTCGTGGATGGAATGGAAAACAAGGCTCCTAGATATACATCAATGCAATGCGTAACACTAGTAAAAAGCATGGCGTATTTCACTAAGGCAAGTATGCTAGAGGCGATGACGCATTGTAATAATATTCAGAGGTATAAACTAGAAGAAATATTAGCATATATGATTTATAAGCACGGTGTAGATTCAGTTAGAAAGCTGACATATCATACGCAGCTGAGTCGAGGCTATTAAACAAGGTTGTAAGGTGTATTACATCTCGATAGATACATTGATCGATGTTGCAAAGAATAAAGGCAACACGCCAAAACTACAAGGTATGCATAGGTATATGAGCGAATGT
>CAMQSU010000044.1 GCA_947037025.1 uncultured Clostridia bacterium | reverse complement strand
TATGTATTTTAGCTGTTGTCGGCGTTACTGTTTTTTGGCTTAGACAATATAGCTTAATTGCAACAGATGCTTTAATTATGATATTTGCAGTAGTTGGTGGATGGGAATTATATAACAGCTTAAGAAAAGGCAAATCAACTAAAGCGTATATTTGCACGGAAACCGGAGAGACTAAAATTAGCAATGCATCACTAAAACCAATTTTGCCAGCATTAATTACTGCGATGGTGATTATGTACCCGCTTGTATATTTTATGGGAATAATCGGTATTATTGCAACTCTTGCTATTTCTACTATAGTAGCGCTTGGCTTTTTTACTTTCAGAAAAGATAAAATGGAAATTGCAGACCTTACTGCTACAATTTTTAATATTGTTTACCCTGTTATTATTATGGGGCTTATGATAGTTATGAATCATAGAGTTATGGGTTTTCTTAGTATTTTCTGCGTGTTTGCAGTGGTTGCTTCGACTGATTCAATGGCATACTTTGTCGGTGTTACTTGCAAAGGTCCAAAACTTTGTCCTAAAATTAGCCCAAAGAAAACAATTAGCGGCGCTGTCGGTGGCATAATCGGCGGAATATTAGGTATGGCAGTTGCAATTGCTATCGTTAGTTGGAGCGGTTTATTCCATAGTATGTTCCCAAATGAATTACTTGAGGTGCATTCTAATCACTTTTTAGCTGCTGCAATACTTCTTCCGATTGGTGCTGTTTGTAGTGTCATGGCGGAACTGGGTGATCTTGCTGCTAGCATGATTAAGCGTAAAGTTGGCGTTAAAGATTTTGGAAATGTATTTCCAGGTCATGGCGGCGTAATGGATAGAATTGATAGTTTTCTTTTTGTAGTGCCAATTATGTATATCGCTTTTGAAGTGATATATTTGATTCGTGATTTGGGCGGTACATATTTTTAATGAAAACATGCAATTAAATTGTTAAGTTCAATGTGTTTTAAGCAAGATTTAATAATTGTTTAATTGAAATATTTACAGCACAACATGATTGTAGCTTAATTGTCGCACCGATGCTTCACATTTATTTAGGAGAGGATTTTATGAAAGAGATTATAATTATTGGTGTTACTGGTTCAATCGGTACTCAAACTCTGGAAATAGTCCGTATGTATCCAGATTTATTTAAGGTAGTAGGTGTTTCTTGTAACTCGCAAATTGATAGTTTTAACAAAATAATTAAGGAGTTTTCTCCTAAATACATTTATGTTGCAAATGAAAATGCTAGGCGTAATTGTTCTGCTTGCGGGGCGTTAATGCTAAATTCTCTTGAAGAATTAGTTGCAGTTCCGGAAGGTCAAATTGTAGTTACCGCTATTGTTGGTGTTGCAGGTTTATCACCTACTATTGCAGCAATTAATTGCGGAAAAGATATCGCTCTTGCAAACAAGGAAACTCTTGTTGCTGGCGGCGAAATTGTAATGAGTCTTGCTCGAGAAAAAAAAGTGAATATTTTCCCTGTTGACTCTGAGCATAGTGCTATCTGGCAGTGCATGGAATATGGCCGCGCAACTGATGTTAAAGGCATTATTTTAACTGCTAGTGGCGGTTCGTTTCGTGGGAAATCAAGGGATGATCTTGCAGAGGTTACTATTGATGACGCACTTTGTCATCCTACTTGGTCGATGGGTAAAAAAGTCACTATTGATAGCGCAACACTTATGAATAAAGGTCTTGAAGTTATTGAGGCAATGCACCTTTTTAATATCAGTATTGATAATATAGATGTTGTTATTCATAGGGAGAGTATAATTCATAGCCTTGTCACATATAATGATAATAGTGTGATGGCGGAACTTTCTAATCCCGATATGGTTTTACCGATTCAATTAGCACTTTCTTATCCTGCTAAACTTCCTTCAAGGGTCGCGCCGCTCGATTTAGTTAGTATCGCTAATTTGTCTTTTGAAAAACCAGATCTAGATGCTTTTAGATGTCTTTCAATCGCACGTGAATGTGGGCGAAAAGGTGGATTGTTTCCAGCAGTTATGAATGGCGCTAATGAAATCGCAGTGCAAGAGTTTTTAAGTGGTCGTATAGGTTTTCTTGATATTGCAAGCCTTGTGCAGTCGACTTTGGATGCTTTTGGTGGTGGCAAAGTCACTTGTATAGAGGATATCATGGCTGCAGATTTATCTGCTAGAAAAATTATAACTTCGCTCATAAAATAGCGAGTGATTGTCTTGTTTTTATAGGATAACGCTTAAGTAATTCGGTTATTTAAGGTGATTAAATTTGCCTTATGCTGTAATAGGAGCGGTTGTATGGGTTTGATAATTGGTGCAGTTACATTTTTGAGCGTACTTGAATGGATAGGTTACATATTACTTGCACTTTTGTGCTTGCTTTTTATGATTGTTGTGCATGAGTTTGGTCATTACTCTGTCGGAAAGGCTTTAGGGTTTAAGGTTGATCAATTTTCTATTGGTTTTGGCCCTGCAATCATTAAACATAAAAGTAAAAAAACTGGCGAATTGTTTGCACTTCGTTGTATTCCTTTAGGTGGTTTTTGTGCTTTTCATGGCGAAGGCGGAACTGAAAATGCTGATGGTAAAATGTCGCCTGATGATTTTAATTCTCACGCACCGTGGAAGCGGATACTTGTATTTATTGCAGGTGCATTATTTAACTTTATATCAGCAGTGATAATTATAACAATCTTCTTTATGGCTTATGGTGATTTTGTCCCTAAAGTCGGTAACACGGGCGTGTTTTGCGGTGAAAGTAGTGGTGTAATGCAGTACTTTGAAGAAGATGATGTTATTGTTGCAGTTGAAGGAAATAGTATTTATTCACTAGTCAACCCTAATGATTTTGCTAATCAAATGAACAAGGTAGGTGACGGCGTTGAAGTAACTGTTTTGCGTGACGGCGTTGAACAAAATATAAAGGTGCACCGAGGCGAGTACAATATTATAGATATTGCAACGGGTGAGTTTTATACTGAGGAAGATGGTAGCATTAAAGTTTTTGAAGGATACGGTATTGGCGGCATTTCCATGGAAAGGCAGCTGTTTGGATTTTTTGAATCAATTGGTAGATCGTTTGTGTTTATCTTTAAAATAATAGCAATGCTGTTTGCTACTCTTGGCGGTGTAATTACTGGTGCTTTAGGTATTAGCGAGAATTTAGGTGGTACAATTACCGCAATTAGCTCAATTGTAACAGTGACAAAAATAGGTTTTGAAGGTGTTTTATATGCCGTTTGTGTATTATCTGCAACATTGTCAGTTATGAATATGCTGCCGCTGCCCGCACTGGATGGCTCGCATGTAGTATTTACTACGATTGAGTGGATTAGAGGTAAACCAATTAATAGAAAAGTAGAAAATGCAATACATGCTATCGGGCTTATACTGTTGTTTGCACTGACGATAATTTTAGATATAATGCACTTTGTGGGGTGAATATGAAAGTAAAAATAGGAAAAATATTTGTAGGTGAAGGCGCACCTATATCAATTCAGTCAATGTGCAATACAAAGACTGTTGATATTGATGGTAGCATTGCTCAAATTCTGCAACTTGAAAAACATGGCTGTGATATCGTTAGGCTTTCTGTGCCTGATGTCGAAAGCAGTATTGCGATTGCTGAGATAGTAAAAGCTGTTAATATCCCCGTCGTTGCGGATATTCATTTTGACTATAAACTTGCCATCGCAAGTGCTGATGCAGGTGTTCATAAAATTAGGCTGAACCCAGGAAATATCGGAAATAGTGAGAAAGTTAAATATGTTGCTGATTATTTAAATGAGCGTAATATTCCTATAAGGATTGGCGTAAATGGCGGATCACTTGAGAAGAAATATAAGGATATGCCAATTGCTGATAGCTTGTGCGCGAGTGCAATGGGGCATGTAAGGCTATTAGAAGATTGTAACTTTTTCAATACAATTATTTCAGTAAAATCAAGCAACGTTAGGGATAATGTTGATGCATATCGAAAGCTAAAAGCTATGTGTGATTATCCGCTACACGTCGGTGTTACTGAAGCGGGTGTTTATACTCAAGGTGTTATAAAATCTGCAATTGGCATAGGAAGCTTGCTTCTAGACGGAATTGGCGATACTATAAGAGTTAGTCTAACTGACGAGCCATACAAGGAAGTTGATACTGCTAAAATTATTTTGCAATCACTCGGTCTTGGCTCTGTTCATGTGGAAGTTATCAGCTGTCCAACCTGTGCAAGAACTGATATTAATGTAAAAGATCTTGCAAATAAGGTAATTAATTTAACAAAAAATATACGAAAAGATGTAAAAATTGCTGTCATGGGCTGTATTGTAAATGGTCCGGGTGAGGCTAGTCACTGTGATTTTGGTATTGCAGGCGGTAGAGAGAAGTCGGTTATTTTTGAGAAAGGGGTTATTGTTAAAACTGTTCCGAACGAACAGCTTGATGCGGAAATAATCAGATTTATAGATACATTGTGAGGAATTTATGGAGTTTTTAAAACAATTCAACGATATAACATTAGAAAAATATAATTATATGAGGGTAAAAGAAGCTTATCTATACACTAAAAGACTTGGAGTTTTGATTAAACTTTTAGTGCCATATGATGCACTTGATCGACTTATCACTGATGAAGATAAGGAGAAGATTTTGGCCGCAATTAAAGAGATTTTACCTGATAGTTTTGCAGTAAAAGTTGAGTATGTGAAATCATACGCTGATGACAAATCTGTTAAAAAACATGTATCTGATTATTTTAAGGGAAGACACCCTACCATTTATATTGATGATGAGGATATTTCTGTAAAATTCAGTGAAGGGGTTGCTTTTATTAAGGTACTAATGAAGTCATCTTTTTATGACTATTTTGCAGCTCAAAACTTGCAATCTACAATGAGTGATTACATGTCGCACGAGTTTTGTAGCGAGATTAGACTGGAAATTATCGACAGTAAAAAAGATATTGATGCTAATCTTGATTTTGCAAATGATGACACGATTATTGTAATATCAAGAAAAATTTTCACAGGTGGACATAAAATAGTACACGGAAAAACAATTATCGAGCGCCCAAAGTACATTGTAGACTGCAAAGAAGTTGAGGAAAAAGCTGTATATTGCGGAACTATTACTGACTTTAAACGCATGACAAGCAAAAAGACTTTGAACTCATATTATGTGATTACTATATCAGATGGAACAGGTAATCTTATATGTAAAGCATTTACAAAACACTCTGGAGAAGGGGTGTATGATACTATGAATATCGGTGAGGAAATAATTGTTCGTGGATCCGTTCAGCTAGATACTTTCTTGCATGACAGTGTACTTATGATAAGAGATGTTTCTAAGTGTGTAATTGATAGAGAATCTATCATTTTGAAGGAAGATTTGAAGCAAATCCCGACTAGTTATGTGACTGTAGTTCCTACAAAATATACATATGAAACAATAGTTCAAAACAACCTTATTGATGAGCCTGCAAGTGACGAATTGTGTCCTTTAAGCATGAAGGGCAAGACTTATGTCGTGTTTGATTTTGAGACAACAGGACTTAGCAATCGTGATAATGAAGTAATTGAAATCGGCGCTGTTAAAGTTGTTGATGGTATAATTACTGAAGCCTTTTCGTCCTTTGTAAATCCGGGCGTTCCTATCCCTGAATTGATAACTAATTTAACGTCGATTACTGATTCTGATGTAGAGTCTGCACCGACTATGGATAAGATAATTTCAGATTTTTATAAGTTTAGCCATGATAGTATTTTGGTTGCACATAACGCACCATTCGATAAAGGATTTCTTGATAGATACGCTAAAGAAAATAGATTTCTGTTTGATAATAGAGTAGTTGATACTCTTACAGTTGCAAAGAAAACTTTAGTTATTCCTAAATATAAATTAACATCAATATGTGACTATTTTGGGGTTAGTTTAGAGGGTGCTCATAGGGCAGTTAATGATTGCGAGGCAACCGCTAAAATATTAATTAAACTAGCTGCACTTGGCGGTTTGGATAATTGATTTGGTTATTTATCATCTTTGCAGCATGTTTTGCCTAATAATATAATAGTTTTACCTGTTTTTATCAGTGCTATTATGCTGCTTTTTATCAAAAATAACAACGATTTGATAATATATATATGATTACTTATCCAAATTGTCATATTATATAAAAATTAAGTTTATTTTATGTGATTATTCTTGTAAAGGGTGTTAATTTGCTTGATTTTTGTATATAATAATGTTATACTTGAAAAGTAATAGATTTGCGTCTAAGGAGTGGTACCAACCACTCCTTAGTGTTTTAAGTATTTTGGAGGACTAAATGTCGAAGATTATTGATAAAATTACAGAAAGTATTACTGCTACTGTTAAAGAGTTGGATGTTGAAATTATAGAAATTACATACAAAAAAGTAATGTCTAATATGAACCTTACTGTGTTCATTGATAAAGTCGATGGTATCACGCTTGCTGACTGCGAAGCAGTTCATAAAGCTATCGATCCGATTTTAGATGAGATTGATCCAACTTCTGGTGAGCCGTACATCCTTAATGTTTCTTCTCCGGGTGTAGATAGACCGCTTAAGACTGTATATGATTATGATAAAAATATCGGAAAAGAACTTAATATATCACTGTTCGAGAAGATAGATTTAGGAAAAAAATTCATTGCAACGCTAGTGCGTTTTGACTTAGAGTCGGGCGTTGTTGTCGTAAATAATGGTAAGAGTGATATTGAGCTTGATGTAAAAAATATCGCATTAATTAAACCTGAAATTAAGTTTAAGTAAAACTGGAGGATTAAAAGATGATAAGTAAAGATTTTTTTGCTGCTTTAGATGAGCTAGAAAAAGATAAAATGATAGATAAATCAATTTTTATCGATGCACTTGAGGCTGGACTAGTTTCAGCATTCAAGAAGGAAACTGGTGAGGCTAGACACATAATGGTTAAGCTAAACGAGGTTCGTAACGATATTAAAGTTTATGCTTACAAGATCGTTGTTGAGGAAGTAGTTGACGCTGATAAAGAGGTGACACTTCAGGATGCTCGTGAGATTAAAAAGTCTTATAGCATCGGCGATCAAGTAAGTGATGATGTAACTCCAAACCAGTTGTCAAGAATTGCTATTCAAACTGCAAAACAGGTTATTATGCAACGTCTTAACGATATTCGTAAAGATCGTATCGTTGCAGAAATGACTGAGAAAGAAGGCGAGATTGCTAACGCTAAGATTATTGGTATAGATGGTGATACTGTCAAGCTAGAAATCGCTAACGTTGAAATGACTGCAATTATGTCTGGTCAAGATCGAGTGCCTGGTGATAGATATATCATCGGCAGGACAATAAAAGTTTATGTAAAAAACACTCGAGTTTCTGGCCGTAACCCTCAAGTTATGGTTTCAAGATCAGCTCCGGGACTTGTTAAAAGACTTTTTGAGCTTGAAGTTCCTGAAATTAAGAGCGGTGAAGTAATCGTTAAAGGCATCGTTCGTGATGCGGGCAACCGTACGAAGATGTCAGTATATAGCGAAAATCCTAATCTTGATGCTGTCGGTGCTTGTATTGGTCAGCGCGGCGTTCGTATTAATGCAGTAGTCAATGAGCTTAACGGCGAAAAAGTAGACCTTATCCCTTGGAGTGAAGATCCTCTTGAATACATTGCTTGCGCTCTTAGCCCTGCTAAAGTTCGTATGGTTCAAGTTGAAGAGGAAGGTCGTTCTGCTAAAGTTGTTGTTGATGAAGATAAATTATCTCTTGCTATCGGTAAAGGCGGTCAAAATGTTCGACTTGCTGCAAAACTTACTGGTTGGAAGATTGATGTTAAGGCTATGACTTCTGCAAACGAAGCTGAAATGGCTGGTTCTCAATCTGAATTTGAAGAGATTGAAAATGAAGAAGTATCTGATGTTGTTGAAATAACTGAGGTTAGTGAAGTAGCTGATGTTGTTGAAATAGCTGAAGTTGTTGAAATAGCTGAAGTTATCGAAGTAGCTGAAGTTATCGAAGTAGCTGATACTAAAGCAGTTCAGACTGAGGAGTAATCTTATAGTGTTAAAGAAAATCCCTATGCGTATGTGTATTGCTTGCCGTCAGATGGTCGTTAAACCCGATCTTATCCGCGTGGTTAGGAATAAAAATGCGGAATACAAGGTCGACTTTACCGGCGCTGCCGAAGGTCGAGGTGCGTATATTTGTAACAAGCCAGAGTGCATAACTAAGTGTATCAAGACAAGGGCGTTAAATCGTGCTTATAAGGAGAATATATCTCCTGATGTCTATGATAGCATTCAAGGAGAATATGATAGTCACAAAGATTAAGACTTATATAGGTTTTGCTATCCGAATGAAAAAAGCTACTTTTGGAGTCGATTCAATAAAGGATAGTAGACATAAACAATACCTTATAGTGTACGACGAATCACTAGTTATAGCATCGCTCAATAAGCTCCTAGCTCATGCCGAGCTCAGAC
>CAMQSU010000043.1 GCA_947037025.1 uncultured Clostridia bacterium | reverse complement strand
ACACTAATCTTAACACTCTTTCCCTACACGACGCTCTTCCGATCTGCTTTTTATGGTGGAAAACTTAATGTTTCGCCTAATCCATTCCCTCCAGCATCACCGCCAATTAAAGTTGTAAAAGTCAAGGGTGCTATTTGGGAAAAACGTAGTAATAGGGCTGAAGCTGAAGCTGTAGTTGATAATATAAAATCATTCTTTAGAAATAGAAAAAATAATGAAACAATTGGTGTAATTACTTTTAATAGTTCTCAAAGAGATTTGATACTTGATATTATTGATGAAGTATCAAAAACTGATACGAGATTTGCTAAAAAAATAGCAGCTGAATTTGTTCGAACAGAGAATGGAGAGGATGTTGGTATATTTGTTAAAAATATTGAAAATGTTCAGGGAGATGAGCGTGATCATATTATATTCTCAATAGGTTATGCCGAGAATGAAGATGGTAAAGTTGTTAAAAACTTCGGTTGGCTTAGTCAACGTGGCGGTGAAAATAGATTAAATGTAGCTATTTCTCGTGCCAAAAATCAAATTGTTATTGTTAGTAGTATTGATCCATCTGACTTAGATGTTGAGAACTGCAAAAATGAAGGGCCTGCAATATTGAAAAAGTATCTTGCATATGCTGCTGCTGTAAGCAGTAACGATAAGAAAACTGCTAAAGCTATTTTGTTATCATTTATTCCTAATGAAAGTGCTAATAATGTTGCTACAACTGCAAGACTTGATGTTGTTAGTAAGATTAAAGATGGTTTAATATCTAATGGTTTTGACATTGAAGAAAATGTTGGAGTAGGTTCATACACTATTGATATGGGTGTTATGTATGATGGAAAATTTATTTTAGGAATTGAATTTGATAGTTCTCTTTATGCTTCTCCTGCAAATAATCGTGAGCGTGACTTCCATAGATGGAAATACTTTAAACTAAGAGGCTGGAAAATGCATCGTGTGTGGAGTAATACTTGGTGGGATAGTCCGGAGAGTGAATTGCAGAAAATATTAAATAGACTGAATAAAATTAAGAATGGAAATGTAGATTCAAATGAAAATTGACATAAAATTTTATAAGCACAATATGCAATTAAATTGCAATTTTTAATACAAATCAAATATTTTATATTATTGAATATGATAAAGTTTAGTTGTTTGAAATATATAAGGAGATATTATGTTAGAGTATATTTATGAATTTGAAGAAAAATATTTTAGTAAAAATGCAAGTTTTTCTAATGCATCTTTAGGTAGAGAAAAGCATATAGAACCTTCCGTTTTGCGAACTGATTTTCAGCGTGATAGAGATAGAATTATACATTGTAAAGCATTTAGACGGCTTAAGCATAAAACGCAAGTTTTTTTATCTCCAAAAGGTGATCATTATAGGACTAGGCTTACTCATACACTTGAAGTTATGCAAGTTGCTAGAACTATTGCAAGATGCCTAAGATTAAATGAAGATTTAACTGAGGCAATTGCTCTTGGACATGACTTAGGTCATACTCCATTTGGGCACAGCGGCGAAGGGGTTTTGAATAAACTTAATCCTAAAGGTTTTACGCACAATGCACATAGTTTAAGGGTAGTTGATTTACTAGAAAATGATGGTATTGGTCTTAATCTTACTAGCGAAGTTCGTGATGGAATTCTTCATCATAAAAAGAACGGAAAGCCAAGAACTCTTGAAGGAAAAATTGTAAGTTATGCAGATAGAATTGCATATATGAACCACGATATTGAAGATGCAATAGCTGGGGGGATATTGAAGGAAAGTGATATTCCTGTTGAAATTACTAGCGTGCTTGGCAATAGTAAGGCTGCACGAATTAATTCGTTGATTACTAATTTAGTTGAAAATTCTATTGATAAAGATTGCATTTCATTTACTCCTCAGTATGAGATACTTGCAGATCAATTGCGAACGTTTATGTTTCAGAAAGTATATCATAATCCAAGTGCAAAATCAGAGGAATTAAAAGCAAACAAAATGATTGAACAACTATATCATTATTTCTGTGAAAACCCTAGCAAGCTTCCTGATTTTTATCAAGGTTGGATGGAAAATTACGGGATTGAAACAGCTGTCACAGATTACATAGCTAGCATGACTGATCCTTTTGCTGTTAGAGTATTTGAGGAAATATTTGTGCCAAGTAGTTGGAATATTTAATATAATATCATAATTTTATCTATTATTACATTAATAGATTAGGAGGTAGCAGTGAATAATTCATCGAATTTTTTACAAGAATTGAGAGAAAAATCAAATATTGTCGAAGTCGCTGCGCGTTATATTGACCTTGAAAGAAAGGGTAATAGACATTGGGCTAAGTGTCCGATACATAATGAAAAAACTGCATCTTTTACGCTTGATGAAGATAGAGGAACTTATCATTGCTTTGGCTGTGGAGCTAGTGGAGATGTTTTTTCATTTATTCAAGAAGTTGAGCATTGCGATTTTAAGGATGCTATCAAAATGTTAGCTGACCGTGCTGGCATGCAAGTGCCGACATATAGCAATGACCGAAATCAGCAAAAAAAAGATGAAGAAAGACGAAAAAAAGAGCGTTTGTACATGCTTATGAAAGAAGCTGCTGTTTGTTATTGGAATAATTTAAGATCGCCTAATGGGCGTGAGGCGATGGAATATATTTCTAATCGTGGAATAAATTCTGTTACGCTCAATGTTTTTGGGATTGGCTGCTCAGTAGGATATAATTTGCTGATTGATCAACTTCGTGAGAAAGGATTTACAAATGAAGAATTGATTGATAGCGGAATTGCAGGCGAAAAAAATGGTAGATTTTATGATTTTGAGGCGGATAGATTAGTTGTTCCTATCTTTAATAATAGTGGACAAGTTATTGCGTTTGGTGGTAGGTGCTTAGTAAAAACTGATTTTATGAAATATAAAAATACTGGTGAAACATTAATTTTTAAGAAAAGATTTGAGCTATTTGGTGTACATACATTGAAAAAAGCAAAACTTACTGAAAATTTTAATAAAGTAATTGTTGTTGAAGGTTATATGGATGTAATTGCTCTACATCAAGCAGGTATTAAAAATGTTTGTGCATCTATGGGTACGGCGCTAACTATTGAGCAAGCGAAACAGTTAAAATATTTTAATACGAATATTTATCTATGTTATGACGGAGATAGAGCGGGGCAAGATGCTACTTATAAAGGAATTGATGTGCTTCGTGATGTTGGGCTTAATGTAAAAGTAGTAACGCTACTTGAGGGTATGGACCCTGATGATATAATCAAAAATTATGGTGTTGGAAAGTTTAAAGAATTAGTTGATAGTGCAGTTTCACCGACTGAATATAAAATTAAGTCAACAGCCAAAAAACACGATTTAACTGTTCCTGAAGGTCAAGGTCAATTTGCTGTAGCCTCCTTAGATATTTTGTCTGAGCTTGCTACAATGGTTGAGCGTGAGGCGTACTTGCCTATGATTGCAGAACTTTCAAGACTATCAAAAGATAGTTTGAAAAAGCAGTTAAATAAACAAGCGGACAGTAATACTGGGTATCGTGAAACTAAAGAAATAAGTAATACTATACCGCGAAATAATAATAATTTTGGTGTTTCGCTAGTTGTTAATAAGTATTTTAAAGCTGCTAGATATATGCTTTATGAAATTTTCTCAAGTGGTGCACTTAAGTACATTAAAGATAATTTAACACCTTATCTTGATGATAAAGAGCATCTTCAAATATATGATTTCGCTCGTGAATTAAACTCTGCGGGTGTAATATTAAATATAGATTTGTTGCTGGATTTAGAAGGCAACAGTGAGGCGGTAAAAATTACAAATGGTAAGTATGATAAAATACCTGCGGGGCTTACCGATGCAATGTTAGCGGATTGTCTTAAATCACTTAAAATATCATATTATGAAGTTAAGTTAGATGATTTGAATAAGCAATACGAAGAAGAACCGAATGTCGATGAGAAGAACAATATACTTATATTAATTAAAGAGTGTATGTCGAAGATCATAGAGATCAAAAATGGAGGAAGTTATGGAAGGTAAAAAACCTACAACGCGTAAAACTAAAGAAGAAAAAATCGAAATTGCTATTACGGCATTGGTTGAACACGCTAGAAAAAGGAAAAATAAAGTTACTGAAGATGAAGTTTTATCTAAAATAGAAAGGCTAATGCTATCTGCTGAGGAGCTTGAAAATGTTTATGCAAAGCTTACTGATGCAAAAGTATCTGTTCAGGAGTTAACTCTTGAGGAGAAAGTTTCTATTGATAAAATAATTGGTGAGGGTTCGACTGATGATTCAGTTAAGATGTATCTTAAAGATATTGGTACAGTTCCTTTGCTTACTCCTGATGAGGAAGTTGAGCTTGCAAAACTTATGACAAGTGAAAATCAAGAAGAAAGCGCATATGCTAGAAATAGACTAAGTGAAGCAAATCTTAGACTTGTTGTAAGTATCGCAAAAAGATATGTTGGACGCGGAATGCAATTCCTTGACCTTATTCAAGAAGGTAATTTAGGACTGATTAAAGCTGTTGAAAAGTTTGATTATACTAAAGGATTTAAGTTTTCTACTTATGCTACTTGGTGGATCAGACAGTCAATTACGCGTGCAATTGCCGATCAAGCAAGGACTATCCGTATACCAGTTCATATGGTTGAGACGATTAATAAAACAAGCCGTGTTGCAAGACAATTGTTGCAAGAATTAGGTAGAGAACCATCTACTGCAGAAATTGCTGCTGTTATGGGTTTGACTGAAGAAAAAGTTGCAGAAATCCAGAAAATTGCACAAGATCCAGTATCTTTAGAAACACCAATCGGAGATGAGGAAGATAGTCATTTAGGCGATTTTATTGAGGATGCGAATGCAACATCTCCTAGTGATGCGGCTGAGTCTAAGATGCTTAGAGAGCAATTGATTCAAGTGTTAAACACGTTAACTCCTAGAGAAAATGAAGTACTTAGAAAGAGATATGGTTTAGATGATAATCGTCCAAAAACCTTAGAGGAAGTTGGTCGTGAATTTAATGTAACGCGTGAGCGGATAAGACAGATTGAAGCAAAAGCATTAAGAAAATTACGTCATCCTAATCGTACTAAAAAATTAAAAGATTATTTGAATAGATGATGAAGTTAGATAATCGTATGTATGCAATTTTGAGCCATGTTGATAAATGTAGGGTTGTTGCTGATATAGGTACTGATCACGGATATATTTCTGCTAGCATTGCAGAGCGTGGATTAGCTGACACGATAATCGCTAGCGACATTAGTGAAAAAAGTTTGCTCAAAGCTGCGAAACTCATTAAAAATGAGGGGATAATGAATGTTGAACTCAGGGTTGGTAGCGGCACTAGCGTGCTGCAAGATAATGAGTGTGATACATTAATCATTGCCGGTATGGGTGGGGCACTTATTGCTAATATATTAGCTGCTGAAAGTAGAAGTTTCAACAAATACATTCTTTCTCCGCAGCGTGATCAGGATATTCTTAGAAAGTTTATGAGCGATAATAATATTGTGCCATTGAACGATTATAAGGTTGAGTCACTTGGCAGATTTTACGATATTATAGTTGCAGAAAAAGGTAAATACTTGCCTTTAGAGAGTGAGTTGTTCTTTGGAAGTGGATTTGGCATTGATTTTGTCAAATTCCGCTACTATGAAATTGCTCGTTTGCAGGCGATAATTAGTATGGCAAGCGGTGACAAGCTAAAATTTAATCAAAAAAAGTTAAATTTACTTAATAAATTAGTTAAAAATCACAATAATGATTAATTTCTATTGTTTAAGTATTGATTAGTTTGTATCTCTATGTTATAATGTTATATACACTAGGGGGAATAATATGATTGTTAAGGATATTATAGATATTATGCAGGCACATGCTCCTGATAATCTTGCACTTGAGTTTGATAATGTCGGGCTTTTAGTTGGTGATGCTTCAGAAGATGTTAGAGGAATTGCGGTATCTTTAGATGTTACAGATGAGTGTATAAATAAGTGCATTGCAGATAATGTAAATTTAATAATAGTGCATCATCCAATAATATTTAATCCTATTAAAAGTGTTACGGGCTATTCTTATGTTGGTGATTTATTAATTAAATTGATAAAAAACAATATCAATGTTTATGTATCTCATACAAATATGGATAATGCGGAAGTGGGTATAAATTATACTTTAGCAAAAATGTTAGGAGTTAGGCATGTTAATAATTTTATGCAAGATGGCTTAGGTGCTTATGGCAAAGTAGATGCAATTGCTTTTGAAGATTTTTGCGAAAAGATTAGAGTAGTTACAGGTGATAAAACAATAAGATGTTACTGCGCAAGCAAACAAGTTAATAATATTGCAATTATTAGCGGTGCAGGCGGTAGAGATATTGACGTGATAGATTATGTAAAATCAAACAAAATAGACACTTTTATCAGTGGGGAATTTAAGTATAATATTATTTTAGAACTTAAATCTATTGGTGTAAATGTAGTCGATGTTAGTCATTATGAATGTGAGAAAGTTTTTGTAGACATTGTATATGACATATTAAAAAAGATGCTAATATCGGGAATAGACGTGCAAAAGTACTATCTATGTCCTTGAAATATATTAAATTAAGGAGGTATTATTATGGAATTACAGAAAATACTTGATTATCAAAAGGTAGATTTAGAAATCTACAACCTAGAGAACAAACTTAAGGGTTCAGATGCTGCTAAAGCTTATGCTAAAGCTTCTAGCTTGAAAAAAGCAAACACTGAGGATGCTCAAAAGTGCGTAAGAGATGCAGAGGAAGTTACCGTTCTTATCGAAAGATACAGACATTCTTATGACAAAATAGCAAGTGAAATAGTTGGTATTGCAGATGTTTTAGATACATTTGAAGAGCCTAAAGAAATAGACATGTTTGAGAAAAAAATAGAGCAATACAAAAAAGAATTACAATCTATTGAAAGAGAAATGACAAGACTTGCGAAAAAATTAGATGATTGTAGTGTGAAAGGTGTTGAATGTGTCAATAAAGTTGTTCAATGCAATAAAGAAATTACTGCATCGAAAGGTAAAATTGATATAATGAAAAAGGAGATGCATGGAAGCATGCTTGTTCTTATGAATTCTCTTGAAGAATTAAAGAAATCTTTTCCTGCTGATTTTATCAAGAAATATACTGAAATAAGGAAAAATCATAAAATGCCGGTTTTAGTACCGTTTAATGAAGCAGGTAAGTCATGTTATGGTTGCGGTATGGATTTGCCTAGTAGCATTAGCAGTGAGTTGACTGTTGGAAAATTTATTGATTGTCCTAACTGTGGAAGATTAATTTATAAAATATAATTAAGATCCTTATAATTTTTAATATAAATAGTCTGATTTGTATCTTACTATAATTATAAAAAAACACACCTAGTATTGTCTACTAGGTGTGTTTTTACATGTAAAATTAAATTATATACATTATTAGCTATGTATTAGAAATAATATCATTATTTTTTTTATTTTATATGGTTAAATATATCTTATAATCAATATTGCATTGATTTATTTTTCATGGCGTTATAAAGATCATAGTTGGTGTTTTTATTCATATTTGGTTTTATGTAGTTTTGATTATTATTGTTATTTGGCATTGAATTGTTAAAAGAAGTTGTATTAACGCCATTTTTGGTTTGATTGTTAAACATATTCATCATGTCTGAGTAGTTTTGATTGTTATCACTCGAATTTTGCTGTTGATTAAATTGGCTGTTTACATTATTTGCATACATATCAGCAGTTGATTTATCAATACCTTTGTTATTGTAATTTTGATTAACATTATTTTCTGATTGATTACTTGTATTTTCAGATTCTTGACTGATATTTTCTTTTGTAGAGTTATTATTGCTCATATTAGCCATGTTTGGCATACCGCCACCGTTATTATTGCTCATATTAGACATGTTTGGCATACCGCCACCGTTATTATTACCCATATTCGCCATATTTGGCACACTGCCACCGTTATTATTGCTCATATTCGCCATATTTGGCATACTGCCACTGTTATTATTGCTCATATTCGCCATATTTGGCATGCCACCACTGTTACCATTCATCATATTTATAATTGAGGACATATCCGGAGTAGAACCTCCGCCATTCATCATGTTGGCCATATTTGGCATGCCACCACTGTTACCATTCATCATATTCATAATTGAGGACATATCCGGAGTAGAGCCTCCGCCATTCATCATATTAGCCATATTTGGCATGCCGCCACCATTGCCGCTCATCATATTTGGCATACCGCCACCGTTCATCATATTCATTAACATACTTGGATCAAACATAAATACCTCCTATCACATTTTATTATATGCATGCATATATTATAATGTGAATAAAAGGAGGCAAATATGAGCAGAAATATTAAAGGTTATAATGGTAACAATAACAAGTTTACTGGAAATAATGCAATGGGCGGAAATGGTGGTGCAAAGAAAGAAGTTGAAAATAAGGTGAATAATAACTATAATAAATATAACAATATGAATCAAAATCAAC
>CAMQSU010000042.1 GCA_947037025.1 uncultured Clostridia bacterium | reverse complement strand
AACTCACACAACCAGCTTGGAAGGCTGGGATTCTACCTTTGAACTACACCCGCATGACTCATTCAACGTGACAAAATAATAACACATATTGGCATTAATGTCAAGAAATTTCATATACATTTTCAAAAAAAAAATTATTTATTAAAAATCATATAAATTTGCATCGAGTTAGTGTGTATAATATTAAGTTGTTTGATATCTCTATATTTTCTTGTGCCAAAATGTGATAAATTATCTGTTATTTTCGACAACCTCATGTATTATAAACAATTAATCAAGATTTGTCAAGGAATTTTATGCAATATTGTAAATTAATTTTGTAAATAGTATAAACATTATTTTAACATGCTTAAATGAGCAATATTTATCATCATTAATAGTGATTTTGATGATGATTAGCCTAATTTATAGAATAAATATATGAATTATAATATAAAGGTAAGTTTATTTTATTAGTTTAGATAGGTTAGATAAAGCTCTTGCACGATGGCTAACAGTATTTTTTTTCACATTTGATGCAACTGCAAAAGTTTCATTAAGCTCATAAGAGAAAAATAGAGGATCGTAACCAAATCCGCTATCGCCAATAAGCTTGTGAGTGATTTCGCCTTCTACATGACCTAATGCTGATATGATTTCGCCGTCAGGTGCACATAAAACAACGGAACTTGTAAACTTAGCACGCCTATCAGTAATATTTGCCATGCTAAGTATCAACTTTTCATTATTTGCACTGTCAGAGCATTGTTTGCCTGCATATCTAGCAGAGTATACGCCCGGATCTCCCCCAAGAGCATATACTTGAAGTCCGCTGTCATCTGCAAGTGCATACATTCCGGTAAGCTTTGATATTGCTCGTGCTTTTATTGTAGCATTTTCCTCAAAGGTTACGCCAGTTTCTTCTATTTCTATATCAATTCCTTTATCAAATAATGAATAGATATTATCAAATTCATTGATAAAAATTTCCCTTATTTCTCTAATTTTGTTTTTATTATTACTAGCAATTATAAGCTCGCTATTATCTTTTATATTCATCATCAGTATTCTCCATTTCAAACTTTAACTTGTCAAAAGATTCGTAAACTACATTGTTATTGTAACTTTTGACAGTGTTAAAAAAGTCTTTATTATGCTTTGGGTCTATGCAAAGTGATAAATATGTCATCATTTCTCCGCCATCTTTTTCGTACATTTTATAATACATTAGTGTTAGATTTTCAGATTCACTCTCGCGAAAGAATAAAATATCATCATATTTAATTTTTATTTTAGGTAAAACAAAATTCAACCTAAAACCGCTGTCGGTTAGGCTGTAAAATAATCCAACTTTCAGCATAAGTGTCGGAATAAACGCAATCACAGAAAAGACTAATCCAATAATGTATGAAGTGATTGATAGAGTTGAGTCCACATCCGGTGATGTTGCTTCAAGCGTTAATAGTACAATATTTGTAATAGTGCTTGCGACAAGTGCAATTAGTAATGTGTAAATTGCAATATTTATTATTTTTGTCGGTTTAAACGTATATCTTTTATTCATATTTATATTATATCACATTGTAATTCAAATTAAAAGTATTTTTTAGATAATTATCTCTCCTAATAAAAATAATTTTTTCAGTGTAATATAACTGTATTATTTTGCTAATAATTAGTTAAAATGCTTTTAATTTTTAGCTGTATATATAGTGCTAAATAATATATATAATCTATCTATATAATAATACTTATAAGAAACCCTTGCAATTAAGCTAAATTTATAGTATTATATATAGGAATAGCACATATTAAAGGAGATTTATAATGGTTAAAATAATTGATAGTCGTAAATATTATTACGAGAATAAGCTTGTAGATGCAGAGTATTTACATGGAGTTGGGGTTTCATCAGGCGAGCTTGATGACGCATATAAAGGCACTATTGCTTATCGTATACTGGAGGCACATAACATTTCAGGAACTACTGCTAAGGGCAGTAGTCTAGAGATTAAATTTGATGCAATGGCATCGCACGATATAACTTATGTAGGTATTGTTCAAACTGCTAGATCTAGTGGCCTTGAAAAATTCCCTATTCCTTACGTTTTGACTAACTGTCATAACTCGCTTTGTGCTGTTGGGGGTACTATAAATGAAGATGATCATGTTTTTGGTCTTTCTGCCGCTAAAAAATATGGCGGAATTTTTGTCCCACCACATCAGGCAGTTATCCATACTTTCATGCGCGAAACTATGTCAGGCTGCGGCAAAATGATTTTAGGTAGTGACTCTCACACTCGTTACGGTGCACTTGGTACAATGGCGATGGGTGAGGGTGGTCCTGAGCTTGTAAAGCAACTGCTTGCAAGAACTTATGATATCAATTATCCGGATGTTATAGCAATTGAATTGACTGGAACTCCAAGGCATGGAGTTGGCCCTCAAGACGTTGCTCTTGCAATAATTGGAGAGGTGTTTAAGTCAGGTTTTGTAAAGAATAAAGTTATGGAGTTTATCGGTGATGGAATTGCAAATCTTCCTATCGAGTTCAGAAATGGTATTGACGTTATGACTACTGAAACAACTTGTTTATCTTCAATATGGATGACTGATGATATTGTTAAAGCATATTACCTAAATCATGGTAGACTTGCTGAATACAATGAGCTAACTCCAAACCGTCTTGCAATGTATGACGGCGTTGTGCAGGTTGATATGTCACAAGTTGAGCCAAAAATAGCACTTCCTTTCCACCCAAGCAATGTTTACAACTTGGCTGATGTTATAGCAAATCCTGCTGACATTTTTGCTAAGGTTGAAAAAGAAGGTAATGAATTATTAGCATCAAACAAAGTAACATTCCATTTGCTAGATAAAATTAAAAATGGCAAAGTACACGTACAGCAAGCAATTATTGCAGGCTGCGCTGGTGGTACTTATGACAACATAATTGAGGCGAGCAATATTATTGACGGTAAATATATCGGCTCTGATGAGTTCACAATGAGTGTTTATCCGTCAAGTCAACCTATCTACTATGATCTAGTAAATAAGGGTGCAATATCTAAACTTATTAAGGCGGGCGTAACTGTCAAGACTGCTTTTTGTGGACCTTGCTTTGGTGCGGGAGATGTTCCTGCAAATAATGCTTTAAGTATCCGTCACACAACTCGTAACTTTGAAAGTAGAGAGGGTAGTAAACCTATCAGCGGTCAAATCGCGTCGGTTGCACTGATGGATGCTAGAAGTATTGCTGTCACTGCCGCGAATGGTGGTGTGCTTACTTCTGCACTTGGCGTAGATTATGATAATAATATTCCGTCATTCTGCTATGACTCTAGCATTTACTCTAACAGATGTTATAATGGAGTTGCTAAACCTGATGAGAGCGATCTTAAATTTGGCCCTAATATTAAAAACTGGCCAGAGGTTATCGCGCTTACTGATGATATTTTAATGAAAATGACTGCAGTCATAAACGATGCAGTAACAACTACTGATGAGCTTATTCCGTCTGGAGAAACTTCTAGTTATAGATCAAATCCTTTAAAACTTGCAGAGTTTACTCTGTCAAGAAAAGTACCGGAATATGTTGGTCGCACTAAAGCTATCAATGCTGATGAGATGTCACGAAGACAGAACGGCAAGCTTGCTAATGAATACACTAAAGCATTAAAGACAGCAAAAATCACTCCTAGCAAAAGCATAAGTATTTCCAGTGTAATTTACGCAGTGAAGCCAGGTGATGGCAGTGCTAGAGAGCAAGCTGCGTCATGTCAAAGAGTTCTTGGAGGAGCGGGTAATATTGCAAGAGAATACGCTACTAAAAGATACAGATCTAACCTTATTAACTGGGGTATGATACCATTCCTTAGCGATGGTTACGCATTTAATGTAGGTGATATTGTTTACGTGCCAAATGTCCGTGAGGGTATTTTGTCTGGTATAAAAGATTTTCCTGCAACAGTAATTAATGGAGATAAAGTATCTCAAATTAATCTGAAGATGGATGCACTTACTACAAGCGAGAAAGATATCATTGCAGCAGGTTGCTTAATGAACTATTACAGAGATAGGAAATAACATTATGTTTTTTGAGGAAAATTATGAGACAATGAGCCGAGAGAACATGAGCAAGCTGCAACAAGAAAGGTTAATTAAAATGGTAAAATATTGTTATGATAATGTGCCATTTTATAAGCGAAAATTCGATGAAATAAATTTATCGCCTAGTGATATAAAATCATTGTCAGATATTAGCAAAATTCCTATGACGGAAAAGTCAGATTTAAGAGATAATTATCCTTATGGATTAATGGCTACTCATATGGATGATATTGTTAGGGTTCATGCTTCAAGCGGAACCTCAGGAAAGCCTACTGTTGTAGTGTATACTAAAGCTGATTTGGATATGTGGTCAGACTGCATGGCAAGGCTTATTATTGCTGCGGGCGGTAGAAAGACGGATATAGTTCAGGTATGCTTTGGGTACGGTCTTTTTACAGGTGCACTTGGGCTTCATCAAGGATATGAAAAAATTGGTGCGACAGTAATACCTGCCTCATCTGGTAATACGGAAAGGCAAGTAATGCTGATGAAAGATTTGGGAACAACAGCACTTATTGCAACCCCTTCATATGGGCTGTATATTAGCGAAGTTGTAAAGAAAATGGGTCTTACTAAAGATGATCTTAATCTTAAAATTGGCATGTTTGGATCAGAGGCGTCAAGTTGCGAAATGCACGCGGAGTTGCAAGACAAATTAGGACTTTTTCCAACAGACAACTATGGTCTTAGTGAGATTATCGGGCCTGGAGTTGCGGGTGAATGTGCTTGTAAATGTGGAATGCACATAAATGAGGATCATTTTTATCCTGAAATCATAGATAAAGATACACTTTTGCCTGTTGCTGATGGAGAGTGGGGCGAGCTTGTAATCACTACGCTGACTAAACAAGGCATGCCGCTTTTGAGATATAGAACTAAAGACATCACAAGGCTAATTACCAATACATGCGAGTGTGGAAGGACGCTTGTTCGCATGGATAGGATTCAAGGTAGATCGGATGATATGCTTATAATTCGTGGAGTAAATGTTTTCCCTTCTCAAATAGAAGGAGTGCTTATGAGTATTCCTGAAATAGGTGGTAATTATGAAATAATTGTTTCACGTGAAGGGTACATGGATAAGCTTGCAATTAACGTAGAACTGAGTAATTCTAAACTGCTTGATAACTTTGCGATGCTAGAGCAGTTAGTTAAAGTTATTAAGAGTAAACTGAAGGTTGTTTTGCAAATTGATGCAACAGTTTCTCTTGTAGAGCCGCAGACATTAAAGAGGTTTGAAGGAAAGGCAAAACGAGTTACAGATTTAAGGTAACAGTAATATTTATTTGATATGAATAGTTATGTTTTTAATTTTTAGATAAACTAAAATCATACAACAATTTATATTAATTATTTATATTGTTGCTAGTGTTTTTATAGTTGATAATATCGATAATTATATAATATTTTCAACACTCAACTAACGTTTTATTTAGTTGAAAAAATTGATAAAAATTCAAAAGTTTTTAACAATTTAAATTTTACAAAATATACTATTATATTTCTGATGATAAGAGGTGTTTATGAAAAAGATAATGTTAGGAAATTTAGCGATTGCACGAGGTGCATATGAGGCGGGAGTTACTGTAAGTACAGCTTACCCTGGCACTCCGAGCACAGAGATTACTGAGGCTATTGCAGACTATAAAGACATATATGTTGAGTGGTCGCCTAATGAAAAAGTGGCTTTAGAGGTTGCGATTGGTTCATCTATTGCAGGAGCTAGAAGCATATGCTGCATGAAACATGTAGGTGTTAATGTTGCGGCTGATCCACTATTTACTATTGCATATACTGGTGTTAATGCAGGGCTAGTATTAGTTGTTGCTGATGACCCTGGAATGCACAGCTCGCAAAATGAGCAAGATAGCAGATATTATGCGATGGCAAACAGCATTCCTATGCTTGAGCCTGCAGATAGCCAAGAGGCAAAAGATATGACAAAGCTTGCGTTTGAAATTAGTGAAAAGTATGATACTCCTGTCATGCTTAGGACTACTACACGCGTGTCGCACTCTCAAACTTATGTGGAGGAGTGTGATAGAGTTGATGTAGCAATTAAACCATATAAAAAAGATATTACTAAATATGCAATGATGCCTGCAATGGCAAAAAAGCGTCACTTAGTTGTAGAAGATAGAATTAAGCAAATTGCAATTGATTCAAATAAGCTTGAAATTAATAGGACAATTATTAAGTCGACTAAACTTGGCATAATATGCTCTGGTGTATCATCTCAATACGTTGAGGAAGCAATGCCTGATGCTAGTATATTAAAGTTAGGAATGGTGTTTCCTATCCCTTTGGATTTGATTTTCGAGTTTGCTTCAAAAGTTGATGAGCTTATCATTGCAGAGGAGCTAGAGCCTATATTTGAAAGAGAAATAAAAGCTGCCGGAATTAAGTGTAAAGGTAAGGAAATATTTTCTATTCAAGGTGAATTGTCCGTTGCGATTATAAAAAATAAGTTGTTAGGCGTGCCGATTCCTGTCGCTGATAATACGCTTCCCGTTAGACCGCCAGTGCTTTGTGCCGGCTGTCCGCATAGAGGGGTTTTTTACATATTAAACAAGCTAAAACTTATGGTTACTGCTGATATTGGTTGCTATACACTAGGTGCAATTGCGCCGCTAAATGCAGTTGATACTGTGATTTGTATGGGTGCTAGTATTGGTATGGCGCATGGAGTTGACAAGGCGCTTGGATGCGAGGCAAGTAGCAGAACTGTTGCAGTAATTGGTGATTCTACTTTTGTTCATAGTGGTATAACTGGAGTGATTAATGCAGTTTATAATAAAGGGTCAAGTACAATAATTATACTAGATAATTCTACAACGGGCATGACTGGTCAGCAGCACAATCCATCTACTGGTAAGACTATCCGTGATCAGGTTACTCATCAGTTAGATATTGAAGCAATGTGTATTGCTTGCGGCGTGAAAAGTGTTAGCGTCATTGATGCTTACGATATGAAATTAATTGAATCTACTCTAAAGTGCGAGCTTGCAAAGGATGAAGTCAGCGTAATTATTGCACGCCGACCATGTATATTGCTAACTAAAGATGCAAGAGTTCCGTATGCAATTGATCAAGATAAATGCGTTAGATGTAAGGCTTGTATGAAAGTTGGTTGCCCGTCTATATCAAAAGCACTTAATGGCAAAATCGTTCTTAATCCTGCACAGTGTAATGGCTGTGGAGTATGCGTGCAAATGTGTAAGTTCGATAGTATTAAACTGGTTGGAGGTGCAAAATAATGACTAACATATTAATAGTTGGAGTGGGCGGACAAGGCACACTATTAGCATCTAGAGTTTTGGGTAATTATGCGATAAATAGAGGGCTTGATTGCAAACTTTCTGAAGTTCATGGCATGAGTCAACGAGGCGGAAGCGTAGTCACTCATGTTAGAATTGGTGAAAAGATTTATAGTCCTATTATTAATGAAGGCGATGCTGATATAATCATCGGATTTGAGAAATTAGAAGCACTTAGGTGGAGACATTATCTGAAAAAAGACGGAATTATAGTAGTAAATGATCAAGAAATAATGCCAATGCCAGTAATAGTTGGCGCTATGGCGTATCCTGTTGGAGTTTTTGATCAAATTAGAAGCGAGGGTATGAATTTATTAGTTATTAACGCTACTGATATTGCTAAAAACTGCGGAAATATTAAGGTTGCAAATACAGTTATGATCGGAGCTTTAGCCAAAAATATTGGTTTTAAGCGTGAAGATATAATTGAAGCTGTTACAAATACCGTCCCTTGTAAGCTTTTGCAAGTTAACTTGCTTGCAATAGATAAAGGATATAGTGCAAAATAGATTTAGGAGATATTATGAGTCAAGACTGTAAAGATAATTTGGAATATTTATCTCGAGAGGAGATGTCTAATATTCAAGGTGAAAGACTGTCAAAAGTAGTTGAGAAAGTCTATAATAATGTTGAAATATATCGCAAGAAGATGGATGAGGCAGGAGTAAAACCTTGCGATATTCATACTATTAAGGATATCACTAAACTTCCGTTCACGGTTAAGCATGACCTTAGAGAAAGTTATCCGTTCAATTTTTTTAGTGCGTCTAAGAGTGATATTGTAAGAGTCCATGCGTCAAGCGGAACGACTGGCAAGCTTACTGTTGTAGGTTATACTAAATCGGATATAGAAATGTGGGCGGATATGGTTGCAAGGTGCATGGTAATGACTGGCTGTGATAATAATAGCGTCGTGCAAGATTCTTTTGGATACGGATTGTTTACGGGCGGTCTAGGAATGCATTATGGAAGCGAAAAACTAGGAGCAATGACTGTTCCTACTTCTAGCGGAAATACTCTTCGTCAGTTGCAGTTAATGTGCGATTTTGAGGCGGATACAATTTGCTGCACGCCGTCTTATGCTATATTTTTAGCAGAGTCAATGAAAAAAGAAGGCTATACTGATAGAAGTGCTTTTTCACTAAAGCGTGGTATTATGGGTGCGGAGCCATGGAGCGAGGAAATGCGCCATGATATAGAAAAACGCTTGCAAATAAAAGCATTTGACATATATGGTCTTAGTGAAATAATGGGGCCGGGTGTTGCATGTGAGTGCGAAATGCAGGAAGGTTTACATTTTAATGAAGATCATTTTTATCCAGAAATTATCGATCCTGAAACACTTGAGCAAGTGCCTTTTGGCGAAAATGGTGAACTTGTAATCACAACATTAACTAAAGAAGGCATACCTATAATAAGGTATAGAACTCGTGATATTACAAGTTTTAAGACGGAAAAATGCAAATGTGGAAGGACGCTTATTAGAATGAATAGGATTTTTGG
>CAMQSU010000041.1 GCA_947037025.1 uncultured Clostridia bacterium | reverse complement strand
AACCGGAGCAACTGGACCAACCGGACCAACTGGACTAAGCGGAGCAACAGGATCTACTGGACCAACCGGAGCAACAGGAGCAACAGGAGCAACAGGATCTACTGGACCAACCGGACCAACAGCAGATGATGTAAGTTGCGATTGTATTGCACAAATGCGTAATATATTAATCCAAATAATTACATTTTACCCTGATGATAATGTTTCAGTTAGTATGGAAAGCTCTATCAGTGCAAGTGGGCGTCCTAATTCAATGTTTCCTGGACCAAATTCGAATGTAAATGCAGGTTTATTTTTACTAGCAAATAATCAAGGTGTAGTGCAGCAAGCTGTGTCTATATGCGAAATAACAGCAATAAAAATTACAAGTGCAGAGTATAACGATCAAATTGTATATTTGCCTCCACCAACTCCACTACCTGAAGGATGTGCTGCAAATTGTGAAGCAGCAGTAAGAAATTATCTTCCTGTTGGTACAGAAGGTGTAGCAATAAAAGCTGGAGGTCAAACTGTAGGTCAAGGAACAGTTGCAAAGAGTGAGTATGGTATGATAGTACTAACTGATATAAACAATAACAATCCTACATTTATATCTTCATGTAAGACTGAATTGATAACAAAATAATTGCATAAGCTTAATGCAATTTATATTATATTGTTAGTGAATATCACATAGATTTTTCTGTGTGATATTTTTGCAGTATGTGTATGCATAAGACAAAATATATTAAGAATAAATAGCTGCAATATTAAAAGTTAAGATACTATATAATCCTTGTATATCGAATAATATATTGATAATTAAAACTGGGAGCGAGCTTTCTCTTTAATAAAAATATCATATTGGTATGATAGTGTATATCACAAATTAGTGTGAATTAGTAGCATAGTAAAAAAAATATTGCAGCGATGATGCATTCTAAATATAGGTTAAAATTTAGAGAGTAAATAAATTTAGAAAAAAACAAAAAGCACTTGCAAAAATATACAAAGCATGATATTATATAATCACATTATGCAATTAAATTATGTAATGATTAAAAAACGAATAAGAGGGTGAAAGTATGAAATATTTAATAGGTACAGATATTGGTACTTCTGGTACTAAAACAATTATTATGGACACAAATGGTAAGTTAATTGCTCAAGATTTGCAAGAGTATGACATTATCACAGAAAAACCCCTTTGGGCAGAGCAATGGCCTGAAGTGTGGTTGCAAGCGGCAAAAACTTCAATTAAAAACGCAGTAGCCGCAAGTAAACTTGATGCGGCAGATATTAAAGGTATTGCAATTAGTGGGTTATATGGTGGGTCTGGAATACCGCTTGATAAAGATATGACACCTATTAGACCTTGCATGATTTGGATGGATAGACGCGCTGATAAAGAGACTGAATGGGTGCTTAATAATATCGGCGAGGAAAAACTTTTAGAAATTACACATAATGGAGCGGATCCATATTATGGATATACAAAGATATTATGGTATAAAAACAATGAGCCAGAAAACTGGAACAAGACTAAACTTTTCTTGCCACCAAATGACTATGTAATATATAAGTTCACAAATGAAATAGCGATAGATTATTCATCAGCAGGAAACATAGGTGGAATTTTTGACATGAACACACGCACATGGTCGGAAACTCTTATGAAAGAGATGGGGATTCCTCTAGACATGATGCCAGAGCGAATTGTCGAGTCAACTGATATTGTTGGAGGCTTAACAAAGCAAATTGCTGCGGAGCTAGGACTAATAGAGAACACTCCAGTTATAGCAAGCGGAATTGATTGCGGTGCTGCTAATATAGGATTAGGCGTTTTTGAGCCAGGGATATTTGCTGCAGCAATTGGTACATCAATGTGTGCCGCACTCATATCTGATAAACCGATAAAAGGCAAAGGCTTAATAGTATGGCCGTATTTATATAATGCTAAAAAACTATCATATTATTTTGCAGGCGGAGCAACTGCAGGCGCTATAATAAAGTGGTTCAGAAATACTTTATGCGACTTAGAAGTTGAGCTTGAAAAAGATGGTGGACCATCAGCATATTATGTGTTAGATAAGCTTGCGGAAAAACTTCCAGCAGGAAGTGACGGACTAATAGTCCTACCATATTTCATGGGCGAGAGAAGTCCAATTTGGGATACTGACGCAAAAGGAACTATTATAGGATTGTCATTAAGGCATACTAAAGCGCACATATACAGAGCGTTTTTAGAGGCGGTTGCATATTCTTTAAGAGATGCAATGAACGCAATGAATGAAAATATAGGTGAGTCAATCTTACTTGCTGGCGGCGTGACAAAATCTAAGCTTTGGAGACAAATCTTTGCTGATGTCACAGGCTATCCAATAGTTTGCCCATTGCAGGATGTTGAAGCTAATATTGGTGATGTTATGCTAGCTGGTATTGGTACTGGACTTTTAACTTTTGAAGATGTAAAAAAATGGCAAGTTCTAGACAAAAAGATAATGCCAAATGCAGATAATCACAAACAATATAACGAGTATTTTAAACTATATAAAAGTTTTTATCACAATATGAAAGATGACATGAAAAGCATGTCAGAGATATTAAAAAATAATAAGTAACATATTAAAAAACACCGAAACATAATGTTTTGGTGTTTTTTTCTACTCTAAATTATAATATATATTCATATCAATATAATTGAATTATTGCAAGTTGATAATGATAAATACTGCTGTTTATTGTGCTATGTGGCATAGTGAAGTTGTGCTTTGTAGCTGTATAGAAAAGTTATATATATATAACTAATTAAATTTAAATTTTATAATATTTCAAAGGTGTTTTTTGAGTATAGTATTAGTCCGTCATCTTGCATTTTAGATAGTTCTGCAGAAACTACGCTCCTATTTGCACATAGATAACTGGCAAGCTGTTCTCTATTGAAAGAGATAGTAAATTTAGCTGAATTGTTCCTTTGATAATCGAAGTAGCAAAGCAACTTTTCTCTCAATGTTCGTTTTGATAAAATCTCTATTTTCTGATTAAGCATCAAATTTTTTCTTGCAATAATCTTGAGCATATTTTCAATTAGTGATAAATGAAATGAGCAAGACTTGCAGCAAGGCTTAGATACTTTATCAAAGTCCAAGTAAAGAATTTCGCAGTCGCTACAAGCGGAAACTGTAACAGGACTTACCTTGATGCCGGCACAAGCAAACACTTCTCCAAATATTCCGCTTGTAGGTATGTCTGCTAAAATAGTTTGGTTGCCGCCCCAATCTTCCTTAAATATTCTGACACTACCGCGAGTAACAATACCTACATTGTCAATACGATCGCCAGAGAGTATTATTATATCATTTTTCAAGTATGTTTTTATTTTTGCACCTAAACAATCAGACATCGCGCTATAATCATCAATGTTTATCCCATCAAAAAGTTGATTAGTCTTAATAATATCAAATATTTTTTTCATAAATCCTCATTTCGTTGTATTCACAACAGCTTTTTTATTATTATTATACTACAATTACAGTAATAAATCAATGGAGGAATAACAATGAATAAAAAAATTATTGTAATTGAAGATGAAAAGTGCATTGGATGCGGACTTTGTGCTAAGGCATGTCAGCAGTCTGCTATAGAAATGGTTAATGGAAAGGCAAAGGTAGTGCGTGAAGATTATTGTGATGGATTAGGTAATTGTTTACCTGTTTGTCCAGTTGGGGCAATTAGTTTTCAGGATAGTACAGAGCAAAATGTTTCACATGTAACGGAGAGTAAGCCTGCAAGCACACCTGCAAATTTGCCGTGTGGTTGTCCAGGGACTCTTGCAAAAAAAATAGTAAGAGAAAGCAGTAATAACGCATGTTCATCAAAGGCAAATGCTGCAAATCAATCTACAGTTATACAGCAATCACAGCTAAATCAGTGGCCAGTACAAATCAAGCTTGTGCCAGTATCAGCACCATATTTTGAAAATGCTAATCTATTAGTTGCTGCTGATTGTAGTGCTTTTGCATATGGCGATTTTCATAATAAATTTATGAAAAACAAAATTACAATCATTGGCTGTCCTAAGCTAGACCAAGGTGATTATACTGACAAGCTTACTGATATAATAAAACAAAACAATATTAAATCAGTGACTATTGTTCGTATGGAAGTTCCTTGTTGCGGTGGATTGGAAACAGCAGTTAAAAATGCACTAAGTAATAGCGGTAAAATGATACCATGGCAAGTAGTTGTGATAAGTACAGATGGCAATATTTTGGACTGATAATTAGTAAAAGGACTTATTAACTAATTAAAATTTTATACATGTATCAATATGTTAAAATATGGACTATCAAGTAAAAATGTATAAATATCAATTTATGAATTATTAGTTATATATCCATCTATTAATATAGCTTTTGCATCTTCAATAATATACAAAACTTCCTCATTTGGTATCAAAGCCTTTGAGGAAGCTTTTGCATTAATAAAACAATCGGTATATAAATTTATACTAATTTAGGAAGATATATAACATAATATAATTATATTTGTTAGATTCATAAACAATAATAAGTTTTCAGTCATGAATATTTAAGATAAAAGTTATATATTGCAAATTTTGATAAATATTGGCTATTTTTTATGTATAATTGATATATTTCTAGCGTATATCTAGATTATTTAGCAAATATATGTTATAATATTAAAACAACATTGATTTTAGTAAAAAGTACAATATTTGATTAAAGAATTAATTTGATGTAGGTAGTAAAAAGGGGCGATGATTGCATGTTACAATTAAAAGATATTAGAAAAACATATGGGGAAGGCGAAAGCGCAGTAGAGGCACTGAAAGGTGTCAGTCTTGCATTCCGAAAAAGCGAATTTGTGGCAATACTAGGTCCATCAGGATGTGGTAAAACTACTATGCTTAACATATTGGGCGGACTAGATAGATATACATCTGGCGATTTAATGATTGACGGTAAATCTACGCAATTATTCAAGCCTTTTGAATGGGATGCTTATCGCAATAATTGTGTAGGTTTCATATTTCAAAATTACAATCTAATTTCACATCAAACTATACTTGAAAATGTAGAGTTAGCACTTGCACTTTCAGGAGTATCTATACAAGAGCGAAAAAGACGTGCGACAGCTGCATTAGAAGATGTTGGTTTAGGCGGTATGCTTAAAAAGAAACCTAATCAAATGTCAGGCGGACAAATGCAAAGAGTTGCTATTGCAAGGGCTATCGTTAATGATCCGGAAATTATATTAGCTGATGAGCCTACTGGTGCATTAGATAGCAAAAACAGCGTTCAAATTATAGAATTATTAAGAGAAATATCTAAAACTAGACTAGTAGTTATGGTTACACATAATGAGGATTTAGCGGAAGAATATACAAGTAGAATCATAAAAATGGTAGATGGAGAGATTACAAGTGACAGTGCTGAATATTTACCAACTCTAGAAGAAACATTAGCTAATAACATGATTTATGTTGCTGAACCTGAGCCAGATGTTGAGGGTTTGACTGAGGTAGAGAGCAAAAAAGTCTTGGCAAAACATAAAAAACTGCAGATTAAAAAGCAGAAAGCAAGCATAAGCAAAACGTCTATGAGTATAGGCACATCTTTTAGGCTGTCGCTTAAGAATTTATTTACAAAAAAGGGAAGAACTTTCCTAACAGCATTTGCAGGATCAATTGGTATAGTAGGAATAGCGCTAGTAATGTCAATATCTAACGGGTTTGACATATACATGCTAGATATGCAGACAAATATGCTAGGACAATACCCGATTTCTATTATGCAACAACACATGGATATGGAAGCAATGATGACGCCGCCTCAATTTACAACAGATGATAAAGACAAATTCCCTGATGGTGGAGAGGTGACTATACCTGAAGATGAAAAAACAGCAATCACTGAGATGATTAAACAAGTATTCCATTACAATAGAATTTCTCCGGATTACTTAGAATATTTAAAAGATATGCCAGCAGAATATTATGCTGAAATAAGTTATAAGTATGCTATGGATCTAAATTTGCTTACTAAGAGTGTGAGTGCTGGAAGTGAAGAATATAAACCAGTAATACAGACTGATAATGAAATGACAGAGCTTATGTATGGCTCGTCGAGTTTATTTAATGAACTAGCAAATAAAGAGTTTATGACTAGTCAATATGACGTACTAGAAGGAACTTATCCAGAAAATAAAAATGAAATTGTATTGCTTGTAAATGAATATAACGAAATTAGTGAATCATTGTTAAAAAGTTTCAATCTTGGATTTAATGGGAGTTTTGCTTTTAGTGAAATAATCGGTAAAGAGTTTAGTATGATAGGTCATGATGACTGGTATGCTAAGGGATCTAATGAATTATATGGTCTAAATGAAAATTACAATGCTTCAATGTATAATGCCGGCACCAAGCTTAAGGTTACTGGGGTTATCAGGATTAAAGAAGAAGCGTCAGTTAAACTTTATCAAGAGGGTATCTTATATCACCCTGAGTTGACACAATATGCTATTGGCGAAAATATGAAATCAGAAATAGGAATAGCTCAAGCAGCTGATAAAGTATATAATGTTATAGCAGACAGTAAAGGAAATAAAGTTAAAATATCGGACATGAAAATAACTATCCCTATGCTGTCAGGTACTGATATTTCAAGTCTTATTGGTATTGATAATATTGATAAATATAACATGACAATGCAAAATTTAGGTATAAGTTATGTGCCAAAGGATGTTGTGATATATCCAGTCTCGTTTGACGGTAAAGATGACTTAAAGGCATATTTAGATGCTTATAATGCAGAATCGGGGCTTGATAAAATTGACTACTTGCTATATAATGACCCATCATCGATAATGACAGAAATGATGGGTGAAGTAGTTGATATAATATCTATAGTATTAGTTGCATTTGCATCAGTATCGCTAGTCGTATCATCTATTATGATAGGAATTATAACGTATGTATCAGTAGTAGAGCGAACAAAAGAAATCGGAATTTTGCGATCTATCGGTGCAAGAAAAGTGGATATTGGTCGAGTGTTCAATGCGGAAACAGCGATTATAGGTTTCTCCGCCGGCACTTTAGGAGTAATTATATCTTACCTTCTGTCCATACCTATAAACCTAATAGTAAAGGCAGTCTCCGATGGTGTAATATCTACTAATATTTCTGTATTGCATCCACTAGTTGCATTAATACTAGTTGCAATTAGTGTCACACTGACATTCCTTGCGGGCATAATTCCATCAAGTATTGCGGCAAAGAAAGATCCGGTAACGGCACTGCGAACAGAATAGTATTATAGTAAACAAATAAAAAATATAATAAAACATATTATAAAAATAGAGACTGCCTGATGGCAGTCTCTATTTTAATTATTTTTGCAATTATTAATTACATATTTGCATTGACATAATCGCTTATATATGATAATATATAGTAACTTAAGAATAAAATGATAATATAATTAAAAGGAGGTTTGTATAGTGATAAGATTAAAAGATGTAACAAAAGAATATGGCAAATCAGCAAGTAGCGTACTAGCATTAGATGATGTAAGTATTGATATCATGCAAGGTAAATTTACTGTTATAATTGGACAGTCTGGTTGCGGCAAATCTACTTTAATGAATCTAGTTGGTGCGATTGATAATGTTACTAAAGGCACAATTATTATTGATGACAAAGATATAACAAAAATGTCAAGAGACCATTTAGCCGAGTACAGAAATAAGCATATTGGATTCATATTTCAAGCATTCCATTTAGAGCCAGCGTACACCGTTATTGATAATGTCTGCTTGCCGCTTATGATCTCTAATGTGCGTAAAGTTATAAGAGAAAAGCGAGGACTAGAAGTTCTTGAAATGCTAGGTATTGAAGATAAGGCAAGTGTTAAGTCAAACAACTTATCAGGCGGACAAAAGCAAAGAGTTGCAATAGCAAGGGCGCTTGTTCATAATCCTGAAATAATTTTAGCTGACGAACCAACCGGTAATCTAGATTCTAAAAATGGATTAGAGGTAATGAAAATATTGAAAGAAATTGCAGAGAGTGGTAAAACTGTAATAATGGTAACTCACAATCCTGACCATGCTAAATTTGGTGATGTAATTGTATCGATGAAAGATGGAAAAATAGAAAGTATAGTCAATAACAACTAGTTTTTTCTATAATTATTGCAAGGTGAGTTATCTGCAGTGAAATTAATAATATACTAAAAAAAGCATGCAGTCAATATTGACTGCATGCTTTTATATATTAATTCAATTGCTAATAAGGATATGCAATTATTTTGTATTCATGTACTCTGTAAGAGCAATAGAAAGTTGATCAGGGCAACTAGTGCCACCACGGCAAAAAGTTCCCTTAGTCAACGATATAATCTCGTCAACCGGTCTACCTACTGCAAGTTTAGCAACGCCAGTAGTATTACCTGCGCAGCCGCCTATGAACTCAAGTTTTGTAAGTATATTTCCTTCGACTTCAAAATTAATTGTTTTTGCACATACGCCTTTTGTTTTGTATGATTGCATAATATTCCTCCGGTACTGTTAAATTAAAGTAAATTACTCTAATAGGTTAGCATGTATCAATTCATAAACAGTAGGAGCTTTCTCAATCCACATTTTATTAATCCACTTTGCGGTGCTAGAAGACTGAACTGACAGTTTCAGCTCCATAAGTGGTTGTGAAGGAGTGTTGATTCTAAGGATTACTGTATATGATCCGTCATCATTTTTATAGTAATTGCTAAAATAGTCTTGACGTCTGCGATAATGCTGACAATGTTCTCTGATATGTGCCTTTATATCATCTCTAAGAGAGAGCGGAATTTTAGTAAAGAAAATTTTCAAGCATTCCTTACCATTAGCGGAAAGAACATATAATTCAGTATTGTTTTTGCTGATATTTACTATAAAATCTGATTCAATAAGATCGTATATAC
>CAMQSU010000040.1 GCA_947037025.1 uncultured Clostridia bacterium | reverse complement strand
TTCTTTGTCAGCAACTACACTTCCATTATCACTCTCAAAAGCTACTGTATATGAGTCTCCTAGCCACTTAGCAGTAAGTGTTTGGTTGCTTGGTTCTGCCCACACCACTTTACTTGCTCCAGTTCCATCAGTTAATAACTCATTATCCGCATTCATCCAACCAAGGAACGCATAATTAGCTTTAGTTGGGACATCAAGATTATAATGAGCACCTAATATTACTTCTTTGTCAGCAACTACACTTCCATTATCACTCTCAAAAGCTACTGTATATGAGCCTCCTAGCCATTTAGCAGTAAGTGTTTGATTCTTTCCTCCTGACCACACAGCTATACTTGCTCCAGCTGCATCAGTTAATAACTCATTATCCGCATTCATCCAGCCTAGGAACGTATAAAGATCTTTAGTTAGGACATCAAGTTTATAATGTTCACCAAATATTACTACTTTGTCAGCTATTACACTTCCGTTATCACTCTCAAAAGATAGTGTATGCGAAGTTGCTAGCCACTTAGCATAAACTTTTTTATCGCCTGGCTCGCGAGATTTTAAAAAATCATTAGCAGTAAATTCATCTGCCCAAACATCTTTATCAAAGTACCAGCCATCAAATTGATGACCTAATTTAGTCGGCTCTGCTGGCAACTCTACAATTGACAACTCTGTTGCTTTTATACTAATATACTCCGTATCTCCATCATAAAATGAAATGTTGAAAGAGCCTAATTTTACTGTACATCCAATAAGAGCTGTGCAACAAATTAATGCAATCAAAATTGTCATTGTCAATATTCTTATAGTTTTAGATTTAATCATCATCCATCCTTTAATATGTATATAAATACACTTCTTTATTTAGTTTGCTTTTATATTATTATACCATGATATATATATAATTACAATTAAGATTATGTAAAATCAACCTATATATTAGTTAACAAACAAAAGCCATGTAGATTTATTATAATAATATTACTCAATGTTTTCCGCCCACATTTCGCACTGACCCATAACGATTTCTAGTGCGGCAGCCATGTCTTCTGGCGGATACTTATACTTTTTCAGCAGCCTTTTAATCATGATACGCATTTGCGCTCGTGCTGATTCTTTTTTGTTCCAGTCAACGGTTTTGTTGCGTCTAAGTGCATCAGTAAGCTCCTTTGCGATAGCCACTAACTGCTCATTATCAAAAAAATCCTTTACATTTTCCGGCTTTGTTATCGCATCATAAAATGCAAGCTCATCAGTACTAAGACCCAAACTCTCGCCCTCAAAATCAGCAGCTCTGATATCCTCCGCCATTTTGATAAGCTCGGTAATAACTTCCTCATTAGTGATAAGTCCATTAATATAGCTTTTCATAATCCTGTTAATCATTTCCGAAAACTTTTCTGACTTAACTAGATTAGTTCGCCTGTACAATGTCACTTGCTCTGCTAGCAATTTTCTTAATATCTCTAGTGCAAGATTCTTTTCTTTCATGCGAGATATATCCTCTAAAAATCCGCTATCAAACAGAGATATCCCCGCCTTTATATCAGAGAATAGATTAATAACACCATCACTTTTAATACTAGCTTTTAGTAGCTCGTTAATATGCGTGTTAATGTCATTAAATGATAATTTTTCCTGTCCGCCGCCGCAAAAATACCTTACCAATATAGTCCTGACCGTCTCAAAGAGTGCTGCTGTCATTCGCTCGCTATCATTAGCTAAACTCTTACAAAGTGATAAAGACTGCTTTAGCATAAGTGACTCTTTCATAAAGTCCTCACGCAAAGTTTCTTTATCTACCGCAAGCAAGAAATTAGTTGCACCAGAAATTAGACTAGACCTACCTAATACATCGCATGTCATAAGGTCGCTATAATCAAAGCCGTGCAACATGCCGCCGCACACTTCCAGCTTCTCCTTAAACTTAGGATAAGCAACTTTAGCTATGTCGTTATCTCCGAACTTAGCCTTATCACGATGAGTGAAGTCGTTCATAGCAGTCTTAAGCGCTCCCGCAATACCTACATAATCAACAACAAGTCCGCCTTCCTTGTCCTTATACACTCTGTTAACTCTAGCTATAGCCTGCATAAGGTTATGACCGCTCATAGGCTTGTACACATACATTGTAGCAAGACTAGGCACATCAAAGCCAGTAAGCCACATATCAACCACTATCGCAATTTTAAGCGGACTGTCATTGTCCTTGAACTTGTTTGCCATATCTACTTTATGTGTCTTATTGCCGATAACCGCGCGCCAATCCTCTGGGTCATTATTGCCAGATGTCATAACAACAGCAATCTTCTCCCCCCAGCTAGGTCTAAGCTGTAATAGCTTATAATATATCTTGATAGCAATCTCCCTAGAGTATGCAACAATCATAGCTTTACCAGTAAGCTCACTCTCACGAGAATCTTCGTAATGCGCAAGTATATCTATCACTAGCGAGTCAAGAGTACTATCAGCACCAAGCACACTATCCATTCTGCCAAGCTTCTTTTTGCTACGCTCTATCGCAACCTCATCCGCAACACTGCTCATAAGGTCATACTCCGCATCAATAAGCGCTAGAGTATCTTGATCTAAATTAAGCTTAATTACGCGGCTTTCATAATAGACCGGTCTTGTAGCGCCGTCCTCTACTGCTTGAGTCATATCGTAAATGTCAATGTAATCGCCGAAAACTTCCTGAGTGCTTCTGTCCTTGCTGCTGATAGGTGTGCCAGTAAACCCTACATATGTAGCATTAGGTAATGCTTTACGGATTATCCTAGCCGTTCCCACTACAATAGTGCCATTCTCCTTAATCTTTTCCTCTAAGCCGTACTGTCCACGATGTGCCTCATCCGCAATCACTATAATGTTACGGCGAGTAGATAACGATTGCTCGCCATCAATAAACTTTTGCATTGTAGTAAATATAATGCCGTTAGCCTGCCTCTTGTCTAATAGCTCTATCAAATGCTCTCTACTATCAGCTTGCTGTGGCTGCTGTCTTAGATAACTGCTACACCTTGCAAATTGTCCGAATAGCTGACTATCTAAGTCGTTTCTATCAGTTACTACAACAATTGTAGGACTATCAAGCCTACGCTGCAACATCTGCGCATAAAATACCATTGATAGCGACTTGCCACTACCAGTAGTATGCCAAAAAACTCCACCCTTGCCGTCAGTCTTGCTTGCCTCATCCGCGCGCTCTATTGCCTTTTTTACCGCATAGTATTGGTGATACCCTGCAAGTACTTTAAAGGTATGCTCGCCATCCATGTTGTAGCATACAAAATTATGCAGAATATCAATAAATCTCTCTCTGTCAAATAACCCAGTAAAAAAGGTTATAAAATCCGCATACTCCGTGCTCTCATAACTTCCGTCAGTAGTCTTCCACTCCATGTATCTAGACTCATCCGATGTGATTGTGCCTACCTTGCTTACTGCTTGATCAGATATAACGCACATTGCATTATAATTGAATACGCTTGGTATCTCATGCATGTAATTGCGGATTTGCCTGTATCCCTCACTTACATCAGTTTCCTGCCTTGATGGACTCTTTAGCTCTATTAAAACTAGCGGCATACCATTAACAAATATAATAATATCTGGGCGTTTCTCGCTTCGCTCTATTATAGTGTATTGATTAACTGCTCTAAAATCATTAATAGTCGGATTGTCAAAATCAATCAGCTTAACAATACTAGACTTTCGCTTGCCGCTCTCAATACTCTCAACAGTAATTCCATTTTGCATGTAATATGTAAACGCAATATTCTTTTGAATAATTGAGCCGATATCAAAATTACGAAGTTTTCTAATCGCCTCCGTGATTGCAGAAGACGGCAAAGTAGGATTTATCCTAGCAAGGCTAGTCGCAAGCACGCTAGAGTATAACGGGTCATGGTAATCCCTTGCGATAGTGTAACCATTCTCGCAATCATACCCCAGCCTACCTAAAAGCGTCATTATCGAATTTTCATAACTAGTCTCATCAAACATATATATTTACTCCTTAGTTGTTGGTTTTTGGTTTTGGGTTGGTTTAGTTTATTAGATTACATGCTTCATTGAATAATAGACAATGTGCATAATATTCCTCAAGTCCTTCTGTGTTTGCCTTATATGATACTTTTGTCGGAACATTATTAATAATATTTCTTGCTTCCTCTAAAGTCCATTTTTCATATTTTTCTTTTTCTAAGTTAAACTTATTGTAATTAAAGTAATAAAATATAATATTCTTAAATCCATCTAACCCTTCAGCTTGTGTATGATAGCTATTAAATACATACTTACAATCGCTATGTGTTCTATCATTTTCTTCATTGTCATAAAAGATATAGGAATCATGTGAGGATTGTCCCCGACTTTCTTCAGCCCCATAAATCAGAGAAATTACACCACAAATATAGTTATGTAACCCACTTTCATTTTGCCTATCTTCTGTTTGCCCAGAAGTAATCATTTTTAAATAATACAATACTTCATAAATAAATACTGAAATACAAGATCTTTCTTTTATAGCATATCTATGTATTAAAACAATTTTATCAAGCACTTGTATTCTTTTCCGAATATTTAAATGCTCTAAAACTGGATTTATTATTTCAGCAAAATTAACACCTATGAACTTATCAGGTATGATATAATTACTTTTAATTATATCATTAAACTTAACAGTGAACTTATCAGTCATAACATCATCCGGCAAATATACAGTGAAAGTTATAAACTTATCAAAATATTCTTCTAGTGCAACCTCTGCACCGAATATTTTCTTTACTGATTCATCTAGCTGTGATTTATCAACACTTAATATTTGTATTGTTTTCTTTTCCTTGTTGAATATGTGGTGCGTCCTCTCCATAACTTTAATAGCATACTCTGGCATACATCTATCAAGCTCATCTACTATAAATACAATAGTGAATTGCTCCGTTAGTTTTTCTATTGCTGATTTGACAACATTAATCGCAAACTTAAAATCAATATTAGTATCGAAATCATTACTAAATTTCTTTTTTCCAATCATATTAATTATGCTATCTTTAACTTGTTTGGCAACCGTTAGTATTCCATCATTCAATAATTCTTTGCTAACTTCTTTTATAAGGCAGGTTAATATTGCGGCAACTTCATCAATACAAGTTTTTGCAATATCTTTAGCTTTTCTTTTTTCGTTACCTATTGCATTAAGTTCATCTATCATAACAGAAATTATTGACAAAAGCGGCTCATCATAATAATCATTTTCCCACGCATTATAATTAAAAACTAAATACTTTCTATCCGTTTTTTTACTTTTTGCTTTTTCTGTATCTACAACTTCACTCTCGAGTTTTTCAGTAAGCATATTTAATACGAAAGTTTTACCACTTCCCCACTTTCCGTCAATAGCAAAGCTAGCACCTCTATTATCTAAAGGCAAACTCTCGATTAAATTATAGACTTTATTAACCCACTCCGACCTATTCATTATATCTATTTTGTCATAATCCATTTTATCAATAGGTATAGGTAACTTATCTTTTTTTGCTACTGCCATATTATCCCCCTAATTAAATATCTAACTCAATATTACTAACATCTAACTCGCCACTCATAAGCCTAGGCAATAAACTATCCCTAAGCTCTGCAAGGCGTTGGTTTTCTGTTCCATTTTCAAAAACTAATTTTTGCACTTGTTCGCACTGTTCATCAAACCGAATTAAAACATCTATTTTTGGCAATACAATTCTCTCATTTTCCAAAAAACCATTGATATCAAAATTTTTAATACCTGTAGTTCCGTTCTCATATCCAAACATTATATTTTCATTATATAGTTTTTTCCATGCGTAATATAAAAAATGAGAATGATTTTCGTTTACACTCAATGCCCTGCAAAAATTAGTACATACAATAGGTTTATCATATCGCACTAACAAATGCTCAGTTACCATAGCAATTCTACCAGTTGATTGAGTAGGACTTCCACCCGATATTTCAACAACTAGATTACCATTAGTTAGTTTCTTTGCGTTATAATTTTTCTCTAGTATAAATCTTTTTGGCATTTTACCTAAATTACCTTTAATAACCTCTGGAATATCTGCACCTCTCATACAATATACTTCCGTATTTATATTGCCAGACATTTCTTCTTTACCCCAATCGCCTGATATAGTATGCTTTACTATACTTTCCACTTTTCCAGCACTCCAACCTAGAGGAATACTGCCGCGTTCGGAGTCTATAAACTTGCCACCGCTAGACTTGTAAGGCTTGCCGTCGGAGTCCGGAAATTCAAAGTCAACAAACCAATTTTTATAAAGTGCGCTTGCCATTTCCTCTAAATTCTTGCTTATAGCATTATTGCACTCTATCTTATCATCAATATCCGATAATATCTTCGCTATCTTCTTTTGCTCCGCTATTGGTGGTAAAGTAATATTAATTTTTCTAAATTCCGACTGTTTAATTCCAATTACGACTGAACCACTTGCCCTAGATAATAGCTCATGCTGCCCAATACTCGACATTAAATAATACATAAGATAATCATTGTCAAGTATATCGAGTTTGCCTCTTAAAGTGAGTAATCTTTGTGCAGTTGCTATATTATCCCTATTCAATCTTGCAACACATCCAAGCGGGGCTTCAGTTGTCAATAAAATGTCACCTTTTTTGGGAATACCTCTCACCATAAATTTTCCGAACGTTTGACTAGAAATACAATATGCTTGACTATAATCTATAAATCCCATTTTAACAGATTTCGCACTTAGTGTTTTAATGCCTATTTCAGACTTTTGCGGTGTTTTTCCTCTATTGTCAATAATTAAATCTAAAACATCAACTATCTTTTCATTTTTCCAATTATCTCTCATAACCGCCCTCACATATCAAACCCAAGTTTACTTAGGTTATCTTTAATATCTGTTTGCAAGCTGTTTGATTTTGCGAACATTTCCGCAAGCTCCGCTGTAAGTCTACTCATTTTGTCTTCAAACAGTTCCCCGTCATCGACTGCGTCCTCTACTCCTACATATCTGCCTGGCGTTAGGATGTAGTCTTGCTTTGCTATCTCGCAAGTCTCCACTACTGCCGTAAAGCCTTTCTCCTCTACATTTTCCCCTCGCTCATACGCTTTGTATTTACTTGCGATTTCCGTTATATCTTCAGCCGTTAGCTCGCGGAGTTTCCGCGTTATCATACTGCCTTTGTTTCTTGCATCTATAAATAATGTCTTGCCTTTTTGCTTTTTGTCGCGGCTTATAAACCATAACGATACTGGTATGCCGGTAGTGTAGAATAACTGCGATGGCATTGCGATAATGCAATCTACTAAGTCCGCATTTATGATATTTTGTCTGATTATTCCCTCGCCGCTGCTCTGGCTTGATAGTGAGCCATTTGCTAGAACCATTCCTATCTTGCCGTTAGGGGCTAAGTGATGTATCATGTGTTGCAGCCAAGCGAAGTTGGCATTGCTATTTGGCGGCACTCCAAACTTCCATCTAACATCATTAGCTAGCTTGTCCACGCCGTAGTTGCTTATATTGAATGGTGGATTTGCCATGATATAGTCTGCCTTTAGATTAGGATGGCAGTCTTCATGAAAAGTATCCGCATTGTATGTGCCAAGGTTTGCCTCTATGCCGCGGATTGCTAGATTCATCATTGCTAGCTTCCACGTGGTAGGGTTAGAGTCTTGACCGTACACTGACAAGTCATTGATATTGCCTTGATGATTAGATATAAACTTTGCACTCTGTACAAACATTCCGCCACTTCCACATGCTGGATCGTACACTCTGCCTTTGTATGGCTCTAATACCTCTATTATTGTCTTCACTATGCATGATGGTGTGTAGAACTCGCCCGCTAGCTTGCCCTCTTGCTCCGCAAATTTGCTAAGGCAATACTCATATGTTCGACCTAATATATCCCGTGAGTTTGAGTGATCGACCATTGCGATATTTGTAAATATATCTACTACCTCGCCTAGTCTGCGCTTATCAAGCTCCGGACGGGCAAAGCCTTGCGGTAGTATGCCCTTTAGTTTTGGGTTCTCTCGCTCTATCTCTTGCATTGCGTTATCTATTGCCATGCCGATGCCTTCCGTGTGCGCCTTGCTTGCGATTGCTGCCCACCTTGCTGACTCTGGTACAAAAAATATGTTTTCCGCTGTATACTCATCTCTATCTTCTGCAAAGCCTTCGCCCTCTTCTACTAGTGCGTTATATTTTGTCTCAAACTTATCGCTAATGTACTTTAGAAAAATTAGTCCTAGCACTACTTGCTTGTATTCGCTCGCATCAAGATTGCCTCTTAGTATACACGCCGCCTGCCAAATCTTTTCCTCAAAGCCTATGTTTGCCATGCTCTCCGTCTTTTTTATATCTTTTGCCATGTTGCTATTTCTCCTATTCATGATTACCGCATATTACTTTTTTAGTATATCTTCTTATTTTAGCATATTATTGATTATTTTGCAATATATATTTACTTTTATTTTATATATTTATATATATAATATATACATATTAATGATTTTGCATGATATTTCAAATGATAATTTAATAATAGTAAAATTTGAAAGGTAGATTAATAAAAAACTTAGTAGACATAAAAAACACTGCATTCCTATTTGCGGAAAGCAGTGCTTTTGAATGTTGTATTGTCTATATTAACATATTACAATACTTTGATTGTCAATTATGCAGCAATATCAAATATTGTATTACGCCTATCTACCTTAGCTACTACTTTTGTAGTGATAGTTGAATAATACTCAGTTGCTGCTGCTTCATGATCTGCTGCAACTTTAATAGGATAAACTTGCCTGTTATAATGTACTTCGGCAACCAATTTCTGCGAAACATATACACTTGTACGGTAATAAAATGTATGTGTTTTTATACTAATATCTTCCGCTATTGCAATAAGCTCGGCATATTCAGGGCCAGTCTTTTCAGCTTTTAATTTTTCTACATCAAATTTAAACACGTCTTGATAGGCATCAACAGGCGGAATTAAATACTCGTGATACCCTGGGAATAAATATGCGTTCTTAAGAACCTCTGCTAGTGCAATTTCTCTTAGCGTCTGGCTAGTTTCAAACTTACTTGCGCTAATGAAACCACTATTTGAAATCGTTTGCGCTATGTTTCCAGGATGCTTACTGTCACTAAATAAATAATTTGCCGATCCACCTTCGCTCTGGTACTCTATCACTTCATCATAAGCACCAGATTCTGAAATGCCAAAACTGATTTTTCCGGCCCTGCTTAGGTTATTGTAAAGTTGCATTTCTATCGGTGACTTGGCTAAAGCTATACTATTCTGACTAGTAAAATCAAAAAACATATTATAGCTTCTTGCCTCCGCCAACACTTCATCAGATATTACATGAACAATATTAGAAAAAGAAATAATAATTTCTATTTCAGCATCCGATGAACCTACTCTTTCGTTACTTACTTTATATGTATCACCAGTTTTTATAAATGCAACACTATCTTTAATTGAATTTAAAAAATCCTTCTTTACCAAGTCTGACCCTATATTAGCAACCAAATCAAGGAGTACTTGGCTTTTATTATTTAGTGTATATATA
>CAMQSU010000039.1 GCA_947037025.1 uncultured Clostridia bacterium | reverse complement strand
AAGTATGTTGCTGTATATGATGATAATATGGATATTGATTTTGCTGATGAAGTTGAAGATGTTCGCGGGAAAAGACCATCTGATATTCTAAAGGATGTTAAGCTTGTTGTTGCAAGTCCCTCGATAATGACTAATAATTATTTGATTAATCTTGCTTGCGAAAAAAATATAGAAGTTATATCAGAGCTTGAACTTGGATATAGAAACTTTAGTGGTGATACTATTTCGATTACTGGCACTAATGGTAAAACAACAACTACCTTGCTTGTAAAAGCTTTACTAGATGAGTGCGGTATTGATGCTCATGCAGTTGGTAATATCGGATGTGGGTTTTGCTCGGAATTGTCTACAATGACAAAAAGTAGCGTTGCGGTCGTTGAGGCGAGTTCTTTTCAGTTATCGGCTGTCGAGCTTTTTGCACCAAAGTATGCGATTTGCTTAAATATTTCTCCTGATCATATTGATTATCATAAAACAATGCAAAATTATATTGATAGTAAGGCAAAAATATTTTCGGCTCAAAAACATTCTGACTACGCGGTTGTTAATTATGATGATGAAATTGTTAGAGGACTTGCGGACTCTGGAGAGGCGTGTGTTTATTTTTATTCTTTAACTGAAAAGGTTAAAGGAGCTTACATATTAAATGAACAAGTATATTTTTTTAACGGTGCTGAAAATTGCACTGTATGTAAAAAATGCGATATCTCTATGAAAGGTGATCATAATATCAGTAACGCTCTTGCTATGGTTGTTGTTGCTAAATTACTAAATATTCCAAATTCAGTAATAAAAAAAGTTTTGCAGGATTTTAAACCGCCTGAATTTAGGGTTGAGCATATTTGTACATATAATGACGTTAAATATTATAATGATTCTAAGTCGACTAATATTGACTCTACAAAAAAAGCTTGCTCAACAATGTCTGGCGAAACTGTGTTGATAATGGGTGGTTATGATAAGGGGTTATGTTACTCGCAAATGTTTAGCAGTTTGTCAAATAATATAAATACAATAATTCTGCAAGGTGCTAATCGTGATAAGGTTGCTATTGACGCTAGTACGTATAGTCATTTGAAAATTGTTAAATGCGAAAATATTAGTGAAGCTGTCAATTGTGCAAGTAAAATAAAATGCGAAAATGTTTTATTCTCGCCTGCAACTTCTAGCTATGATGTGTTTAAAAACTACATCGAAAGAGGGCAATACTTTAATCTAGTTGTAGGACAATTGACGAATGATAAAATCAGTTGTCCTAATAGTGGGGGCTGCAGTGTTAGAGAGTAAACAATTAAAAATTAGACTTGTTGCAGTTGTAATACTTTTATCTATTTTTGGAATAGTAATGCAATATAGCGCAAGTTCGTACAATGCACTTAAAGAAACGGGTGACGCTTTTTTCTATGTTAAAAAGCAAAGCTTATCAATGGTTGTAGCTTTAGTCTTTATGTTTTTTGCAACATGTATTGATACTGAAAAATATATTAAACTTAGGTGGCCAATATTGATTGGTTCTCTAGTTTTGCTCGCAGTTATTTTTATACCAGCTTTAGGGATTGAAAAATATGGCGCAAGAAGATGGCTGAATTTAGGTTTTTTTACTATTCAACCGTCGGAAATTTCTAAATTCGGACTGATTATTTTTCTATCTGCGTATTTGTCTCAGCATCCTGCGGATAAATTAAAGTCTCTTGCGATATGTTTAGTTGCGATTTTTTCCATGTGTTTACTGATAATGCTTGAGCCAAACATGTCAATTACAATGCTTGTAGGTATGGCATCAATGATTATGCTGATTGGTGGCGGTATGAAGTTTAAGCATATGATGATTTTAGCAATTCCAATTTTGATTGCTGTGCCAATTTTGATATTTTCGGAGCCATACAGAATTAAAAGAATTTTAGCATTCCTTGATCCTTGGGCAAATCCTCGTGATGAGGGATTTCAGCTGATTCAATCTTATTACGCACTAGCATCAGGTGGTTTGTTCGGTGTTGGGTTGTTTAATAGTAGACAGAAATATTCATTTCTGCCATTTGCTGAAACTGACTTTATATTCTCTATAATTGGAGAGGAGTTCGGTTTTATTGGTGCAACTCTAGTTTTGTGCATTTATGCTTACATAATATATCTAGGACTTAAAATTGCACTTAGAGCAAGAAGTAGCTTTGAAAGTTTATTAGCTCTTGGAATTGTATCTATTATCACAATTCAAACTTTGCTAAATATTGCAGTCGTCACGGGAAGTATTCCGCCTACAGGACTGCCACTTCCGTTTGTGAGTAATGGAGGATCGTCGCTTGTAGTGTTCTTTTTTGCGGTTGGAATGCTGATTAAAATTGCAGATAATAGCGGCAAAATGCGTATCACTGAATTGACGCTAGGAAAGCACCTTATGCCGCAATCTAAATCACTATATAATATTACGAATAAATCACATAAAAATTTAATTAATAGTGATAATAATTATACTAAATTAAAGCAGTTTATTGCTAGAAAAAAATAATGCGATATTATAGCAGTATTAAATAGAAGCCACACGTCATTTATGCGGCATTATATAATGATTAATATGACAATTATAAATCGATATTTATTGATTGTATAAAAGTAAAAATTGTGTTATACACATTAATTTGGAAATTGCCATAGTATTATATAGGTTGAAAAAACATATTTAGGAGTACACATAATGAGTAAATACATAATAAATGGTGGCAAACGTCTTGTAGGTCAAGTGGAAGTGCCTGCGGCTAAAAATGCTGTTCTTCCAATTCTTGCTGCTTGCATTTTGTCTAAAGGTGAAGTAGTTATACATAAATGTCCGCACCTTAGGGATGTTGATAATATGCTCAAGATCTTGCAAGATTTGGGCTGCAAAATTAAAGTTGAGGGTAGCGATGTTACGATAGATAGTAGCTGCGTTAGCGGAGGCGTTGTGTCGCATGACTTGGCTCAAGAGTTAAGATCTTCGATATTTTTATTAGGCTCTATTATCGCGAGGTTGGGAAAAGCTGATATGGCATATCCTGGAGGTTGTGAAATTGGACTTCGTCCTATTGATATTCATCTTGATGGTCTAAAAGCTTTAGGTATTGATATTGTTGAGGATGGGGGTCATATATATTGCGATGCATGTAATATTAAATCCGCTGATTTGATTCTTGATTTGCCATCAGTAGGTGCGACAGAAAACTTGATGATGGCTGCTATATTTGTTAAAGGAAAAACGGTTATTCGCAATGTTGCAAGAGAGCCGGAAATTGTAGATCTGCAAGATTTTTTGAATAGTATGGGCGCTAAAGTTCGCGGTGCGGGCAGTAGTGTTATCGTCGTCGAGGGAGTGGCATCACTTCACGGTACGGAATATACTCCTGTATCTGATAGGATTGCAGCAGGTAGTTATATCATAAGTACTGTGATGTGTGGTGGTGAAGTGGAGTTTTCTAACATTATTCCAGAACATTTACGCTCTCTTATCTCAAAATTGTGCAAAACTACTTGCAATATACATATGAAAAATGGTATAATGACCGTAAGGTCTAATGGGCGACATCCAAGACTCCCTAAGATTGATACAATGTATTACCCCGGTTTTCCGACTGATTTGCAATCTCAAATGACTGCACTTGCTACCGTTTGCGATGGCACTAGCATTATCACTGAGAATATTTTTGAGACTAGATTTAAACAAATATCTGAGTTTAGAAAAATGGGCGCAAAGGTGGACGTGAAAGGTAGGACTGCTATTATTGAAGGCGTCTCAAGACTGTCTGGTGCGGAAGTTTCTGCAGAGGATTTGAGAGGCGGTGCTTCATTAGTTTCTATGGGACTTTACGCGGATAAAACTACTATTGTATCAGATATTTTTCATATAGAAAGAGGTTATGAAGGAATGGATGTCATTTACGCTTCGCTTGGTGCGGATATTGTAAGAGCTGATTAGATACTATCTTTTGAGGGTGGTGTTATGAATAAAAGGCTAATTATTGTTTTTTCAAGTATTGCAGTTATAGTCCTAACTCTAGTTATTGGTGCTATCATTTTCACTGTAAGTGACATTAAAGTTTTAGTTCCGGGTGATGTAAACCAGACTATAGATATGACTGGCGTACTTAACGTGAGCGGTATTGAGCGTGGTACTAGTATTTTTACTGTTGATGAAAAAGGCGCTACCGCAAAAATTGAAAAAGAATATCCAACTGCTAAGGTTGTTAAAATTGAGAGATTTTTACCTAATAAAATTAGAATCAATATTGTTGTTAGAGTGCCAATTCTTGCTATGAAAGTATCCGATACGGGAAAGCACGTTTTGCTTGATCGTGAAATGAAAATTATCGAGGTCGTCGATAGTAGCACTGTAGGCGAGCTAGAAATTGTGAACGTTGTAGGTGAGGAATTAGCTATAGATAATATAGATAATGTAGATACGCTTGCAGGCTCTTTTATCAGCACTGAAAATTTGATGTTTAAACAGGCAATCATGGACACGGTTTTAGCATTAGAAACTTATGGAAATACTAACGAAAGACTATATGCGTTTGCTGATGAAATAGTAGTAAATAGTAGTAAAGGTTATTTGCATGTTAAAACAAATGTAGGTGCTAAATTGGTTGTTAGAATTAACGCAGGAAAAACTACGGCAGAGCAGATGACTGTCCTATATAAAAAATTGGATGAATTGACTGACGCGCAAAGAGTTGTAGACAATTATATATATATTGATGTAGTTGATGGAGTTAAGTGGACACAATCATTGCCATCTGACTTAGTATAAAATTAGTGATTTAAGTCATATATTGATAAGATTTAATTTTATTTGATTAATTTATAAAAGTATAAAACAAATTATAGTTAGTAGCTTAAGTATTTAAGCGACTAACTATTTTTATTGTAAATTATATGAAGTAAATTTATGGTATTTTGTAGGTATAATATAGCAATTTATGACCAAAATCACATGATCTTGCTATCAGATTATCAAATGAAATATAAGATTTGATTGCAAGTGTGGAAACTATTGAAAAATGTGCAATATATTGTAGATACTTTGCGTATTTTAGTGTATATTTGTTGACAATAATGAATAATTAGTGTATAATAATATTATTCTAAAGATAAGCGAGAGGTGTAGATGTTTAAACAAAAATTCATTGCAATTATCGACGTTGGATCGGAGGATATTGCAGTATATATCGGCAATATTGATAACAATAAGAATTTTCATGTTAAGTCTAGCACAGAGTTTGCTTATGATGGTTTTCAAGATGGAAATTGGCTTAATTTTATAGGTCTGCGTGAGGATATTAAAGCTGCAGTTAGTAAAGCTATTGTTAATTTAAATTGCAAAATAAGTGCTATATATATCGGTGTTCCAGGTGAGTTTACTGCAATTAGTATTCGCGATTCTAATACAAGTTTCGGTTCATTGCACAAAGTTACTGGCGTTGATGTTGATAGATTATATGATGATAATGATGATGTTAGTGGTCACGGTTTTACGTCAATAAATTTTTCTACAATTTATTATACTATTGATGGTAAAAAGCGTACAGTTGACCCTATCGGTATGTCGGTTAGGTCACTTGAATTAAAAGCATCATATATACTTTGTCGTGACGATTTTATTAATGTGTTTAACAATGCATTGCTACAGTTCTGCAAAGTAATTAAATTTATTTCTACACCATGGGCAGAATGTATTAGCCTATTTAGTGCGGATGTTCGTGATCAAGGTGCAGTTCTAATTGATGTCGGATACATTACTACTGATGTTTCTTACATCGTAGGTGATGGCCTTTGTGGTTTAGGTTCATTCTCTATCGGAGGTGGGCATATTACGTATGATTTATCTTATGGTCTGGAAATTCCTTATGAGACTGCAAGATATGTTAAAACTAAAATTGATTACATGATTGAAAGTTCTAAAGACAAACCGATCGTAGTTGTACTTGATAATGGCGAAAGGCATTTAGATTCTTCATATGCTAGCATGATTACAGAGTATAGAATAGAAGAGATTTGTGAGAATATCACAGCGGAAATTGCTAAATTTTCTGTGAAATGTCCTAAGTATCTTAAAGTGTACTTGACTGGTGGTGGTTTGACTGATATTAGGGGAGTTAGAAGCATTTTATCTAAAAAATTGGATAGAGTTTGCGATCTGAAAGTTTCTACAATTTCTAATTGTATGAACAAGCCTTATATGTCTTCTGTTTCAGGATTAATTCAGGTTGTTTCTAACTATGATAAGTCAAGACAAGGTTTCTTTGCTTCATTTTTTAATTTGAAATAATTTAATATAATCGACTTATTCAGCTGTATTTGATTGAAAACAGCTTTATATAAATTAATTTGCTAGTTTTTGCTAGTTAATACATATTATGCTAGCTAGGTTAGCGTGTTTTAGGAGGTAACTATGGTTACGAATGAATTATACAATATTGGAGTAGTAAAAATAAAGGTTATTGGTGTCGGTGGCGGTGGCGGTAATGCTGTTAATCGTATGATCGAATCTGGTATCACTAGTGCGGAGTTTATCGCTGTTAACACTGATAAGCAGGCACTTTGCATTTCTGATGCACCTAACACACTACAAATAGGTGAGAAGCTTACTAAAGGTCTTGGCGCTGGCGCTGATCCTAATGTTGGAGCTAAAGCTGCTGAGGAATCTAGAGCTGAGCTTAAAGAGTTGCTTGAGGGAGTTGATTTACTATTTATTACTGCTGGAATGGGCGGTGGTACTGGTACTGGTGCTGCACCAATTATCGCTAGTATTGCTCAGGAATTAGGTATCCTTACTGTTGCCGTTGTTACTAAACCTTTCGGTTTTGAAGGCAGACGCCGTATGGATAATGCTTTGCAAGGTATTCAAAGACTTCGCGAGTATGTAGATTCTTTACTAATTATTCCTAATGATATGCTTATGGAAGTTTTACCAAAAGGTACTCCTATCGTTAAAGCTTTTAAGGAAGCTGATGAAGTATTAAGGAAAGGTATTCAAGGTATTTCTGATCTTATAGTTACTCCTTCTATGATTAATCTTGACTTTGCTGACGTGAAGAGCGTTATTCGTAACACTGGTCTTTCTCACCTTGGTGTGGGCGAGGGCGTTGGCGAAAATAGAGCTATCACTGCTGTTAGACAAGCTGTTCAAAGTCCATTACTTGAGACAAGTATCGTTGGCGCAAGTGGCGTAATCATCAATATAATGGGTGGTATGGATATGGGGCTTGATGAGGTTTATAGCGCAAGTGAACTTGTTCATACTGTAGTTGATCCTAATGCTAATATTATTATTGGTGCTGGTGTTGATGAAAGGCTTGGAGATAAAATTATTATCACTCTTATTGCAACTGGTTTCAAAGTTAAAGATGACGCTGAACTAGAAGTTAAAAATGATCGTGTTAATAGTGTTATTGAGTCGTTTAATTCTAAACATAAAGAATCTTCTAGTGATGTACCTGTAGGTAGATATAGCAGAAAAGATGATTATGCTCGTAGATTTGATGAGCAAGAGTCTTTAGCAGGTAGAAGTTATAATGATGATTCTAGGCGTGATCCAGCAAATTATTCATACAATAATTCTAATGCTGATCAAGGTTATAACAACAATAATTTAAACAATAATAGTCGTCCATCAGGCAATAATAATGGTAATAACCAAAATTCTGCTAGCCAACCGTATGGTCAACAAAATAATGGTCAACAGAATAATAGCCAACAGAATAATGGAAACCAACATTATAATCAAAATAATGGTCAACAGAATAATGGAAACCAATTTGGCGGCAATAATGGCGGCAATAATAATGGTGGCAATTCTCAACCTGTACAAGGTGGCGGTAATGGTCAACAAAATAGAAGAAATGATGATGTCAATGTTCCAGCTTTCATTAGGAAAATGAGAAACGGTAAAGACAACTAATTCATTAAATTTTAATTAATAATAAATGCAGCACTATTAGTGCTGCATTTTTTTACTTTAATACTAGCGTTTAACCTTATATTCTAAGTATCATAAGTTTTTAAATAATTATTGATATAACAAGTATTAATCATTATTGTATGTGCAATAATCTATATAATCTAAGATGAATGTTAGGTGTGATAATTGTTATTTATCTTAAATATAGTAAACGGGAGGAATTATGAGTAAAAAGAAATATAAAAAAGCAAAAAGTGATGAGGGGATAGATTTAATTAAGATGCGTCTTATAGATGCTTATGATTTAGAGCAGAGTCTTAAAGACTCTAGTGATTGGTTAGTGGAAGCATATGAAGATATTGCACAGAAAAAATGATTATAATTAAATATTTTAAAGAAAAATCATGAAATCATGAAAATATAGTGATATTAAATATAACTATCTAATATAAATGTTTAACACAAAAAGACTGTCTTTTTAGACAGTCTTTTTGTGTATTCTAATATAAAGTTTTAATATTTTAATTGATCATATCAAAATCAATAATTATTTTGCTTTAAATGCCATTTAATTGTAATATTTTGATAACTATATGTCATATACTTTAGTTAGTTTAAATTTATATAGTTTCTATCAATATTTATTACTGTTTTACATGAACTATCAATATCTTCAATACCTTTATTTATAAAAGAAATCAGTTCGTCATTTTTCATGGTGAAATCATAAGGAACTACGACATCAAATATTAAGTTGTTGGAGTTTGGTCCTATTACGACTCTAAAATCATGTATAGATAGGCTAGTATCAATATCATGAATGCATTCAATAGCAATTGTACGGTACTTGTTTGTGATTTCATCTTGAGTATTAACAGGGTCCATGTGGATTATTACATGCAAGCTATCGCATGATAATTCTCTCTCTATAGTGTCAATTAGCTCATGGCTTTCCGTGATGTCAACATCAGCATCAACCTCTGCATGTAATGACGCAAAGTGCTTGTTAGGGCCATAGTTATGTATGATAAGGTCATGCGTGCCAAGTATATCTTCGTATGAATTTACTTTGTTTAGTATATCTTTTACCATTGATTTATCAGGCTTTTCTCCGATAAGAGGGCTGCAAGTACTAACAAGCAATTTTATACCTTGTGCAAAAATTAGTACAGCCAGAATAACTCCTGCATATCCATCTAAATTAACACCAGTGTATTTGCTTATGATAATACAAATCAAAACGATAATTGTAGATAAACTGTCGCTGATGCAGTCAATCGCAATGCTTTTAAGAGTATTAGAGTTAATTAATCTAGATGATTGCAAATTGTATCCAAATAACATAAATTTAATTGCTATTGAAATAGATAATACAATCACTGTTATTATACTAAAATTAGTAGGGGATGCAGATATTATCTTGCCAATAGATGTTGTTGCAAGTTCAATTCCTACCATAATAATAAATATAGCTATTATAATCGTTGCTAAGTATTCTGTTCTTGCATGGCCAAAAGGGTGGTCCTTATCCGCCGGCTTGGTAGATAACTTAAATCCAATGGCGCTGACTCCCGCAGAAGCTGTATCCGTGATGTTATTTACGCCGTCATTAATTACAGATATTGAGCCAAATAATGCACCTACTATTATTTTACTGACACCTAAAATAGTGTTTAAAACGATATTTACAGAGCTTGTAACTATGCCGATAATAGATCGTCCTTGAGGGTGAGTAGTGACATCATCGCTCTTAATTTTAAGTATTTTGCTTGCTATATATTTAGACATTCTTACCAATCCTCCTTGATAGTTAATTTAATATCAGTGTAAAATTCCTTGTATTTTCTTTTAAAATCTTCCGCACTAACACCTTCAGGATTTAGTTCATTATACTCAAAATCCATAAGTTCGCATGAATCTTCATCCATTTTCTC
>CAMQSU010000038.1 GCA_947037025.1 uncultured Clostridia bacterium | reverse complement strand
CGCCATACCAATGTATTTCAATTCCAAAAATTTCAAAAGTGTTATTGATAGCACCAATTATAGATGTCATATTACCTCCCCGTTGCTACTTATAACCGCAATGGCAATTATAAGTAGACAATATGTATGATTATATTTTAAGCATTTTCGTACCTGAATTACGAATAGTAATTTCAAAAACATTATTACTGCCAAAAACTTCAGATAAACATTTAACCAATTTATTTGTATATTTTTGCGGAACATATGCAATCATAGTCCCAGCAAAGCCACCGCCGTGCACACGAATACCGCCGTCATTACCACAAATCCCAAAGCTTAATGCAAGAGCTAGCGGAATACGCATAGTTTTATCGCCCTCTGGATAGCAGTTTTGAAGTAACTTGTATGAACTATTTCCGCTCTCATTAATCATCTCTAAGAATCGCAAAATGTTATCCGCTTTAACTGCACTAGCAGCAATATCTACTCGTTCATTTTCTTCAAAAAAGTGAATACCTCTAAGTATTGCACGACCAGAGACTTTTTTCTGCAACATTGGAATATCTTTATAAAAAGTATCGCTATCACAGAATCTAAGTGATTTTTTACCGTACACTTTTGCAATGTCTTCCATCTCAGTTCTGATTGCTGCATATTGATCAGTTAACCCACAATGATCTCCACCGCAATTGATAAGAACGATATCAACATCGTCATCAAACTTCCAATCCATACCCTCAACTACTGGATATTTATTATTTTTAAAATCAATTCTACTAACTCCACCGATTGCGATTGCTGACTGATCAAGAAGTCCACAAGGCTTACCGAAGTAAACAAACTCAGCTTGATGTGCTGCATATGCTTTAGTTAAAGCATCGACCTTTCCATCGTTGTATAACACATTCAAAATCTCTGCAACAAGAACCTCAAAACAAGCTGATGAACTAACACCTGCACCCTTAAAAACATCAGAAGTAGTAGTTGCATAGAATCCACCGATTTTTAATCCATGACCCTTAAAATATGCACATACACCACGAACTAAAGCTTCACTGCGACCGAATTCTTTCTTATTGATAGTAAGATCATTAATATCAATCACTACAGGCGGATAACCAAGAGATGCAACAGTAATTGTTGAAGACTCTTTAGGCGTAACAATAGCAAGCGTATCAACTGATATCGATGCACAAAGCACCTTTCCATTATTATGATCAGTATGATTTCCGCAAACCTCTATCCTGCCTGGCGACGAAAAAACTAATACATTATCATTATCAACATCACCTTTAAGATGATTTACATATAAGTCCTTATATCTACCTAGTTGATAATCTAAACCATTATTAGGAGAGTAAAGCTCTGCACACTCTCTAGCAAAATCATCATTAAACTGCAAATTGTCAAAATCAATAGCCTTTAGATATTTCATAAAATTAACCCCTTATAAATAAAAGTATTTACAGAATATATTATATCATAATTCAAAATAAATTGCAATAACAATTAGAAATCTTATTGAATTACTTGATAATAATAACAAAATACTATATAATGTATATAATAAATAAAAAAAATGATTATTATTTGTATAATTATAATGATTACATTCAACAATTAAGGAGAATTCATGAAAGATCAAAACAAGATTGCAATATGCATTGAAGAATTAATTATTTACGCTAAAAAACACCTCTCATTATCAAAGCACGACGCACACTATGTGAGAAATGCCTTAATGGAACACTTTGAAATCACTGCTCCTGCAAATAACAAAGTTGAGGAAATTACTGAAATACAACCAGTGATAGATACATTAGTGACTTATGGAATAAGCAATGGTTATGCTAAAACTAATGATGAGATTTTATATGAAACTAAAATATTTGGCATGGTAACACCTGCGCCATCAGATATAATAACTAAATTTGATGTCCTTGCAGCAACAAGCGGAATTGAGAGTGCAACAGATTGGTATTTTGACCTAAGCAAAGCAAACAATTATATTAGAATGCAAGATGTAAACAAAAACATCATGTGGGATTGTAGCGGAAGCAAAGGAAATCTAGTAGTTACAATTAACCTTTCAAAACCAGAGAAAGACCCTGCTCAAATTGCGGCAGCATTAAAAGCTAAAACTGGCTATCCTGCTTGTATGCTTTGCACATCAAATGTAGGATTTGCCGGAAATGCAGGACACCCTGCAAGGCAAACACTACGAATCATCCCAACTACAATAAACAATGAGGCATGGTCAATACAATACTCTCCTTATCAATATTATAATAAACACCTAATAGCATTATGCAACGATCACAGACCGATGAATGTTGACAAAGATTGCATGACAAGACTAATGGATTTTGTAGACAATTTTCCACATTTTTTCATAGGATCAAATGCTGCATTACCAATCGTAGGTGGTTCAATCCTTACACATGATCATTATCAAGGCGGTGGCAAAGGCCTACCAATGTTCACAGCAGAGGTTAAAAAATCTTACAAATCACCAATAAAAGGAGTAGTAATTAGCACTCTAGACTGGTATAATAGTGTTGTTAGGATAACATCAAGAAACAAGGTAAAAGCTGTTAAAGCTGCTACATATGTACTTGATAAATGGGCTGAGTATAATGATGAAAGTGTTGGAATCAGCTGCAAAACTGATGCACAACACAACGCAATAACTCCAATTGCAAGATATGAAGACGGCAAATATATAATGGATATGATATTAAGAAACAACCGCACAGATGATAATCATCCTTTTGGAATATACCACCCTACCGAGAACCTTCACAATATCAAAAAAGAAGGGATAGGAATTATCGAAGTTATGGGAACATTTATATTACCAGGTAGACTTGACAGCGAGCTTAAAGAGATAACAAAATACCTAGATGGTACATTATTATTCGATTATGATAAATTATCCGACAGCAAACATCCTTTAACAAACCACAAAGACATGATTAAGAGTATAATTGATAAAGTCGGCACAAACAACACCACTGAGCAAGCAATGGTTGCAATACGTGATTATATCAATATCACTTGCGAGCAAATTTTAGAATGCACTGCCGTATTCAAAAATACTGAAATCGGAAGTGCTGCATTTGAGAAGTTTATTATTAACGGATTAGGCTGCAACTCAAAAAAGTAACATATCTTAATTTAAATTTATTAATATATAAATAACCCCTTTTAGCTATGCTAAAAGGGGTTATTTTAATTTTTATTATTGGAATAATGCTATCAATTTACTAGCTTTTCATATATGCTTGCATTTTTCATGTTGCTTTTTCTGCGCTTTTAATGCGTTTTTTCACATGTTATATTAAAAATTATTATTTTGAATATCTTTTTGGCAAAATTCTTTTATGCTCTGTTATAGCATGAGCACGTGCAATCTTATCCGAATTGTTACTTTTGCCAGTCTTAATATACTCATCAATATCATCATACGAAACACCCATATCAAGCTCATCAGTCTGCCCTTCATAAAGTCCTGCACTAGGTTTTTTGTCAACTACTGAAGATGGACAATTAAGGTATTTAAGCATTCCATAAATATCCTCAACACAAAGATCAATAATAGGATTAAAATCATATGCACCATCACCCCATTTAGTGAAATAACCCATATAAGTTTCACTAGCATTTCCAGTACCAGCAACAAGATAATTACGCCCTTGCGCAATAGCATAAAGAACGGTCATTCTGAGTCTAGGATTAATATTGTGATACGCCATAGGAACATCATCGCAAACATGCTCTCCAAGTATATTTCTAAGAATCTTTTTACATTCTGTAATATCTATTTCTATCGTTGGAATATTATACTTACTAGCAATTAATAATGCGTCATCTCTATCAGACCCGTAATTCTGCTTAGACTCACAAGGCATAATAACAGACAATATATTATCTGTTGCCATCTTACATAATATCTCAACTAAAGTGCAGTCCTTACCTCCACTATTACCTAATACAACACCGCTACATTTTGCGTCATTCAGCACATTTTTAATCCAAGCAACTCGTTGTTCTATTTCTATTTTATAATTCATAATTAACCCCAAAACATGTAATTACTATAAATACAGCACTATTTAAGAGTTATTTTGCAATAAACTTCTAAATTAGACGGTTTTTTAGAGTAATAATTATTTTCCTGTGCCAAAATCAATATTAGCAAGTAACTGTGCGGTTGCATTAAAGCCTAACTTTTTCAGTCTCTCATTACGTGCCGCAACCTCAGTTACTATAGCAAGATTTCTACCTGGCATTACTGGAGTTGTGTGCTTAGAAATATTAATTCCAAGTATGTTTTCATAGTGATCCTTATCACCTAACCTGTCGCTTTCCATACCAATCTGCCACTCTCTAAGTTCAATAACTAAGTCAATTTCTTTTTGATTAAGTACTGAACCTACACCAAACATACTTTGAACATTAATGATTCCTATTCCGCGAATTTCCATAAAGTGTCTTATTTGTGTAGGAGAACTTCCTACAATTTTACCTTGGATTTTCTTAACAATAACATTATCATCAGCAACAAGTCTATGCCCTCTATGCACAAGCTCCATAGCAGTTTCGCTCTTACCCATTCCGCTATTTCCCGTAAGCAATACGCCAATACCACTAACCTCTAACAAAACGCCATGGACACTTGTTGAAAGTGCTAGTAAATCATTAAGATAATCCACTAATTCATTGACTAATTGAGATGTCAATAGCTCAGATTTAAACAGTGGTACATTATGCTTTTTCGATATTTTTTTCATTGTACTACTTGGCTCTAATCCACGAGTATATATTATACATGGTATTTTTCGTGACATAAGAGATTCAATTTTCTTTTCTTTCTCTTTTTCTGTGCAGCTATTTAGATAACAGTATTCTGCATTACCTATAACCTGTATCCTTTTATCACCAAAATAATCTTCAAAACCAGCAAGCAAAAGACCAGGCCTATTTACATTAACAGTTAAAAGCTGCAGTTCACTCTCTATGTTACCCTCAACTAAAATAAGCTTACAATCTTTCGCGAATTTACCGATTTTTACATTTTTAGGCTCTCTTTCTTCACCTTCACTGTACATAGATTACTCCTTCATGGCAATTTCTCTTATAACTTTTGCCACTCCATCATTATTATTAGTGTCGCAAACTAAATCAGCGACAGCTTTTGCAGTTTCCATTGCATTACCTACAGCAACACCTAATCCTGCGTACTTTAACATAGATATATCATTCTCAGCATCGCCGAAACATATAACTTCTTCTCTTTTAATATTATATTTTTCAGTAAGCCACTTAACGGCATCACCTTTACTTGCAGATTTATCAACAATCTCGATTAATATTGATGCAGATCTATTTATATTTACTACATCGCCAAATTTTGCGATTATATCTTTTGCAATTTCTTCGCTTCTATCCTTTTCTACTAGTGCAAGTATTTTATTAGGCTTTATATTATTATCTACTACAAATTCACCCAATTTTTTCCCAGTATAAACTGGTTCAACTTTAACTACATTGCAAAAATTAGTAATATGATAATTTTCCTCAACAACTATACACTTATCATTATGAAATAAAATAGGTATACAAGCATCAGGATAATTATCATTAATATAATTATATATTTTTGCAGAAACATTAGTATTTATATTATACTCCATGATAATTTCGTCCGATTTAAGGTCAAATATTGCTCCACCTTGATAAACAATAACCTCATCAACAAGATCAAACAACTTAGAGTGCACTTTAATTGACTCATATAATCTACCTGTTGCGATAAAAAATAAGCCACCAGCTTTTTTATAATCTCTTACAGCTGCAATCGTCACATCGCTAACCTTAAAATCATCTGTATATAATGTTCCATCAAAGTCAGACACTATCATTTTGTATTTCATATCATTTCTCCTTTTATACAGTACTAAATATTGTTATAGGTTAATTTTACTACAAATATCGCTTTTAGTCAACAACAGAATGATAAAAATCATATATATTTTTCGCTACTTTCTCACTAATTCCGCTTATTTGTTGAAGTTCTGATATACTTGCACTTTTAATTGTGTTAATTGTCTTAAACTGCTCAAAAAGTTTTTTCACAGTACTTGTTCCAACACCTTCAATCTTCAGCAATTCGCTATTTGTTTGCCTTTTATCTCTAAGCCCTCTATGGAAAGATATCGCAAATCTATGAGCCTCATCCCTTAACCGTTGCAAAACCTTTAACGCTTGACTGTTTTTAGAAAGAACTATCGGTTCTGATTGATTAGGGATATATATTTCATCTTCCCTCTCAGCAAGTGCTATTATAGGCAAATCAACTCCAGCATCAAGCATTGCCTCTAAAGCATACTTCAACTGACCTTTTCCGCCATCAATAACTACTAAATCGGGTCTTAATCCAAATGACATATCTTCATCATTAATGTGTGCAAGCCTTCTGGAAAAAGTCTCCTTCATACATGCAAAATCGTCATTACCTTCTACTGTTTTTATCTTGAATTTTCTATACATTTTTTTATCTGGACTGCCATTTGTAAACACTACCATGCTAGAAACTTTATCAGTTCCGCTAACGTGTGAAATATCGTAACACTCCATTCTAATAGGCATTCTTTTCAATCCAAGCTTATCTTGCAACTGTGAAATTGCACCAATTGTCATGTCATGCTCACGCCTAACAGCATCTTTACATTTTGACAAATAGTCTTTTGCATTATTCTCCGCCATATCCGCAAGTTGCTTTCTAACCGACTGCTGCGGACAAGTAATATTTACCTTTCCAGTTTTCAGTTCAGATAGATATTCCTCTAAAATCCCGCTATTTTCTAACTGAATATTTGTTACAATCTCCGCACTGACTGGCACATTATCGCCATAATATCCAAGTATATAATTTTCTAACGCTGTTGCATCGTCAATACTAAGAGTGTTGATCACCTCTTTATCTCCACCAAGCAGCTTTCCACCCCTAACAATAAATATCGCAACTACAGTATTAATTCCATCTGATGCGATTGCAAATATATCCATATCTCTGTCATTAGGAAGCGCAGTAACTTGTTTTCTTACTAATTTTTCTAAGCATTTCAGCCTCTCTCTATAATATATTGCAAGCTCAAAGTCTTCTTTAATTACGGCGGTATGCATTTTATCTTTGATTAATTTTTCAATTGACTTGTCATTACCTTGCAAAAAGTTAACAACTTCCATAATTATTTCCATATAATCTTCACGCTTAACATCACCCATACATGGTGCAACGCAGCGCTCAATATGGTGATTTAAACAAGCTCTATGTCTTGCCGGAACTTTGTCCATGTTAATACTGCAAGTCCTAAGTTTAAACGCTGAATGTATCATTTCTAATATTTCTTTAGCACTAATGCCTTGCATATAGGGGCCAAAGTACCTTGATCCATCTTTCTTTAATTTTCTTACTATTTCCACTTTCGGAAATTTATCTTTAAGATTAATTTTTATAAATGGATAATTTTTATCATCTTTAAGAAGTATATTGTAAGGCGGTTTATGCTTTTTTATCAAGTTGTTTTCAAGCACTAACGCTTCAATCTCATTATGTGTAATAAGGTAATCAAAATGATGAATCTTGCTAACCATTATAAGCACCTTTTCCGTCTTGCCATTAGGCGTGCCAAAATACTGGCGAACTCTGTTTTTTAGCAAGCGCGCCTTTCCAACATACAAAATCTGATTGCTTTCAGAGTACATTATATATACTCCTGGTTTAGCAGGCAAATCTTTCAATTTTTGAGATATAAGTTCAGTCATAATTACCTCGCAATATTTTAATTGCCTTATCATAAGTACTGTTTAATAAAATTTGATTTTTACTTATTAAATCCACAAATTCTACACTATTGATAGTCTTTACATATTTGCAAACTTAATACTATTATATTTTACTACATATCTAAAAAAAATACTAGTGTTTTTCGGTTAATCAACTTTTTTATATTGTTTTCCACTTTCAAAACTATCAATTGCCGTAACCATCACGTCAGAAATATATTTATTTGCAACCGCATATACAATAATTTTGCCATCACGCCTACACTTCACCATTCCTGCATCTCTTAATATTCTTAGCTGATGTGATACTGTAGTTTGATTTAACTTCAACATATAGCCGATATCGCCTACACACATTTCCGCAATTGATAGAGTTGATAGTATTCTAATCCTAGTCGTATCAGAAAATACTGAATAAAAATCTGCAATAGTGCCACAAATACCCATACTCGGCATATACTTTTTCATAAACTCTTCGCTTTCTCTTGATATCATTATAAAGTCTTCCATAAACACCCCTTTTTTTTATTCAACACGAATATTATTGCTATAATTCGTATGTTGAATTTGCACCATGTGTATTATAACACGCATTACATATCTAAATTTAAGTAACATTTTGCTTACTTGTCGCATATTGTTATTTATAAGGCTTTATTGAGATTCAGACCCTACATAATTTTCTTATATTACATTACACAATTACTCCTCAAACAAATATCAGCACCTCATTCACATGAGATGCTGATATTTTTATTTATTTATAATTTAACTACATAATGTAAAATATATTAGATGATTTTAGCAGTAGAATATACTACATATTACTTCTAATAGCAATAATTACATCATATATTTCTTATATTTTTTCGATCCAGCGTTCAACTCTTTCTGCTTATCTTCATAACCAGGTCTGCCTAAAAGTGCATAAGTTGCATTCTTGCCTTCCTCAACACCAGGTTGATTGAAAGGATCAATGTTAAGCATAAATCCGCAGTAAGATGTCTTTAATTGGAAAAACATTAGTAACTGTCCAATAGTAAACTCATTGATTACTGGTAAAATAATTGTATGGTTAAGTTTGCCAGCTTTAGTAACTGCATACTCAGTTGCACTTCTCTCTGCACTGATAAGCTCATTCATAGTGTGACCACATAAGAAATTAACATCAGGGAAAGCCTCGCAGCCAGCAGGAATTACTACCTTTTTGCGATATTTATCTACAGTAATAAAAGTAATAACTTTATCAAATGGACCTTCTGCATATAGCTGAATTTGGCTATGTTGATCAGTTACTCCTAGTGCCTTAACTGGAGTTTGTCCTAAGTTACAAGGAGTTCCATCCATTAGTTTATTCTTACCTAATGACTCGCCCCAAAGTTGCGCGTACCAGTCAGAAATATATTTTAATCCATCAGCATAAGGCATCATTACTGAAATGTTTTTACCCTTTTGCATAGCAATGAATTGTAATTTTGCAGCAGTTAATGCCATATTGCTATCGTTATCAGAACTAGTGCAAAGCTCATACATAAACTTAGCGCCCTCAAGTAATCCTGCAATATCAATTCCAAGAACAGCAGCAGGAAGTAAACCTACTGGGCATAATTCACTAAATCTACCGCCTACACCATCAGGTATATGGAAAGTTTTGTATCCCTCAGCTTTAGAAATCTTAATAAGATTACCACTATTTGCTGAAGTTGTAGTGATTATGTGTTTTTTAGGATCAAGACCAGCTTTCTCAAGCTCATTCTTAATTATAAGGTATTGAGTCATTGTCTCGCTAGTTGAACCGCTCTTAGTAATAACATTGAAACATGTATCTTTAAGGCTTACTGTCTGAAGTAATGCAGCCATTCTCTCAGGATCAACGTTATCCTCAACAAAAAACTTTGGTGCACCCTTACGACGTGTTGCTGTAATATCATTATGACGCAAATGGCATAGTGCCTGAAATACTGATGTTGGACCTAATGCAGAACCGCCGATACCTAAAACAACAAAGTTTTTAAAATTACTTCTAATCTCTGTAGCTGTTGCTATGATATCTGCACAGATAGCATCTTGCTGATCATGAAGTTTTGTCCATCCCATAAATCCGCTACCAGCCTTCTCGTTAAAGTAGTTAACTGCAAAGTCAACTCTATCTTTTACGCCAGCAAAATCTGCTTTATTAAAGCCCTCTTTGCCTATTGCCTCTGACATCATATTGTTATAATCAAGTTTAATTTTATGCTTAATGTTAGCCATAAATCCTCCAAATTGTAATTTTTATTTTGTTTATAATTCCCTAAATATTTGTTAGGGTTATTAATTAATTTGTATTTTCATTTGCTGTGCTACATATCTATAC
>CAMQSU010000037.1 GCA_947037025.1 uncultured Clostridia bacterium | reverse complement strand
ATCGGGGGGGACTATTAACGTAAATAGTATATTAATAACATATATAAAAATCCACAAACACTGAAAAATAATAAAGAATTACTCTACGAGAATATAAACTAAATTATCATTGCACGCTAGCTAAATACATGCTTGCAATATTCTTTAGCCTAATTGAATTTTCTTGAGCAATGTTTTTAATATAATCTAGGTGACAGTTTTTTGCAATAGCTAATTTAAGAGCTTTTTCCTTATCTTCTATCGAATGATTTTTCAATCGTTCATATATCGCTATTTTTCCATCAAGTGACGCCATGTCAGCAGCAATATTTGTATACAATACATACTCTACAATCAAATCAATACTTGTATCTAGCTCAAGCATACAAGCAATATATTCTACATTGTCATCAGCATCACTATCCGCACAAGCAGCTAATCCCTTTACTCCAAAATCTCTAAATAACATGATGCATTTATCTAGGTAATGTTCTTTCACTTTCCATAGACTTTTGTCGAAATTACGGGCTGTACTCACCTTCTTAATATGTTGATGGAAGTTAGTCATAGCAGCTTTATCAATGCTGCCAGTAAGATAATTTATAAGCTCTGCTGTAATTATATCTACTAATTTTAAGTCATCCCTACTATTATGACTTAGATTATAAATGACCAAACTTTTAACACTTGTTAAAAACTGTTCGTTTAAATTTACAAACCCTACTTCCTCACTTATTTCGTTGATCATATCATAAAAATCACTTACTGTATACTCATCTAAATAGGTTAACGCAAGCTTAATATCCGCACGAGGAATACTCTTATCAAACATTGATGCCGAATACCTATCCTCTACATACATATTCGCAAAGTTCTTTTGCCCGTCCTCGTCCGCAATTGATATTTCAAAGGCAAGCATAGCGTCTTTATTTTTAATAAGCCTAGACATATCACGCTTGACTGTGAATAAATCATATTCAGTCCTGATGATTGCGATAGTATTGTCTACGATTTCAAGAACTTCTAATGGTGCTAACTGAGCTAGTAATTGCATTATTCGCTTAGCCTTATCAGACACGCCATCAATATTTATAAAACATGCTGAAGCATATAGCATAGGAATTAGGTAATACAATGAGTCCGAACTTACCTCAAATATTTCAAATGCCTTTTGCTTTTGATATTTTAGTCTTTTTAATCTGCTGCTGCACAGCTCAACTACCATGTCAAGCGTCACCGTATCTGACTTGCCATCTGTCACTTCAGGTTTTTGCATAAACATAAGACCCATCATAGCTTGACGAGATGGCCCGTCAATATACTTTTTAATCAACCCGATTTCATCACTAGTGAATTGCTTCTCACTCATGAGTGTGCTAATGAAAGGTGTTAGCCAATTCTCTCTCACATATGACATAAGATATGAAGTAAGATCATCGCTAGTCATTTTATTATAGTCATTTGCGAGTATAGCAACCGCAAGGCTTATATTCTCTGCACAAACAATCAATCCACAGTCAACAAACTTTAACTGCGTTTCTGCTTTATACTCTTCTCGTGACAGCTGCAACTTTCCACCGCAAATGGCTGATTTGCCCTCGCCTTTAAATAAAGTTATCACTAAATTTCTGTTAATATTGATATAGTTATATATGCGTGCAAAGATAATAGGATTTTTACTTAGTTGCAACTCGCAAAGTAAATATGATGCCGCGCTAATGTAGCAACTGCATTTGTCATCATAGCGCATAAAAAACTGCTCAGCAGTGATGATGTTTTCATTTACCATTACTTCATATAAACCCATACGGAGTATATGACGATCAATTAATTTATAGAATATATCTACAACTCTTAGCACCACATCTCTGCCGGTTGTATCTGCACCATTAATCGTCATAACCATGCCGTTAGATTGCTCTTTATAAAATGTTTGCATAACCATTTCTATCAGCAAGTAAAATACGTCTTCTAACCACTTATAGTCATCCTTATCATAATCTTGGATACGCTCTTTAATAAGCAGTTTGTTATCTTTTATCATCTTAATAATGTTTTTTGCTTTAATATTTTCTATAACAATATCTTGACCGCCGCTTAGGACATATTCCCAAACTTTAGCACCATTTTCAAATCCATTTACAAACAAATCCTTGCATACAGAATAATGGTTATTGTCCCAATACTCTTTATCATCATTATCATTGTCTTTTAGCACAATTGCAAGCGGCTTGCCAGTAATCAACTCTATCTCTTGCTGCAATATATATGCCTCATTATCAAAAGTATTATCAATAAAAATGCAATTCAAACTAAGCTCTTCATGACTTGATTGCATTATTGTTTGGTAAAATTCAGTTATTGGTCTATCTGTGTGGTCATGACTTTTGTATACTTGCAAAAAGTCTTGATGTACAAATCTTTCCTTCAGCATATCCTTGAATTGGTTGTATTTATCAATATTATCCCTAAATAATGCTACTAAATCTAGTGGCGTTTTGTCAGAATCGTAGCTTGCTCCTAGCAACATTAGCCTGCCTTCCTCATTGTCACAGTGGCAAAATGCTTTCATTACTTGCTCATCAAAACCTCTTTCATTGAAAATATATGTTAGATAGTCCGCCGCATAATTAGCGTGCTCCATATCCCAGTATGGAATATAAAAAGAACCAAGTAAATATATGTATTCAGAATGATAAAGCCCTAGCAAAAATACTGGATCAAGCCCAAATACTCTAACATCAAGGTTCCACATATCGTCAGTGTCGTTATGCCTTACCGCATAGTTAACTATCTCATGTACAGCTGTCACTATATCATCTAATAACGCAGGAAACTTCATCGCATGCGAAAAGAATATCCCCTCCGAAGTGTCACTCTCGAAACTGTGAGTGTAATTAACGTATGACCCGTCCGACATATCATCAATTTTCTGCAAGCAATCTAACTGACCATGCGTAGCTTGTAACGGTTTTATTTCTTCACCATCTATGTATGCAAATAGCACATCGATTTCATCTAGCACTAGTATTTCACTGTACGCTCTCAACCCTGCTCTTATACTCTCTACATCGTCTAGTATAAATTTAACAATATGCTTTTGTGTGATTTTCATTATAATTGCCTCCGATTAATTTATCATTAATAATTGCTCATTAACTCATTTTTGAATTTTCATATTTGCATTCACTTGCTAATGACTGATTTACATCTTAATTGCACTTGCTCATAACCCCAACTCTGATAGCTTTTGCACTGCACTTGGGTGACCTTGCTCCGCCGCCTGACTAAACCAGTGCACAGCGCTTCGCTCATGACGCTCCACTCCAATACCTTTATAATAACATAGCCCTAAATTGTACTGCGATCCAGCATCTCCTTGCATCGCTGACATCTTAAACCACTTATATGCAGACTTGGCACAGCTACCAACCCCCTCGCCTTTAATATAACATGTCGCTAAGTTGTTTTGCGCGCTTGCAATCCCTTTCTCTGCAGATCTAGTATATAAATCAAATGCGGCTGCATTATCCACTTCAACTCCATTTCCATTTGCATAACATACACCAAGATTGTACTCAGCCATAGCATTACCTTGCATAGCCGACTTTTCGTACCAACTAACTGCAACCTTGAAACACTGCTCAACTCCTTCACCCGACTCATAGCAAGCACCTAATGCAAACTGCGCCATATCATTGCCTTGAATAGCCGACTGCTCATAGAATTCTGCAGCAAGCGCAATGTCTTGCTCCGCACCTCTGCCTACGTGATAACACACTGCAAGATTATATTGCGCTCGACTATTACCTTGTGCCGCCGCCTTCTGATACCAACTAACCGCCGTCTCAATATCAAGATCTATCCCGTTACCAACCTGATAACACTCACCTAAATAATTTTCAGCACTTGCATAGCCTTGATCAGCCGCTTTAATAAAGTACTCAATAGAAAGCTTAGCGTTCTTTGTTACCCCTTCACCATTATCGTAGCATACCCCTAAGTTTGATTGTGCAGGAGCATATCCTTGTGCCGCAGCCTTCTCATACCACATTACTGCAATATGTAAATCTTGCTCAACACAATCTCCTTTAAAGTAATGAACACCTATATTATACTGAGCTGATGAATTGCCTTGCTCGGCAGATTTTGCGTACCAATGCATTGCAGTGTCCATATCTTTCTCTACGCCTTCACCATGCTCATAACAAGCCCCTAAATTAAATTGGGCAACATCATAACCCTGTGCAGCAGATTTTGCATACCACATTGCAGCAGCTTGCTTATTCTCCTCAACACCTTCCCCACAATCATAACAAACTGCTAAATTAAATTGAGCGACATCATGACCCTGTTCAGCAGATTTTGCATACCACATTGCAGCAGTTTGCTTATTTTCCTCAACACCTTTTCCCCACTCATAAAATTCACCTAAATTAAATTGCGACTGTGCATCACCTTGTTTGGCAGCTTTTAAATACCACATTGAAGCGGCTTTATAATCAAGATCTAACCCTATACCATATTCGTAATGAGTAGCTAGATTATACTGTGACGGCAAGTAACCTTGCCCTGCTGATAACCTTAACAATTTAACAACACGCTCTTTATCCTCAGCAACTACATCACCTTGATCATAAAAAATTGCTAGATTGAATTGTGCAACCTTATCCCCTTGCTCCGCTGATTTTTCATACCAGTTGAATGCAGATAACTTATTTTCCTGCACACCGATTCCGATATCATAAAGCTTGCCTATAGCGCATTGTGCGTCCATATTCCCTTGCTCTGCTGACAACTCATATAACTGTGCTGCACGTTCGTCATTTTGCTCTACACCAGTGCCTGTGTAATAATAATATGCTAATTTGTACTGAGCCTCATTATTTCCTTGCTCTGCAGACTTGGTATACCAACGCAGTCCTGTTAATAAGTCACGTATAACTCCATTTCCGCTTATATAACAATCTCCCAAACGATTTTGCTCCTTAGCATCGCCATTTTTAGCAGATAAAATTAACAGCCCTATTGACTTGTCAGTATGCATAAAATCATCATCATATATTGATATGTCGTCACTTTCAAATTCATAATTATTTATAGTTTTGCTTCCCATATTTGTCCTTTGTTTTTCCTTATTAAACATGCAACAATTAAACTGCATATTCAGCATTCAAAAATTATCAGTAAATACTTAATAATTGTTTAGTTACTTTCGCTTTATAATAGGTGTTATTATATTTATGTTTGATAACTTACTGCATCCCCAGAATGCACTGTCCCCCATTTCTACAACACTGTTAGGTATATTAATATCCTCAAGATTTATGCAGTCACTAAATGCAGCATCGCCTATACTAGTTACACTGTCAGGGATTGAAATGCTTTTTAGACTAACACAATTATCAAATGCGCTATTTCCGATACTTGTCACACTGTTAGGTATAGTTACGCTTTCCAAACTACAACTGCCGCTAAATGCCCAATCATCTATTGTGGTAATCCCATTAGAAATTGTCAATGTTTTTAGAAACTGTTTGTCAGAAAACGCCCATTCAGCTAGTGATGTTACGCTATTTGGCATACAATAATCTGTTACTCTATCACTATTAGGAAACCAAAGTAGCCTTGACTTATCACTATTAAATAATACGCCGTATTCGTCACTGCAAAAATATTTATTGCCTTTAGAAATTTTAATTTCCGCTAACCTTATACAATCAGTGAAAGCATGTTCATTTATTTCTGTAATGCTATCTGGTATGCTTATACTCTTAAGCAATGTGCAACCACAAAACAATTCATCAGCAATTTCACATACTCCATTGGGAATATCTATATTTTGCAAACATACACATTCATAAAATGCTCTATCATCAATATCTATTAAGCTATCAGGCATAACAATTGTTTGCAAAATATTTGATCCTTTAAATGCTTCAATAGCAATATGTTTGACCCCGTCAGGCAGGGTATAATTAACTGCTTTGCAAGTTTTAGGATATTTGACTAAAATTGATTTATCTTTTGAAAAAACTACACCGTTTTCATCAATAAAATATTTTTTGTTTTGACTATCTATTAATGAAACTAAATCAGGATTACAGCCTTCAAATGCTTCATCACCAATATCTTTAAGTCCAGCAGGTAATACCACATTAGATAGATTACCACAATCCTCAAACGCACTATCTCCTATGGATATCAAGGTATCCGGCAGCTTAATTTTAATCAAACTTTCGCACTCACTAAATGCACTATCTCCAATAGAAATCAGCCCGTTGCAAAATGTAATATTTTTTAAATTAATGCACCCCATAAATGCATCATCCTCAATGCTTTTAACAGAACTTGGTATTGAAATATTTTCTATATTTTCACATTCATAAAACATGCTATCTTCAATTTTTTCTAAAGCCTTTGAAAGCCTAACATCAGTCAGTGCAACATTATTTTCAAACGCGTTTTCACCTATTTTAATTACACTATCTGGGATTATAATTTGCGTCAGTTTTTTGCAATCTTTAAATGCACTTTCCCCGATTATTTGCAGTCCAATCTCTAATAAAATATTCGTCAATACAGCACATTTTTCAAATGCTTTATCCTCTATTGAAATGACTGAACTTGCAACATTTATCTTGTTTAAATATTGACTTTTATAAAATGCAAATTTACCAATAATAGTTACACCATCAGGGATAATATATTCTGGGTTTTCATTTGCAATTGGATACCATATCAGTCGAGTCATATCTTTGCTGTACAATGCTCCGCTATCATCTAAAACATATGATTGATTTCCTTCTTCTAAAATAATAGTTGTTAAGTTGCTGCAATTAGCAAATGCACCATCACCGATATAGTTCACTGTGTTTGGGATACATATACTCGCTAAACTGATACAACCAAAAAACGCATTTTCCTTCACGGTGATGACACTTCTTGGGATTATAAAACTTCGCAAACTGATGCAATCAGAAAATGCGTCTGCACCAATAATCTTTACGCTATCTGGCAATGTTAATACTTTTAAGCTGCTACAGCTAGAAAACACAGCATATCCGATCTTCTCTATATTGTTAGGCAAGGTAATGCTAGCTAATTTTTCGCACGATCTGAAAGCGCTATCTTCAATGCTAGTCACGCTATTTGGAATTACTATGCTTTTTAAATTGCTGCAACTCATAAATGCTGCGTAGCTAATTTTCTCTACTCCACTTGGAATAATAATATTTTGCAAATTTTTACAGTATGCAAACGCCTCATCACCAATAATTTTTATACTACTTGGTATAATAACATCCTTTAAATTATCAGCACTGCAAAATGCTCCCTCGGGTATTTGCAATTCGCCATCTTTGATTATCACATATTCTATATCTTCATTATCGCAAAACTCAACATCTGCATTTGGATACTCTATATACTTAACATTTTTACTCATTATTCCCCCTATTATTGATATCTTTTACAACTAAAATCATGAACATTTGCACTGTTATTTGTATACTATTACATACCGCAAAGCAACCGATATGCAATGAATAATATACTCAAGCATTTATTTCAATACTTTAATACTGAATGAAAAACTTTGTTCTTCTTGCGACTTTAGTGTCATCAAACTTTTCTTAGTAGATAGTTCTTTGCTTGCGTTTGCATAGTCAGGAAGCGACCACCATGGCTCTATGCAAATATAACTGCCAAATTGTTTATGCGTCCAGAGTGCAAGAATTGGTATATTCTCGACATTAACTTCTATTGATACTCCATTTTTGCGTATAATTGTTACCATTTTACAAGCATTTTTGAGAATAATTGCATCCTTTTGAAACAGGCTCTTATTTAAATCTATCTGATCAAACTTGCCATAAGGCAGTAATTTGTCAATATACACATTACTTTCATCCCCTTGATATCTGTCCCATTTATATTCTTTATCAAACAATATTTTGTTACCACTAATATCAGTTCCCGAATCACTCTCTATGCTGTCTAACTGAAATGCTGGGTGACCACCAATACCAAAATACATAACTTTGCTATCTAGATTTACTATTTTATAATCAATATTAATACAATTATTTATAAGTTGAAAACTTGCAATTGCCTTAAACTTAAATGGATATATTTGCAATGTGTCTTTATTATAGTTAAACTGCAAAACTATTTTACAATTAGTATTTTCAATGATGTCAAACTCATTATACGGACATAATCCATGTATATCCATATCAAATTTTTGCTCTTCATTTATATAGTAGCCGTCTTTTAATCTACCTACGAACGGGAATATGAATTTATCTTTACCCGTCCATGACTTACTATCCCCTTGCCATAACAATTGCATATTTTTTTGTTTATCAAATACACTATCTAGAGTCGCACCAAAGCTTTCTATTTGCACTCTCAAATATTCATTTTCCATTCTCAATATAGCCATTCAAAATTCTCCTTGCAGTTAATTATTATATTAAGTATACACTATTGTTATTAATTTTTCAATGTTATAGTCGTGTTTTCTGTATTATATTTTTTATTATATATACTATTTACAACAGCTGCCAATAAACCAAAAGGATATGCTCACTGAATATTCAATCATATTGCAGCCAAATAGAAAGTTTTAATATTCTTATTTTAATATAAATCTCACTCTGCAATATAAAATTTTTATTCCCATCACCTAAAATTCAATCTGCAATATAATATTTGTTTTGCCCTCAAGTTAAAGCACGCTGCTAGCGTGTTTTGCACATGCATTTTCGTTAAATTTTATGCATGCTAAAAGCGTCCATTTACTTTCTAAATTGAACGCTTTATTTAGCATAATTTTATTTGATTTTTTATGCGTTTTTTCTAAACTGATAAACCAGCCTATACATACTTATTATATGCTTGTTTTTTATCATAATTATATTATAACCGATTGATAAAATGTATCTGCATTTTAATGTTTTTTATTTGCTGAAAACTTTTTGTTTTATGCAAATATTTTAATTAAAATAAGTTAAAATATTTAGTCTTAATTTAAAGAAAAAAATCGCTTATTAATTCAGTTTTGACATATATTTATGTTCTACATTTACAGTGCCATTAGCATTAATATATATCATAGTACCACCTTGCATATCTAAATTGTGATAGCTAGAGATACCTAACTTCATGCCATATGTAACTTGCTGAGATCCAACCATAAGTGATGCATTATTTACATGATCATGCCCTACAAAACTATGTGTTGTATTTGTTAGCAATCCCGATGCCATTATGCCTGAATTGTGGCTAGAGCTAAATATTGGTTCTCTAAATTCACCAAATAATATCTCTGATACTTCTCCTGCTTTCAAAACTGGTATTGCACCCTCATTTTTATATTCAGGATGATATTTCTTCATAAGCTCATTATAATATGTCTTAACTTCAACAGGTGGGATATGATAGAATGCCATAGAGTTTACAGATTGATTGTAAATTCGCTCTGACTGTGTGTGCATATACTCAAAATATGCGATTTGGTCATATCCTATGTAGTCATATGCTGATGTTTTTTTATTAATTTTTACACTTCTATTTGAGTCAATTATTTGCATTGAATATATTAATTCATCACCATTAACTATATTAATAACATGATTTCCGTAACCTTTTATATTGCTAGGTCCTGCCTCATATAAACAATACTCTGAATCAAGATTTACTACCATATCACTTAAATACGCACCATCTGCTCGTCCTTCAGTGTCATGATTACCCCATGCTAAAGTCCATGGTATCTTAAATGAATCAATATGCTTTATTAATCCTTTTAATGACATATCATTGAATACACCTTGTACATTATCACCTGTAAGAATAATTAAATGTGGCTTTTGTGACTCTATTAGTTTAGTTATATCGTCATATGCTACATTTGTTTTCTTGCCTGGCGAATCAACTTGCACATCAGTTATTTGCAAAACTCTTAACGCTGAATTGTCACTAGGCATATCAACTTCTATAAAATCAGTCCTTTCAATTTTGTCATATATAGACCAAATTTCATATCTATCCGCGCCATTTCTTGGCAGAAATAGTGGCAGCAATATGCTAAGTAATACTATTATCGTCAATACTATTGATGCCACTATAATTGTCAATTTTTTGTTTTTAATATTTATCATAATTTCTCCTTAATTAATATCTACCTATTTTACTAAATGGAATTTGATTATATTCTGGGGCATCTTCTAGTCCCCTTCCGTCACTTACAATAGTATAATCGCCATTATCATAATTTTTGAACATAGATTTGTATTTGCTTAATTTGTATGTTCCATTATTATCAATCGTACTATACTTTTTAACAGATTTTTCAATTTGACCAATATTTGCTTTTGCAGAGAATATAAGATTATTCTTAACTACTCCTCCTGATGGATTTACTGCAAAATTTATGTCGTCTTCTTTGTCAAAATCAGAGTGCATCTTAAACATTTGCGGATATGCTGCCTCCCAAATTGAATTGCCATGAGGTATTTGCTCTACTAGCTTATAATGCCTACCATCGGGCGACTCCACATTAGCTTTATACCATCCTTTTTTATGAAAACCTTCATAACCTCTGTCATCATAAAAAACTCCCTTTTGAGCACTGATAATTAAGTTTTTCTCAACACTATTATCCTTTCCGCCTCCAATCAAAAACCCATAACTTGGGATGTTGACTAGCAAGTTTCCGTACGCAGTTTGACCTGCTAGCATATCATCAAAATATATTCCATTTGGCTTAAATTCTCCTGAGCCAATGTTATATATTGCGTTATACCTTATTACATTTCCGTAAAAAGTAACGCTTCTACCTGCATAAATGGCACCCGCATCACTAGATAACTTTACTACATCATGAATATCATTATACTCGATTAAATGGTTATTTCCCTCATAGAATATTGCCATATGCGGTGCAAAAGCAATCTCGTTATGGCTTGCTGTATTGCCTACTCCTTT
>CAMQSU010000036.1 GCA_947037025.1 uncultured Clostridia bacterium | reverse complement strand
CAGTGTCTGTAGGTTATGTAGATGAGTATTCGGATAAAAATATTTCAAGTGTACCGCATGATCAAATTCTAGCGGCTAATGTACCTGTTGCAGAATATGATTTCAGCCCGGTTTTAGATGGTGTTAACATAGATAATTCAATGGTGATAGCTGGGCAAACCATAGATTTTTCTATCAAAGATGACTCCGTTGTGCCATATAATACATCTCGTGGTAGTTATGGTGATGAGTCAATAACAATCAGTTCAGGAAATGCGGAGATTGTATCCCGCAGCGGCAATGTTGTTAGAATAAAAGTAAACGACAACGCAGAGGTAAGCGATAGTTTAATTGTGACTGCTAATTTAACAGGACAAAAAAGAGATTACTGTATTAATGTAATTAAACAAGCAGTAGAAACCGTTGAAATTAGCACCTCATTTTTAGGAAGCATCGTTCCTAATACAGAAATTGAAATTAATGCAGAAGTTCTTGATATCAATGGAGGAAAGCCGTCAATTAGTGAGTCTATGTATTTAATTACAGTAGGCAATGAAATTGCTCGCATTCAGTTAAATCACTTGGATAAAAATGTAATCACATTGATAGTAGGCGAAAATGCTAAAGAAAATGATGTAATAAAAGTCATTGCTTTTGTTGATGGAGTAATATCAAATAAGTTGACTTTTAACGTAGGGAAAATAAGCGTAGAAAGTGTAGTCATTGATGGTGAGAATAATGCTTTAACTGCAGAGCGCGGCTCTCAAATTCAATTCTCTGCAAGTGTAATGCCAGAAAGCGCTACTTATAAGAAAGTCACTTACAGCATAACGTCAGGAGCAGAGTTTGCAACATTGGATTATCGCTCAGGTATATTGAAAATAAACCGCAATTGTATAGGTAATGAAGTAATTACAATAGTTGCCACTGCTGACGGTGTTCCAAGTGATACATTGACTATAACAGTTGAGCATACAACTGTAGTTGAAATACAGTTTGACAATACTGCAATGGCTCATTATGTTGCTGATGGAAAGGAAATTACATTGACTGCATACGTAAATAGCAATGCAACTAATCAAAATATAGTTTACTCTATCCAAATAGGAGCGGAATTTGCAACAATTAATGAAAATATTTTAACCATTAAATCAGGATTAAGCTCTTATGACGAAATTGTAGTTAGAGCATCATCTGCGGAAAATTCGCAAATACAAGTAGAAAAATCTTATGTAATATACAAGGAGTTAGGCGCAATATCAATCAATGGTGAGTATGAAACGGTAGAACTGCTTGCGGATAATGCGTCAACAGGTGGCACATATGATATAATAATGACTGATATTAATGGAAGTATAATACCTAATAGTAATATGGAATTCACCGTATTAACTAGTAATAATATACCGTCAGATGCTGTGTTCGTTTCGCAAGATGGAAAAATCACATTTGATTATTCAGCAGTATTCTTCAGTGAGAAAAATACAACTATCTTTGCAATTGATAAAATCACAAACACACAAAAAAGTATAAATATTATGACAGTTTTACCGGTTATTACGGAAACATTAGGCACAGATGCAGGAGATGAAATTTTACATGTTGAACCTAATGGTGACTTTTCTCTTAATGTAAATTTAGTTATGGGAGATTCAGCTGATACAGCATTGTATATATATGATGCTAGAGCGATAGTAAAAGGTAATGCATCAGCTGAGGTCGTAACAACATTACACGGATATGGAATTAAATCATATAAAGTAAATGGACGAATAAATTACAATGCAAATAATTATGACAAAGTATATGTTAAGTTCGGCTACTTTATACTTGGCGAATATTATGAGTCTACTAATTATCAGATTATTGTTAAAGAAAATATCGAAAAAATAGAATTGATTAACGTTCCTGAAAGTGTTAATGTTGGCGAGAGTGTAATGTTAGACTATTTAATTAGCCCAGATATTAGGAGCGATGAAGTTAAGTTTATACTGCACAACAAATATGGCGGAGATTTTGTAAAATTAGACAGCAAGACAGGCAAGTTTGAAGTGTTTGATACTTTTGACTACTATGGCTTTCCTATCAAGGTATCTGTTGAATATAAGAATGTAGAAAGTGCTATGTATCCGATAATTATAACAAAAAACATTACAGATATAAGCATAGCTGTCAGCAAAGATAGCAATGGCGTAGAAGTTGTAGATAACGACTATTATATGCATCCAGATGGACAGCTTGTAATAAGTCATATGCTTGAAGGAAATTTAGGAAGGGATACAATAACATATACTCTTGATACTATGGGAAGCAAGTATTTCACTATTACTGATAACATTATAACTGTTAAAAATGTAACTGCAAATTCTGGATTAAATGGCACAGTCATTGCAACTTGCAATGGTCTTGTAAGTAATACAATATCAATTTACGCATTACAAGCAATCAGGACGGTTGCAGAATGGAATAATATTAGTTTGAATCATGCAGGTAACTATGTGCTTATGAATGATATTGATTTTTCAGGTCACAAATATACTCCAATTAAGTCATTTAATGGTATGATATTCGGACGTAATAATTTTATAATAAACATTGAATTTATGGAAGTTTCTGTTGATAATAATGTAGGATTAATTGAAATCAACAACGGAATTATTAAAGATATTTTAATTCAAAATATACATATAAAGATTGTTGGTGAGCGTAAAGATACAGTGTATATTGGTGGAATTGCTGCAAGGAATTATGGAAGCATTATAAGTTGTTCAACTTTATCACCAGGTCATGTAGGATACCAAGCAGAATTTACCAATGTAGTGGCTGGTGGACTAGTAGGTGAAAACTTTGGTATAATATCAGGCAGTGTAAGTAATGTTAATATGCAAACATTAGGACAATCAAGCGGAATCGCAGGTAAAAACCATGCAGGTGGACAGATTGATGATTGTACTAATTATGGATTTATAGAAGTAGGAAAATATGATCTTGAAAATGCAATAAAAGGAATAGTGGCTTGGAATGAAGGCACTGTAACAAACTCAGAAGATAGAGGCGATGTTTATGATGTTAGCACAGGCGAGATTGTATAATATATATATCATGAATTTTGTTTGAATATTATAAAATTTAATATAATTTAGTGCTTTGGATGAGCACATCCTTGGTAAGCATCGACACGGACTAAAACCATGGTAGAGCATTTTCCATGCTGCATTGATTTTATGGTAGAGTAAATCAAGATTTACGATTATTCAAAATGTGAAAAATATGCTATTATATGGTTATAAATGCCATTAAATCATCAAATATCGATACAGCTTGTGGCAAAGCACTTCCTTAGTACAAGCAAAAGTGCAAATTTAAATCTCGTTAGCAGCTCTAAAATCACCCTATTTTAGGGTGATTTTGGCTTTATGGTAGAGTAAATAGTAGAGTTTCTTGGTAAAGTGTTTCCTATGTCAAATAAGCACGGCTAATGCTTGAAACAGACTTATCTTTTAAAAAGACGGATATCTTTTAGTATTTTGTTATCTGCGTAACTAATGGAATATTTCATAAATGCACATTTAATTAACAATTTAATATATAAACAAATTAGTTATATCTAATATTAATCACACCGTTTATAAAAAACTAGCCATTAAGCTAGAACAGACACAGTCACTGCGACTCACTTGAATTACTCTATTTATATCAAGGCATAATAGTCAATTGTAAATTAATTTAAAAATTTTATTTTAAAGCGTAAAAGTTGTAACATTAGTTGTATTTTGTGTAGTTATTTTATTCATGATAACATATAATACATGTATTTGTGATATCGTCGTGTCTTGCAAGGGTTCTCTTTAAATACTAAATGATTAGTATTTAAGTGATTATCAATATTTGGAAATGTAATTATGTTCCATAGTTATTATATGGAAGTTATGTGTTTCACCTTAACGAATTTTAAATGTTGTTAATATCAGTATTGACTAAATAGTGTAAATATAGTATAATACTACTTAGTGGTATTATTGAGGATGTGCTAAGTATTGGTGTGCTTACATAAATATAGTAGCTAGAGGAGAAAGTATGAAAGAAATGCACGAAAGAAAAAGGGGTTTATCATTACTTATAGATTTTATAATAATGGGTATAGTGCTTGTTCCGTTAGTTATTCTATTGAATAACTTTCAAATGAGTTATGACAAATTTAATGAGCTGTATTTAGCAGGAAATGATAGTTGGATGTTAGAGAGTTGTTATTATTACAAGTCAATGGCATATATGGTTAGCGTTATGTTAATAGTATTTATGCTGTTGATGATGACAACTCATGCTGTTATAGAAAAAAAAATTAATAAGAATCGTTTTTTAATTGTTTTATTAACGTGTGTTATTTCAATATTATTATCAGGAGTTATATCAACCTTGTTTGCGAGGAATATTGATTTACATGGTGTTATAGTTGGTGTGAATATTACATTGTGTGTTATAACTTCTATCATTGCACTTCTATGTAAGCATCTTAAACCAAAACCTATTGTTATGAAAAAAGATTCGATTAATTCCGAGGAACATATGAATAATATATAATAATGATTGTTGTGATTATATTATCAGGAGGTGGCTTTATGAATAAAATTAAAGCATGGGTAATATTAAATTTAGTTTTATTAGTGTTGAATACCATAGTTTTTTTTACATGCATTGGTTTGTATTATGGACTATACATTAATCCACAACACTTAGATACTCAGAAAGTATTAGCGTGTGTGAGTATTGTTATTATATGTTTATTGGCGCCGTTTAATATAAGGATGATAAGGGGGATTTGAATATAAAGGCTTTATTATTTAGAGTATCTTTATGTATGATTTTTCTTCTAACCTTATTGCCGATAGTATTTACTAGTATGATTACAGAAACAATTAATTATTGTCTTATTGCAGGTAGTCTTATAGGATTTTCATCTATTTGTTTATTAGATTTTGATAAAAGAAAAAAATGAGTTACTAAGATATTGTAATTATTAGTTTATGATGAAAAATAAAATAGCAAAACATAACTAATACCCCTTGAAATATAGGGGTATTAATTATATCAAAAAGGAGGGAGGAATACTAAATGATTAAAATTGAAAACTGCTCAAAGTACTATACTTCTGATAATAATGTAGTATGTGCGTTAAATAATATCAATCTTACATTTGTCAAAGGTGAATTTGTAACCGTTACGGGAGAATCAGGCAGCGGTAAAACCACCTTGCTTAGAGGTTTAGCGTCTAGTAAAGCGGAGCTAATTGAATCATTAACAGGAACTTTTCAGTATAATGTCATAGATGCTTATGAGAACGAATTATCCAATTATAAAGAAAAATGCTTAACAATCAAATATTCCAAATCGTTTTAAAGATAATTATTTTAATAGTTTTTGCTGTTATTTATTATTTGTCTATTCGAACAGAATTGGTGCAAGAAAGACATAAGTTAGCTGTAGAAATGATTTTAGGTCGCAGCAGGATGAGTCTAATCAGCAAATACTTGATCAAAGCACTTTTATTTGTTACGCTATTAGGGTTGCCTTTCTACTGTCTTACATTAATTGTAATCGGTGGTATAGTTTCATCAGTGCCTTGTATGGCAAGTATTATGGTTATAAATGGATTATATTCATTTATAGGAGTAGGTGTACTGTATGGATTGGTCATTGCAATAACATCTTTTGCAACATTCATTCAATTGAAGAAAAGATCAATACTACTCATGAAAGATAAGTCTTAAAAAATGTTTAGATTTATACTGTCTTTAGTTTAAATTATTTATATTATCAAATTACTTGTATTTATAACTTTAATACTTTTAGTTTAATAAAAACACTGCTAGGATAATTTTATCCTAGCAGTGTTTTGATGTGTAGGTATTTAGTTATTGCTTAATAAACTTGCTGCACTCCATGCCGAGGTTGACACCTAGCTTGAATCCTGATTCATAGCAGGAAACTTCAGATTCTATATTGGTTATCTCGACCAGCTCAATTAGCTTGTCAAGCTCCTTTAATTGTTCTTCGTTTAATAAGGGCAGTAGCTTTGCTTTTAGTTCGTCGACTTTTCGTAATTCTTCTTGATACTCTACATCATCGATAACTTTATCAGTGCAGTTCATGTTGCCAATATGACCAAAGTAAATCTCTCTAATAACAAGTTTTTCTGGCTGATTGTCTATGTACTTTTTAAATAGTGTTTTATTAGTGTTGTTTTCCATTTTATCCTCCTGTGTGCATTTTAGATTTTGCCGCATTCAAAGCCAATGCCTAAGCCGACTTGAAAACCAGTCTCATAGCTTTTCGTCCATTTGCTCATAGCTGCAAAGCCATATTGATTGCTCAATTCATTTACTAGAAGGTTTACTTCATTGCTGAGTGTTTTTGTTAACTTGTCAGATTGTTGCAATAGGTCATTTAAAGTTATGTGTTCGTAGAGTGACATTTTAGCATCTTCAGAAGTGCCAAGTCTGCCATGATAAATCCTAACTATTGTGCTTTCTTTTGTATCTTTCTCCATGTTTTCCACCTCCTTTTATGTTTGGTGTCCTATCTATCACATAATAAAGAGTATTAGTCAAGTGAATTTTGGTGTAAATCTATGATTAACCTGCTAAATCTTGCAAATGATGATGACAAATTTATATATTTGCAGTTTTATATAACTTTATGTTGAAATTTGAGGTAGTTTATGATATAATGTAAAGATAAATAATATTATATAATAATATAAGTATAGATTGCAAATCAAACTTGATTTGTGGTATGGAGGAAATAAAGTGGCTGATATAAAATTATTCAAAATTAGTGGCAAGGTAGAGCAGCTGCCAAGTGGTAATGTGACGCTAGAGCGAGACTTGCAGATTGTTATAGAAAACAACATGCAAGAGTTTTTTGGTGTCACATTTTTAGCTAGTGAATTTTCTACTAATAACGGTGGACGAATGGATAGTATAGGTATAGATGAAAACAATTGTCCAGTTATTTTTGAATATAAACGTAGCCAAAACGAAAATGTTATTAATCAAGGATTATTCTATCTTGATTGGTTATTGATGCATAAGGATAGTTTTAAAGTATTAGTTATTGAAGTTCTTGGATTAGATAAAGCTAATGAGATAGATTGGTCAATGCCAAGAGTAATATGTATAGCTGGCGACTTCAATAAATACGATGAATGTGCTATAAATCAAATGGATAAAAATATCAGCTTAATTAGGTATAAGAAATTTGGTGATGATTTATTAATGTTTGAACAATTAAATCAAGTTATGGTAAAACGTTCTCAAAGCAATTTAGGTGTAGAAGTTCCTGTTAGAAAAAATAGCAAGGAACATATTACTTATGCTTCAGCAAGACATGTTAAAGGTTTTTCAGGGAATTATTCTGATGCTGGAGAACAAAAGAAAGAACTATATAATGACATCAAAGACTACATCTTATCGTTAGGTGATGATATCAGTGAAACGGAGCTGAAGCTTTATGTAGCATTCAAAAAAATTAAGAATTTTATCTGTGCACAAGTATATGCAAGTCAAATAATATTGACATTAAAATTGGACCCTTTAACAATTCAGTTTGAAGGTGAAATAGCTAGAGATGTTTCAAATAAAGGTCATTGGGGCACAGGTGATGTTGAACTTATCATTAAATCTAAACAAGACTTTGAAAAAGTGAAGTCTATGATCGATCGAGCATATCTGGAGAACTAAGGAGTAATTATGAATAACTTTAGCATATTAGATAAAGAATGGCCTTTACTAGCAAAGCTAGCTCAAAGCGCGGAGAATTACATATATACAGATGCAAATGCCTGCTTATTTAAGTTAGGTGCTTTTGCTGAGCAAATAGTATCATATATGTTTGATAGTAGCGGTCTGGATATTGGTGAGCGAGATAATACTATCGCTAATAAAACAAGGCTGCTGAAAAACGAGAGTCTTATTCCGCAGAATATAGATAATGTACTATTCTCATTAAGGACTAATAGGAATAAAGCTGTTCATGATGGCTATGATGATAAAACTGAGTGTAAAATGCTATTAGGTTTAGCGTATAAGCTTGCTGTATGGTTTGCAAATACGTATGGAGCTGGTTGCACAGAGGTTGCTTATATCCTGCCAGAGGAGAAGCCAAATCTAGATGATATAATCAACGAGCAAAATAAGCTAATAAAAGAGTTAGAGCTTAAGTTAGCAAGTGTAGAGAAATCTACTATATCAATAAACGAAAGAAGGATCCAGTCAGATAAATATGCTAGAAATCTATCGTTATCAGAGAGTGAAGCAAGAGTAATTATTGACGCGCAACTTAGAAGGCGTGATTGGATAGTTGACTCTGTAAGTATTAGATACAGCAAAGGAAGTAGACCTCAGAAGGGCAAAAATATGATCATTTCTGAGTGGCCTACAAACTCGGAGTTCTTGTCAAAAGGCTATTCTGATTATGCGTTCTTTATTGGAGAGAAGCTAGTAGCTATTGCTGATGCTAAAAAGCCGAGTGAATTACTACCAAGTGTATTAGCAGTTCAGTGCAAGGATTATGCAAGAAACATCAGGCAGGAAGATTCTAAGTATTTATGTGGTGAGTGGTCAAATACTAAAGTGCCATTTATATTTGCAGCCAATGGCAGACCTTATCTAAAAAATGCAGCTACAATGTCAGGAATTTGGTATTTAGATATGCGTCAGTCGGATAATATGCCAACCCATATAGCTGAGTGGTTTAGTCCGCAAGATTTATTGGATAAGCTAAAGAATAACATTGCAGATACTAACGTGGCGCTTGAAGATCAAAATTGCGATTATTTAATTGACAAGTACGGTTTGAATTTAAGAAAGTATCAGGTAAAAGCAATAGATAAGGTAACGGAAGCCATCATTGAAGGCAAAAGAGAAATGCTTTTAGCAATGGCAACAGGTACAGGCAAGACAAGAACAACTCTTGGTATAATATACAAGATGATTAAGAGTGGCAGGTTCAATAGAGTATTGTTTTTAGTAGATAGGTTGACTTTAGGTACTCAAGCGGCGGAAACTTTCAAGGATGTTGCGCTAGAAAAAGGACTCACTTTAGATGCTCTTTATAAACTTAACGACTTAGACACTAATGACACTATAGAAGCTGATACAAAGCTAAGCGTTTGCACTGTGCAAAGTTTAGTTAGCAAAGTTGTCACTTCTGATATTCCTAAATTCTCTCCGGGAACATTTGATTTAATCATTGTTGATGAGGCGCATAGAGGATATATTCTTGATAAAGACATGACGGATGATGAAATTCTATATCGAGATCAAGCAGATTTTGCTAGCAAGTACAATAGTGTATTGCAGTATTTTGATGCTGTGAAGATAGCATTAACTGCAACGCCTGCAGCACATACTACAGAGATTTTTGGAGATCCTATATATACCTACTCTTATAGAGAAGCGGTAATTGATGGATATCTAGTTGACTTTGACCCTCCGTATAATATCAATACAGCGTTCAATACTAAGGGTGCGACAATATCAAAGGAAGATGAGATAGCTATATATGACCCTGAGACAGGAGATATGATAAATGGAGCACATCTCCCAGACGAGATGACTTTTGAAGTAGAGAACTTTAATCGTCAAATTGTATTACCGCACCATACTAAAACTATATTAGAAAATCTAGCGAAACACCTTGACCCAGGCAGTAAAGAAAAGACATTGATTTTTGCAGTAGACGACAAGCATGCTGATATGATAGTAAAAGATTTAAAGGATATATTTAGTGAATACGGTATTGATGACGATGCTATTATGAAGATTACAGGCAAGACTGCTAGTGGCAATAAAAAGAAGATTCAAGGTGTAATAAAGAATTTAAAGAACAATGATAATCCTAATATAGCAGTTACTGTTGACCTGCTGTCTACGGGTATTGATGTTCCGGAGATTTGCAATATAGTATTCATGCGCAAGACAAAGTCAAGAATACTATTCGAGCAGATGATAGGTAGAGCGACTAGGTTGTGTCCGGCAATATCAAAGACTCACTTTAATATTTTTGATGCTGTCAATGTATACGAAAGCCTAGAGCCAGTTACCAACATGAAAACTACTGTCACAAAAGATAAAAAATCAATGAGTGATTTAATAACAGAGCTAACTTTTGATAATGAAACTTCTAAAACTAAATTATTAGATAGTGTCATTGCAAAACTACAACGAAAGGTACGCGCGCTATCGGATGATCAAAAGATAGATATTGAAAATAGCAGAGGTGTAAACATTAATGATTATGTTGACAATATGCGAATCCTTACAACTACTGATAAAGTAGCTAAGTGTATTGATGATGTCGATTTATTAATTTATATAGATAGCTATAAACCAAAGAAGAAAGGTTACTTGCAGAGTGAAAAGGAAGATACCTTTATTGATATTACAAGGGGCTACGGAAAGAACTCCGAAAAGCCGGCTGACTATATAGAGTCATTCACTCAGTATGTTAAGGATAACAAAGACACTATAGAGGCTATTAAGATAGCATGCACAAAGCCTAGCTTGCTAACTAAAGCTATGATCCGCGAGCTTAGAATAAAGCTAGATAGTGAATCATACAGTGTAGCTAATCTAAATCAAGCATACTCAGCAATTACTAATCAAGAAATCATTGCTGACATAATCACTTATATTAGGAAGGCAGTACTAGATACACCTATATATAATCACGCAGATAGAGTAAAGTCAGCAATTAATAAACTTATTGCAAACAATGACTTTAATGCAATGCAAAAAAATGTCGTGAAAAATATTGAAACATACTTACTGCATGAAAGTGTTCTTAATGAAGATATTTTCAACGAAGGTGAGTTCAAGCATAGCGGCGGATTTAAGACATTCAACAAGAGGTTCAGTGGCAATTTGATAGAGATTATCAAAGAAATAAATACTTACATTTTTGAAAGTAAAGAGGTAGCTTAATGAGTACACAAGAGATAGTCAGTAAATTATGGAACTTATGTAATGTCCTTAGAGATGATGGCATTACTTATCACCAGTATGTAACAGAGCTTACATACATCCTTTTCCTAAAGATGGCAGAGGAAACGATGGACACTAA
>CAMQSU010000035.1 GCA_947037025.1 uncultured Clostridia bacterium | reverse complement strand
ATCAACTGATGAATGAGTTGCAGCGTGAGGTTATGAATGGCAAAATGACAGGCGATCTTAATCCTCAAGTGCTAGAAGGTTTCTATGATCAAATGGCTGAAAATATGACTGGTGACCAGCTTTCTAGACTAAGAGCTCTAATAAACGGCATAAAATAGAGTAATATTACTCTTAATTAAGTCTGTTTTAATAACAAGTTGCGTTTTTTTGTTTAATATGCATTTCTTCAGCATAATTAAAAATGAATTTTTTTTACGTTTTATTACTTAAATGTTTGACGTGAAACTTATTGCTTGCAATCAATTATTAGATCGATCGCATGAAAATATATAAATTAAATTTGATTAGAATATTTGATTAATATTGGTTATTTTATTTACTTTATATATAAAATATGATATAATACTTTTATTGAATATATATAAAGAGGTGCTATATTGAATTTCAAAAGATTAGAATTGCAAGGCTTCAAATCATTCGCAGATAAGACCATTATTGAATTTAATGATGGTATTACTGGTATTGTTGGACCAAATGGTAGTGGAAAAAGTAACTTTGCAGATGCTGTTAAGTGGGTTTTAGGTGCTAGATCACCTTCATCACTAAGAGGTAAAAGCATGAGTGACTTTATTTTTGCTGGAACTCAAACTCGTAAATCAGTTAGTTTTTGCGAGGTTACTTTAGTTTTCGATAATACTGATCATAGCGTTTTTAAAAATTTAGAGTTTGATGAAGTTAAGCTTACAAGAAAGCTATTTCGCTCAAATACTAGCGAATATTTTTTGAATGGTGTTCCATGTAGATTAACTGATATTGAGGAAATTATCCGCGATACAGGTCTTGGCAAGGAAGGTTATAGTATTATTGGTCAAGGTAGAGTTGCTGAAATTGTCAACTCTAAACCTATTGACAGGCGAGCTATATTTGAGGAAGCAGCAGGAATTAGTAATTATAAAAAGAGAAAAATTGATGCGGAGAGGAAATTAGCTCAAACCCGCGATCATTTGGAAAGATTACAAGATTTAATCAGGGAAATTGAACGTCGATTAGGTCCACTTTCTAAACAATCTGAGACAGCAAGAAAATATTTTGAATTGTTTGAGGGGCTACGTAGTCTTGAGGTCAATCATTATCTTTTTGCATACGATAATAATGATTTAGTTTTAGAAAAGATTAACAATATTATTAAAGGTATTGATGAGGAAATTGTTTCTATCACGAAAAAAACTGCTCAAGTTAATGATGAGTATCAAGAATGTGAATATACGCGTAGACGGTCTGAGGAAGAATTATCTCAGGTGCAAGAGGAGCGTACGCAACTTTTAGTATCTAACCAAGAAAAACTAGGCAACGGTAAGGTTCTTATTGAGAGAATGGAGGCTTATTCTAGTACTATTGATAGATTAGAGGATAATATCGCTCGTAACTCTGAATTTGTTCAGGAGTATGCTGCATCACTTGATAATGTTACTACTAATTTGGACAAGCTGAAGGTTCAATTCAAATTAATTGAGGATGAATATTCTACTGAGGAGCAAAAATACTTTGCAATTGTTGATGAGATTTCGGATAAAGAGAAAGAGTTTGAAAGCTCTGAGTCCGCTATGTTTGAGGCTATTGACAACCTTAATAATGTTAATACTGATATTTCCGCATTGAATGCTCAGTTTGAGCTTATAATTGAGAAAAAAGCTGAGCTTGAAGAAGAGATTGGAAAGGTTAAAGTTGAAATTGAGGATGGTGAGGCTGAAAAACAAACTGCTGAAAAGATTATGCTTGAGATTGGCCGTGACCGTGATGCTGTTTATAAAAACTTGTCAGGTTGCAGATCTAAGGCTAATGAGTTGGTTTTTGAGCGTGATTTGACGGTTAAAAATATCGATAATCTTACTGGGTCTATCGCAGGATATGAGCAAAAGAAGAAAATATTAGAGCAGGCAAAAAATCAATATGAAAGCTATTTTAATTCTGTTAAAAGATTTATGCAGCATACAAAAGTTGATGCTAAACTTGATAGCAGAGTTATTGGTGTTGTTGCTGAGCTTATGTCTGTTCCGGAAAAATTTGACGTTGCAATTGAAGTTGCTTTAGGCGGAGCTTTGCAAAATATCGTAACTCCTACTATTGATGATGTTAAATATTGCGTTGATACTTTAAGACAAAATAGAATGGGTGTAATTACATTTTTACCAGTTAATAATATTCGTCCAAGATCACTTAGACCTGAGAGTAGAGCTGTTAGTAAAGAGGTTGGTTTTGAGGGTGTTGCTAGTGAAATAATTAGTTATAACTCTGCATATAATAACATTTTTACTAATCTTTTAGGAAACACTGTTGTTTGTGATACATATGATAATGCGCAACGTATATTCAGAAAATTTAATAAAGAATTTAGAATCGTTACGCTTGAAGGCGACGTTTTCAATACTCAAGGTTCGGTAACTGGTGGTAGTAGAAAGCGCGACACTATTGGTGTGCTAAGTCAGGATAGAGATATTAATGAAGCTGGTAAAAATCTTGAGGCAGCTAAGAAAAATTTGATCACTGGCAAGGCTAGACTTGATGAAATTGACAAACAACATTCAGCATTAGTTGAAAATCTAAAAGCTTTTAATGATGATTTGACAGAGAAAGAAATTGCTTTCAATACTAAAACAAACGAAACAAATTTAATATCTGATAATCTTGATACTAAAATAGAGTATTTATATACAATTGATGTAAAATATACTAGCATTTGCGATAGAATTGATTTGATAGTTACGCGTTTATCTGGTACGGATAAGCTTAAAAGTGATTTTAGTAATAGCCGTATTGATATGGATACAGCAAAATCAAAATCAAGGGCTATGCTTAATGATAGAAACACTGAAAAAGATAAAATTAAAGATGCATTATCAAGAATTAGGGTAGGTAAGGCAACAGTAGAGAGCGAAATTCTTAAAGCCAAAGTAGATAAATCAAAACTTTCTGAAGAATTGAACTTGAAAAATGCTTTGGTGCTTGATGATAAAAGTCAGCTTGCAACTACGCTTGCAAATGTAAAAAAAACTGAAGCACAAATGAATGGAACGCAGTTATCTGCCTCTGATCAAGCAAAGCGTGATGTGCTAGAAACTAAGATTAAAACACTAGAAAATGTTAAAATTCAGACGCAAGAGCGTATCACGGAGCTTATAGATCTTAAAGATTTAAACGCAAATGAGATGATCAGATCTGAAGGTAAAAAGAAAGATCAGCTTGCTACAATATCTAATGTTCAGACAAAATTTGAGGCATTAGTTCAGCGAATTAAGGAAGATTATGATTTAGACCACGCCGGAGCTGTCGCTTATCGCATTCCTGAGTTTAAAGATGAAGGCGTTGTAACTGAAATATCTAATTTGAAGCGTAGTATTACTAATCTTGGCAATGTTAATCCTGCCTCTATTGAGGAGTTTGATGTTGAAAATGAGAGGTTTACTAAGCTATCTACAGAGCATGATGATTTGCTAAAAGCAGAGAATGACTTGCTAGGTATAGTTGTTGATTTGAGTCAAGAAATGCAAAAAATATTTGATGTGGAATTTGCAAAAATTAGTAAAAACTTCGAAGTTACATTCAAGGAGATTTTCGGTGGTGGTAGCGGCAGACTTGTCCTTGACCCTGATGCGGAAGATCCTCTTAATGCTGGTATCGATATCGTTGCGGCTCCTCCTGGTAAAAAATCAGGTAATATATCACTTTTCAGTGGTGGAGAAATGGCTCTTACTGCGATTGCAATATTGTTCTCAATATTAAAATCTCGTCCTATGCCTTTCTGCGTCCTTGATGAGATTGAGGCTGCACTTGATGATAGTAATGTTTCTTTGTTTGCTAGGTATTTGAAACGGTTTGTTGGTGATACTCAGTTTATTGTAATCACACATAGACAGCCTACAATGGAGCAGGCTGATAGACTATATGGTGTCACAATGGAAGAAAAAGGTGTGTCTAAAATAGTATCTGTTCAGCTTAGCGAGGCTATTAATAGTCTTGAGGGTTAATGAATTGATTAATGCAATTATTATTGATTGTCTTAATTAGTTAATTGTATATTGATTAAATTATTTGATTTATAAATTAATAATCAAATTGGTTATAAGGGGTGTTTATGGGTTTTTTTAGCAAAATATCAGCAGGATTAAAAAAGACTAAAGATGGATTTAATAAGAAAATTTATGAGCTTTTTGCCGGTCGTGAACTAGATGATGATTTCTATGAAGAGTTAGAGTATATTTTAATTAGCGCTGATGTGGGTGTAACGGCATCTGAGAGCATTATTGAGCAACTTAAAAATGCATGTTTTGAGAAGAAAATTACAAAGAGCGATAACGCAAAAGAATTGCTTCGAGAGATTATGATTGGCGAAATTGATTACGAAGTTCCTGAGTATGAGTATCCGCTTGTTATTTTAGTTGCAGGTGTTAACGGCGTAGGTAAAACTACTGCAATCGGAAAGCTTGCAAAATATTTTAAGTCGCAAGGCAAGTCTGTACTTCTAGCTGCCGCTGATACATTCAGAGCAGCAGCGGCAGAGCAATTGTCCGTTTGGGCAGAACGTGCTGGCGTTCGTATTGTTAAACAAAATGAAGGTAGCGATCCTGCTGCAGTAGTTTTTGATGCAATCGGTAGCGCAAAAGCAAGAGGTGAAAATGTAGTGCTTATTGACACAGCAGGTAGATTGCATAATAAGACAAATCTTATGAAAGAGCTTTCTAAAATTCATGGCGTTGTTGATAGAGAGTTTCCTAATTGTGATTACAGATCTTACATCGTAATTGATGCAACTACCGGTCAAAATGCAGTTTCACAGGTGGAAAACTTTGGCGAAATATTTGATATTGATGGTATTATACTCAATAAATTTGACGGAACAGCTAAAGGCGGAGTTGTGTTTGCAATATCAGCCGAGCATGAAATTCCAGTAGTATTTGTAGGAATTGGAGAGCAAATAGATGATTTATTAAAGTTTGATGCAAGTGATTATATCGAGGAACTTATTCCAATAGAGTAATGTTTAATTATGATGTAATGTATATATTTATTCTTTATTTAATTTGAAATATAATAATACATATATATGACAAAGTTAATTTTTGATATTAAATATAAAGAGGTGTTTAGCATCTCTTTTTTTAATTTTACATGTTTTTTATGCTTTATAAGCATTCCTTATATGGGGGTAAATAAATCATTATTAGCATATTATATTTACATGTAAAAAAGATTTGCAAAAACTATACACATTATGATATAGTTAGATTATAAAACACACTTAGGAGGACATTCATGACTAAGAAAAAAGAACAAGTCGAAGAAGAAATCGTAGTTTGCAGTGACAATGCTGCAGCCGATAATGTACCTGATGGCAATGAAAATTGCAATGAAGTCGTTATGGGCGAGATCAATGTTGTTTGCGATAGCAAGGATGATTGTGATTGCAAAGATTCTCAAGTAGACGCTGATTGCGATTGTAGCGCAGTTGCTACAAGCACTAAGGGACCTAATAACAATAAATTCCTTGCTGCTATGGATAACTATTTTGGTATCACAAAAGCAGGTAGTAGTTTTAAGACGGAAATCATTGCGGGTATTACTACGTTTATGGCTATGGCTTATATTCTTATCGTTAACCCTAGTATTCTAAGTGGTGCTGATGGCGGAGAAGCGGCAGGTTTAAAAAGTGCGTTTTACGTTGCTACTTGTCTTAGTGCAGTAGTCGGCACTCTTATTATGTCACTACATGCTAAACTTCCTTTTGCGCAAGCTTCTGGTATGGGACTTAATGCTTACTTTGCATTTTCTGTTGTAAATGGCAGTAATGGTATTTCACTGGCTAACGGTCTACTTATTATACTTATATCTGGTATTTTGTTTATGATACTTACTCTTGTTGGTATTAGAGAGAAAATAGTTGATGCAATTCCTAAGGGCGTTAAAGATGCTATTCCTGCCGGTATCGGTCTTTTTATAGCGTTTATTGGTCTTCAGAGCTCTAAAATTATTCAAGCAAATCCAGCTACTTTAATTGGTATGGCTGATCTTAACTTCTTATCCGTTCCTTTCGGTATAATTGCTCCTATGATTACTACATTTGTAGCGTTCATGCTTATTGCAATATTTTCTAAACTAAATATTAAAGGCGCTATTCTTTGGGGTATTTTAGGTGGTACGGCTCTCTACTACATTATGGGATATGCCGGTGCATTTATAGATCCTAATAATGCCGCTGATCTTGCTAGCACTATTAACTTTTATGGTTTGAGTGCAACTACATCAAGTGCGGAATTATCGAGCTTTTTAGTAGCTAATAACCCAAGTGTTCTGGCTCCGTTCTTTACTGCTGAAATGCTTAATCCTTTTGCAGGGATTGCAGCATGGGGTACAGACTTAGTTGGTCTTGTTTTCACTGAAGGTTTCTTATTTGAAGGTGATGCAGCAGTTATTGTTGGCGTATTTGTTTCTGCCGTTCTTGCGTTCTGTATGGTTGATATGTTTGATACTATCGGAACTCTATTTGGTACTGCTAAAAAGGCGGATATGCTTGATGAGAATGGTAAACTTCCTCGTATGAAACAAGCTCTTCTTGCTGACTCGATTGCAACTTGTGCGGGTGCTGTTTGTGGTACTACTACAGTTACAACTTTCGTTGAATCTAGTGCAGGTGTTGCCGAGGGCGGTAGAACTGGTATGACTTCTTTAGTTGTTGCAGGTCTATTCTTTATAGCATTGTTCTTGACACCTCTTGCTTACCTAATTCCAGCTCCAGCTACTGCTGCGGCATTGATTTATGTAGGTGTGTTGATGATTTCTTCAGTTAAAGATATTGAGTTCTCAGATGTTTCAGTAGCAGTTCCTGCATTCCTTACTATATCTATGATGGCGTTTACTTACAACATCAGCTTTGGTATCGGTTTAGGTCTTATCACTCATTGCTTTATCAGATTTTGTACTGGTACTTACTTCAAGAAAGAAGGCGTTGGAATCAAAGCATTTAAAGCTGATATTTTAACAATCATTCTTGCAGTATTGTTTATCTTAAACTTTGTATTAGTATCTCATTAATTAGAAGTGGTAATTTAAATAGTTAAAATTTTATAAATTTTGCGGCTATACTATTTGTATAGCCGCATTTTTATTTAGTAAATAATCGTTTGAATGTATAACGTATATTGCAAATACTGCAAAATATTTGTATTGTTGCATATAATAGATATTGATTAGCGATATATTATTACTTGACAAATGCGTCTATAAGTGGTAAAATATATTATTAAATTAAAATGTTATAAAAATATAATATACATTAAGGATAGATATGAATTATAGAGATACTTTGAAACCAAATAAAAAAGGCGAATTAATGATTGGCGGCTTGAGTGCAAGCGAGTTAGCTAGCACATATGGCACGCCACTTTATGTAATGGATGTTGCACACATTAGAGCGATATGTAAGGCATTTAAAGACACTATCGAGACTGTTTACGGCGGTTATGGTGGAGTTGCTTTTGCATCAAAAGCTTTTAGTACAAAAGCAATATATACCATCATGAAAAATATGGATATGGATATCGATGTTGTATCTGGTGGGGAAATTTTTACCGCATTATCTGCAGGGTTTGATTTATCTCGTGCATATTTTCATGGAAATAATAAACTACTATCAGAGCTTGAATATGCAACAGATAATAACATAGGTGTAATTGTTATTGATAATATTGAGGAAATAGCACTACTTAACGAAATTTGCCGCAAAAAAGGTCAAGTTCAAAAGGTTAATATCCGCACAAATCCTGGCGTTGAGGCTCACACTCATTCATATATTCAGACAGCTAAAATTGATAGCAAATTTGGGTTTTCAATCTCGACTGGTGATGCTATTGAGGCAATTGATAATATCTTAAATGCTACTAATCTAAAGTTAAACGGTGTAAACTGTCATATTGGTTCGCAGATTTTTGATAGCAATGCTTTTAGGCTTGCAGTCGATGTCATGACTGATTTTATCGTTGATATTAAGGTTAAGCACAAGCTTGATATTGAAGAACTTAATATGGGCGGTGGATTTGGAGTTCATTATACTAATGATGATCCTAAGTATTCTGTAGAGGATTACTGCAACAATATCCGCATTATAGCAAGTGCAATTAATGATGCTATTGATAGTAAAGGGATTAAAAAACCTAGACTTATGGTTGAGCCAGGTAGGTCAATTGTTGGTGAGGCGGGAATAACACTTTATACTGTCGGTAATATTAAAGATATTAAAGGCATTAAAAAATATATTTGTATTGATGGCGGTATGTTTGATAACATTCGTCCGGCGTTATATCAGGCTGATTATGAGGCTGTTATAGCAACAAATTGTAATGCAAAAACTGTTGAAGATGTTGCTATTGCAGGCAAGTGTTGTGAAAGTGGCGATATTATTATAGATAAAATTGCAATGCCAATATGTACTCGTGGCGATTTGATTGCGATTATGACAACAGGCGCTTATAATTATAGCATGGCTAGTAATTATAATAGAAACGCTATTCCACCTGTAATCATGGTAGAAAATGGTAAAAGCGGCTATTGCGTAAAGCCTCAAACGTATGAGGATATCGCAAGTCGAGATACAGTGCCTGATTTTCTTGATTAATTGTTAGATTAAAATTTTGCAAATAGGGTATAATGCTCTTATAAGTCGTTGTGCAATATTGTCATAATAGGTAGGTTGCAGTAATTAGTTTGAGGTGGTTATGTTAAGTATTATTAATAGCGGTATGTCTTTGCAAGATATATTTATTACAATTATAACTATGATAGGTGCTATGGTTATGGCTTTAACAGTGCATGAGTTTGCACATGGTTTAGTTGCTAAATTGAATGGTGATCCCACTGCAAAAATGTCTGGACGCCTTACTCTTAACCCTATAAAACACCTAGATATTATGGGTACGCTAGCTTTGCTTTTTATCGGGTTTGGTTGGGCAAAACCTGTGCCGATTAATCCTAATAACTTTAATAAACAAACTAAAGGTATTGTAACAGTTTCGCTTGCGGGCGTTATAGCTAATTTAATTTTAGCAATTATCAATTTTATTTTGCTTTTAATTATGGCCGTAATAGTAGGCGCAGTAGGTGGAGTATCTAATAATATTGTTGTTGTAGTAATTAATTTGTTTATGTCTTTATTCACTTATGGTATAGTTATCAATTTGACACTAATGGCATTTAATCTATTACCAATTTACCCGCTAGATGGGTTCCACGTAGTAGAGGCATTCACTAAATATGAAAATAAATATTGTGTATTTATGCGTAGATATGGACAATTTGTACTATTTGGATTATTGATATTAGGCAGTATTATGAGTAGAATAGGTTCCGCGGTTGGCGGATCAGCCGGAAGAATAATTCAATCGTTTGATTTTATAGGTTCGTATATTAGGTTGATTACTGGGTCGGTGGAATCATTATTTAATATTGTTGCTAGTGCAATACTAGGATAATAGATAGTTTTCAACCTTTATAATAAGTTAACTACAGTGCGTGTATAATCAAGTTTGATTAGGTAGTATTTTCAACTTGGGGAGTATTATGGATAAAATTTTTGACAATCATGCAAGCTCAGAATATGTATTTAAAACAATGGAGTTTGAAGGGCCAATTGAATTATTAATCAGTTTAGTCAAAGCTAAAGGTTTGGATATTTATACTTTTAAAATAGCGGAGATTACTGACCAATACTTGCAAATGGTTGCAAATATTGATAAAAATGACCTTGATAGTGCGACTGATTTCTTGCTAATGGCGGCGACTTTGCTTGAGATAAAAGCTAGAGCATTGCTTCCGATAGATGAAGTTGAGGTTATTGATGATGAAGAACATCTTGACCCTGAGGAAGAAATTAGACGTTTAATGCAAGAGCATGAATTGTTTAAAGAGAAGGCACAGATAATTAAAAAAAGTGAGACGCTTAATAGATTTTATCGTGAGCCTACATATGATGAGAAAGATGCTAGACTTAGTATTAAGGGCTTTAATCTTGATAAGTTAATGCAGGCATATGCTAAAGTATTGTTTGAGTTTAGCAAGGAAGATGAAGCGATTAATGTTAAGCAAATTGAGAGAAAAGAGTTTACTGTTGCAGAGCAGATGCATATATTGATAAAACATATAACAGAAAAAAAAGAAGTAAGTTTTTTTGATATATTTGATGAAGCAGTTTCTACTGCAGAGATTATTAACACATTTTTAGCTCTATTACAGTTGGTAAGCAGACAGTTTGCCAAAATTAATCAAGACTCCTTGTTAGGTGATATAACTATTGGAATAAGTGAGCTTTGTGATGTTAATACATTCGATTATAGTGTGCTAGCTGCTGCATATAAGGAGGAAAGTTTTGAAGAATAATTTAACTAATATACTTGAAGCAATTCTTTTTGCTTCAGGGTCTAGTAAGAAAAAAGATGACATTTTAGCGCTTTTGCCTGATGTTAAAAAAGCTGAATTTGAAAAGAGTATTGTTAAGCTTAAAGAAAAATTTTCTGGCGATTCTGGTATTCATTTGCTAGAGTTTAATGGCAAACTGCAATTATCTTCTAATACAGAATATGGTACTATTTTAGCAGAGGTTTTAACTCCGCTAAAGGAAAAGGAGTTGTCAAGGACTCTGTTAGAAGTGCTTGCAATTATATCTTATAAGCAGCCAATTACAAGGACAGAACTTGAGAAAATCAAGTCAACTTCAGCAGATTATGCGATTGGAATACTTCTTAAAGTTAATTTGATTGAAGTAGTTGGACGAAAAGATGCGATTGGTAGACCGGTTTTATACGGAACTACTGACGAGTTTTTGAAAAAATTCCAATTGCGTCATATTGAAGATTTGCCTGATTATCAGACTGTTATTAATATGTTAGAGGAAATGGGCGTATTTAATAAATCACAAGTTGAATTATATAGAACTATCGAGTTTGATGAGTCACAGTGGTCAGGAGGTGCTCCTGATGAAGAATCTTTAGCAAGGGAAGAAAAGCTAAAGGAAATAGATCGTAACTTCATTGATGCGTCTATAATTGATGATATGCTTAGCGAAGATGACGAATTACCAGACTTTTTACAAGGTGAGGATGTTCAAATTATAGAGTAATTACAATTTAATACATAAATATTAACAAATATTGCATACTAATAATATGATTATGATATTATTGGGGTGCATTTTGTTTTTTGGAGTTGAAATTAGGGTTGATTTTGATGATACTGATATGCTTGGCGTTGCAAGTGTATATGTTTTTGGTTCAATTAGAGTTTTATATTTCAAACTTAAGTTACACAATGCTGAAATTTTTTGGAAAATAAATAATAGTCCATATAGACGTTTTATTTTGCCTGAAAAAGTTGAAAATCCATTAAAATATATAAGCAAGAAAAAAATCACTATTGATACATTAAATATTGTTGGCTTATTTAGTGATGAAGAAAACGCTTTAAATCCTATCAAATTCGTCTCGATATTTACAGTGTTTTCAGAAATGCTTGGTGGGATAGAAAATAACTATTTTAATATTAAAAATTATAATCATAATATATTACCGAACTTTAATGGTGAAAGTATTAAGATTCATATTTACATGAAAATAAAATTAGGAATATTATCGTTGATTTACAACATAATAATATCAAAGATTATAAATGTTAGGAGGAAATATGCAGTTAGACAATCTGATAGATAATACTATTGATAATTTGAAAAACGTAATTAATACAAGTAATGTAATTGGAACTCCAATTAAAGTCGATGGGAAAACAATCGTACCGGTATCTAAAGTAACATTTGGATTTGTGACTGGTGGTGCGGAGTATTCGGCGGGCGAACAAAATGAATCGGACGAGTTGCCATACGCAAGTGGTAGTGGCGGTGGCGTAAACATTGTGCCAATCGGATTTCTTATGTGCGAAAATGATGACTATAAATTTATTAAAGTATCAAA
>CAMQSU010000034.1 GCA_947037025.1 uncultured Clostridia bacterium | reverse complement strand
TCTAAGTGAAAGCGGAAGTAATTATCTAAGTGAAAGCGGAAGTAATTGTCTAAGTGAAAGCGGAAGTAATTATCTAAGTAAAATAACATTGCCAATTTAAATTGTGTGCCGCATTTAATATGTGCTTTTTTTTATGTTTATTTGTAATAAAATCTGCCACTTAAGTATATCAGCCGCACAATTATGCAGCTTCGGTTTACTGCTTGCTGTTATTGGGAGCTTTTATTATGCAACTTTGCTTTAGTGATTGCTGTTATAGGGAACTTTTTATAATGCAGCTTCGGTTTATTGCTTGATGTTATTGTGAGCTTTTTATTATGCAGCTTTGCTTCAGTGCGTGCTGTTACAGGAAACTTTTTTTAAGCTGATTTTTCGAAGTGCTTGCAAATTAACCATATTATTCATGCAGTTTTTTAGATTTTTTTAATTAGTAAATAGCTTTTTCTTCTGCTTGTAGTTTGATAATTGAACATTGACTAAATAAGTATATTGTGGTATAATAGTAATATTAACAGTATAAAAGAGGGGATATTATGAGCGAAACTTATGTTGAAGAAAACGTCATAAACAAAATCAAATTTAATATTTCAAGTTATATAATTGTAGTTATAGCAGCAATTTTTAGTATTGTGCTTGCATCTATTCCCGATTTTAACAGTGCAAGTTTTGTTGAATTAAACAATGATGTAGGCAAAAGTTTTGTATATTTTTCGTTTTTATGTTATTGCTTTTTTGTTACATTTAGCCTAACTCTCATATTAACTGATATAATAAAAAACATGAATAGTATTACAATTTTATTATATTATATAGGGCAAGGACTACTTATTGTAGGACTATTAATGAATTTTTATATGGAAGGGTTGTATCAACTGATTCCTTCAATCACTGGATTATTAATGCTGATTTATCCTATGATTGTACTCGCAAAAAACATTAAAAAACAGCCGAGTGCAGTCATAAAGTATCCACAATCTATGGATAAACAATTGAAAGAAGATCATGATTATAAATTAGTAAATATATCATATATTACTTTAATAGCAGTAGGATTAGCAAATTTGCTAGTATATGTATTCTGGTATAGTGGATTTTCTACCATGTTATATAGAGTACTAGGCGTGTTTATTAGCAGCTTGACAATTGGAATCAGCACAATTATTTGTTTATCTTTCAATATGAAACTGCTTAAAAAGTATTTAATGCGTATTTTAGTTGCACAACTCATTAGTAGTATATTAGTAATTGCTATGCAACAAGTTATAATGTATGATCCAAAATCAAGTATGAATGGCTTAGCACTTGGAGTGCATTTTATCATGCCAATCTTATATGTAATAAATAATATCCGTACGGACATAGTAGTTGATATGAAAAGTGCAATATATAAAAAATATTCTTCGGATATAAGTATACAAGATGATAATATTTCAATAGATAATGAAGTTATTATTGATTGTGACGAAAGAGATATTGATGTATTCGATGAAAACGAAAAATAAAAATATGACAAGTTTCATAATACTGCTTGACAAAGTGATATCATTATGATATCATATAGATATACAGGAGGTGTTTTATGAATAATAATATTAATGAAATTGAAAACAATGAACAAAGACTATCTGCATATGAGGATAAGATAATTGAGCCTAAAAATGGAGCAATTGGCGTATTAGTTTATACGGGGTTACTAGTATTAATCGCGCTTTTGCTAGTAGGCGGCATATTGCTAATTAATAGTGGAATGGTTGGAGTTGGTGTTGCACTAGTTATAATTGGGGCAGTTGCGTTAGCTCCTATAATTGTCATGATGTGTTTTAGTTTTATGATTTTGAAACCTAACGAAAATGCAGTGCTTACAAAGTTCGGAAAGTACGTTGGTACAGTAAATAAGGAAGGCTTTTTTGTCAAAAACATTTTTACATCAGCATTCAATCCTGCAAGAATTAAATCTATTAGTCCATCTGGAATGCCGATTTATTCATGTAGTAAATATATAGGTGTAAAACAAATTACACTTGATAATCAAAAGCAAAAAGTAAACGACTTAAGAGGTAATCCTATTGAGATAGGAGTTATTGTAATATGGAAAGTTGAGGACAGTGCAAAAGCAGTATTTAATGTGGAAAACTATATTAATTATGTATCTATTCAAGCAGATGCATCAATCAGAACTATCGCAAGACAATACCCATATGATGATAATGATACAACTAATGGAATAGAAAAGTCATTGCGTGGCAGTTCAAGCGAAGTTGCTCAAAACCTGCGTGATGATTTGCAAAAGACGGTAGAGAATGCAGGAATTAAGATTATTGATGCAAGAATATCACACCTAGCTTATGCGCAGGAGATAGCATCTTCAATGCTGCAACGTCAGCAAGCACAAGCGGTAGTTGATGCAAGAAAAACTATTGTAGAAGGTGCTGTAGGAATGGTGGAATTAGCACTTGACAAACTGCGTGAATCTGGAGTTGTTGAGTTAGATGAGGAAAGAAAAGCACAAATGGTATCTAACCTTATGGTAGTATTATGTAGCAATAAAGATACTCAGCCGATAGTAAATACTGGCACAATCTATTAAGTAATATATTAATTGAGAGAAAAGGAGAACATGATGAAAGAGAAAAAACAATTATTATTACGTATAACAAATGAGCTGTGGGAAGATCTTAATCACATGGCGGATGATGATTATCGCTCGCTTAACGGAGAAATCGAGTATATATTAACAAAGGCAGTGAGAAATAAAAGAACAAAAGAGAAAATTCTAATTGAAAAATTAGTAACTGACCTTGCGGAATGTGATGCAAAAATAGTAATTAATAATTATAAACGCATTCTTGACTAAAGGTGATATAAAAAGTTGTATCATATCAACATCAACTTAAAGTAATTTGTATAAATAAAAGCCTACTTGAAAGAGTAGGTTTTTTTATGCAAAAGGATTAGTCAATTATATTTAAGTTGAAATATTCTAAATTAATATTCAAACATAATACAAAAAAGCAGTAAAACTCACTAACTTAATACTGCATAGTAATAAAATGCGGAAGAAATAAAATGTTAAAATTATCCTATTTTGACCGTATAATCAATACAACTTGCAATATACTAGCTATGTGAGGTGAAGAATATGCAAGCAGTGATTATGGCAGGTGGATACGGAACAAGACTTAAACCATTGACAAATGAGATACCAAAGCCAATGGTTCCTATTATAGATAAGCCTATTATAGAATACATTATATACAATTTGAAAAAACATGGCATTACAGATATAATAGTGACACTCGGTTATAAGCCGGAGAGAATTATGGATTATTTAGGTGACGGCAAAAAATACGGAGTAGATATAAGATACTCTGTTGAAACAGTTCCATTAGGCACAGCGGGTGGAGTTAAGAAAATCGCCGACATGATAGACGGAACATTTGTTGTAATAAGTGGAGATGCGCTTACTAATATTGACCTTAGCAGCATGATATCCCACCATATGTCGCACGGTAAGTTGATGACGATGGCGGTTAAGGAAATGGATGATGTGACAGGATTCGGCGTTGTGAAATGCGGTGAAGATGGAACCATTACAAGCTTTATTGAAAAGCCAGCACACAGCATAGACAAGCTAGTAAACACGGGCATATATATATTAGAGAGAAAAGTGTTTGATAATATCCCTGAAGGGAAATATGATTTTGCGAGAGAGCTTTTCCCTAAAATGATGGATAATTTATCTGCGTATAGAATGAGCGGCTATTGGTCAGATATCGGAACATTATCATCTTATTATTTGACTAACAATTATGTTGCATTGCACCCAGAGCCATTTGGTGCAGTATTATAAAAGCAAAAATTGAAAAAACAAAATTGTGTGAGAGGATAAGCTGTCATTGCAATAAATATATAAATATAAAATACTAATTAAAAAACTCCGCATAATAACATCATGAAATGAACTAATAAAAAGCATAATATAAACGAATAAAATATGCGAAAAACACGCAAAAAACACGCAAAAAATGGCAAAAAACATGCAAAAATTGCATATAAAATATATAAAAAACACGCCATACTATAAAGTATGACGTGTTTTTAGTTATTAAATTAGTTGCAGCAAAAACATAGTAATTACAAATGTATCTATCCATAAATAAATAGCGAATAAAATTTGCTAATCAAGATAAGATATTAAAATACTAATTACTTTTTGCCGTGAATTTCCTCAACTTTGTCGTAGATATCTTGAGCAGTCAAACCCATAATTTCCGCAAGGTAACCTTCACTACCAACTTCGCCGTATCTATCAGTAACACCAACCATGCCAAAAGGCACGCGAATGTCATTCTCAAGTAGAGCAGTTGCAATCATTTGACCCATTCCGCCAACAAGGTGGTGGTTTTCACAGCTTACACAAGCGCCAGTTTTGCGAACTGATTTAAAGATAGTTTCAGTATCTAAAGGCTTGTAAGTATGCACTGCAACGATCTCCGCATCAATACCAAAGTCTTTCATAACACTTGCAGCGGCAACAGCACGGTGTACCATTATGCTTGCAGCAACTATTGTGATATCTTTACCTTTTTTGATAACATTAGCTTTAAAAAGATTAATTTTTGCATTATCTTCAAATACAGGAGGAGTAGTTTTGCGTTGCATGCGGATGTACATTGGTTTATCGCAAGCAATGATTTGAGGGAATAATTTATCGAAACTCAAAGCATCAATCGGCTCAACAACTACCATTTCAGGAACCTGACACATAAGAGCAATGTCCTCAAGTGACATATGAGTACCGCCGTTATTTAGAGCCATGATTCCAGGATCTGAACCGACGATTTTTACATTCATTTTAGTGTAACCAACGCTAACAGCGATTTGGTCATAACAACGTCTTGTAGCAAAAGGACTGAAAGATGCAGCAAAAGGAATTTTGCCACAGCTAGCAAGTCCAGCAGCAACACCTATCATGTTCGCCTCCGCAATACCGCAGTTGATAAACCTATTAGGGTACGCATCAAGAAACTTTTTAGTGCCGTGACAGTTCATAAGGTCAGCCTCAAGAACGACGATGTTTTTATTTTTTTTGCCATATTTAACAAGGTTATCTGCATATACAGCTCTTAATTCTTTATTCTCTAACATATTCATTTAGAAAGTACCTCCCCAGTGTTTTCAGCAGCGAACATTTCATCAGTGAAAGCAACGCTATGAGATGCAGGAGTTCCCTCGCAGCACTTGATACCCTTGCCCTTAATAGTGTTAAGGATAATTGCTGTAGGGCGTCTAACGCCAGCAGCAGTATTTATCGCATCTACGATAGCTTCAATGTCATGACCGTCAACAGTTATTACTTTGAAACCGAATGCCTTGTATTTGTCCTCAAATGGCGCAACTTTGCAAATATCATTAGTCATACCATCAATTTGCATTCCGTTATTGTCAACAAATACTGTTAGGTTGTTAAGTTTGCGACTGCCTGCAAGCATTACCGCTTCCCATACCTGACCTTCCTGACTCTCGCCGTCACCAACGATTGTGAAAACTCTGTATTTTTTGCGATCCATTTTAGCAGCGATGGCCATACCAACAGCAGCAGAAATCCCTTGACCTAAAGACCCAGCAGTGAAATCAACGCCAGTAACTTTACGCATATCGCAGTGAGAAGGCATATTAGTGCCATTCTGGTTAAGCGTTAATAACTCTGATTTGTCAAAATATCCTTTAGCTGCAAGAGTTGCATAAAGTCCAACTGCTGCATGTCCTTTTGATAAAACGATACGATCACGATCTGCCCATGAAGGGTTAGATGGATCTACATTAGCGCACTCAAAGTACAAACTTGTAAGTGTCTCGATAATGCTTGAAGTGCCGCCGATGTGACCAGACCCAAAATTAGCGATAGACTCTATGCTCATTTTGCGAATCAGGTCGGCTTGCTGATTTAATTCTGAAATACGATTGATATCCATTGCAAACTCCTAATACCTTAATACATACATTATATAACAATTTAAGCAATTTTTCAAGCGAAATTCTACATATAGTCTGAAATGCGTAATAATAATATCAAAAAGAAGCACACTATACTTAAAGATGGCAAAAAGGGGACTAAATGAGGCAAATTACATTATATGGAAAATCAAATAGAAGGCTTGCGGCTAAAATAATTATATCGCTATTGCTAATTATTCTACTGATTGCAGCAGCTTTTGGCGGCATAATTATTCTTGTAAAAGCAGAAAAAGTAGATAAAGTAGAAGATTATGCAATGATAAACGCCGCTATATATGGAGTCAAAGATCTAGCGACAGAAATTGCTGTAAAAGTCCCTAACCTAATAGCAAAAAATGACTATAAAAACAGAATACAAATCAACCAATTAAGGAAGTCAAGCGGTGGGGTTCCTCTTACCATAATAATGTATCACAATATAGTTGCTGATAATGAGCGTGAAAACGACTACGAAGTGAGAGTTTCAACACTAGAGCGAGATATGCAGTATTTAAAAAGTGAGGCGTATACAACCCTTACTACCGCAAGCCTTGCAAAGGTTATATCGGGCGAAATTCATGGCGGGAAATACGCAATGTTGACTTTTGATGACGGCTTTTATAGTTATTTGAAGTATCTACCATCATTGCTAGAGAAGTACGAAATGAATGCGGTTGCAAGTATTGTGGGTGGTTTTTCATCAAAAGAAGTAGTCAAAACCCCAAGACCTAGATGTAGTTATATGACATATGATGAAGTTGCAAAACTTAGCAAATGCAGCAGAATTGAAATAGCATGTCATACAGAAAATTTGCATACTATGAAAGGGCGTAGAGGGGTTAGGATAAAAGAAGGTGAAAATGTTGAAAATTATAAAAACATGCTAAAAAAAGACACGGCCATTGCAGAGCAAAGGTTATTAGATATATCAATAAAGCCTACTTGCTACACTTATCCATATGGTGAGTATTGCTCTGAAAGTGAAGAAATAGTGAGGTCGGCAGGGTATACCATGACACTTACTTGTTATGAGCACGTAAATTATATAACTCTTGACCCAGAGTGCATGTATTTACTTGGCAGGTTTAATCGCTCGGGTAAAATGCATGCATTAGATAGTATCTTCAATATTGCAAAAAAATGATGATACATCAGTTATTGACTTGCTAAACTTGAAAAAATAGAGTATTATTAATTGATATATCATGCAATATTTATATAAAATAATTGGTATAATAATCAAATATAATGGCTATAATAGAAAGGTCGGTGATTTAATTGAGCGAAAGAGTACTAGAGTATATATCAGATATTGACGGGCGGTGTGAGGAGTTTCTAAAAACTCAAGGCTACTCGACAATGTTATGCAAAAAATTGAAGAAAGTGTTAGGGTTGGTCATGATAAATGACGAGCCATCTTTTGTAATTGCACCGGTAAAGGTTGGCGACAGGATAAAAGTTTCTATAATAGAGCAGCCTCCGCAAATTAAGCGGATAGAGAAGCCGGTTATAATATTGTATGAAGACGAAGATATAGCGGTAATTAGTAAATCACCAGATATCGCTGTAATATCATCCAATGCGCATTATAATAATTGCTTGCAAAATGCCCTTGCAAATGTTTGGGGTGACTTTGTATATCACCCAGTTAGTAGGCTTGATACTGGAACTAGCGGTCTTATGATCGTTGCAAAGCATGGGCTTGCACACGCAATTTTATCCAAAGATATTATAAGCGACAAGAACGCAGAAGCTAAAGCGGTACGCAGAGAGTATATCGCAATTGTATATAATTATGACAGCATTCTAAAAGGTAATGGCGACATTATTGCACCGATAGGGCAGCCTTATTCAGACAGTATGAGGCGAGGTGTAATGGATGGTGCAAAGTACGCGAAGACGCATTATAGCGTAGTAGAAAGTAATGAAAAGTTTAGCAAAGTTAGGGTGATTTTATCAACTGGTAGAACGCATCAAATAAGAGTTCATATGTCACACATAGGGCATCCTCTAGTTGGGGATGACTTGTATGGCGGCGATAAATTGCTATTAACTAGACCTGCTTTGCACAGCGAAAGAATTATCTTCACACATCCAATTACAAAGAAAATTATGGATATTACATCAAATGTGCCTGATGATATGGATGACATTATGAGGTAAATGCAGATTAAAAATTTACATAATATTTTAATTTCTAGAAAATCTTTACACAAAAACAATTGACAATATATGTCCAAGAGTGATACAATGTTAGTAAGCTAACTAACTACATTTTAATTGTCGGGGAGCTAATAAAACAAATTAACACACGAGGAGATTATTTATATGGACACGGAAATCAAAATTGCAAGAGAAATTGGAGTAGTGCATAATTTGCTTAGGCAAAATGCTAACAGTCACAGTATGATGAGCGCGTTAAGAGAGAAGGTTAATCAATCAGAAGGGACTGTTATTGACTATATTAATCACAATAAAGATATCTCTATATACCAAAAAAATATAGAGCAAGTCTTAATGATTAGAAGGTCAACAGTTACAGAACTTCTTAACAAAATGGAGAGAAAAGGACTTATTGAAAGGCAATCGGTTGCAATAGATAAAAGATTGAAAAGAATCGTACTTACGGATAAAGCGTTGGAATGTCATGCGGATATTCAAAAGCAATTAGTACAGCTAGAAGTCGCAGTTAGAAGCGGCCTAACTGAGCATGAAGTTATAATTTTGCATGGCATTTTATCTAAGCTAAAAGTTACATTAATTGAAACAAAAAAGAATTTATAGAATGTATAAAAATAATAGAATTTTTTCAAATAAAAGCAGGGAATATATATTATAATTTAAGTGACAAAACAGAAAATTATTGAAATATAATTTGCATAAAAATTTGTTTAAACTTCCGTAAATGCGGCAAGATAAATTGCAAATAAATACAAGATAAAAAGTCATAAAAAACATAAAAAAATTGAGTTAAAATTAACTGTAAAATTGTCACAAATCAAAATGTTATCAAAATTTTTTAGGTATAAATAAAGGAGACAAAGACGTGGTAAAAGATTTATTAAAACACGCAGGTGCATACTGGAAATATACTATACTTACACCATTTATAGTCGCACTAGAAGTTGTTATAGAAACAATGATACCATACATAACAGCATCACTAGTTGACAATGGAGTAATAGCTGGGGATATGGTATATATTGCCATCGCCGGAAGTGTACTTGTAATGCTAGCAATAATGGGCGGAACATTCGGCATATTGTCCGGCTGGGCGTCAAGTAAAGGAAGTACAGGATTTGCAAAAAATCTGATGGACGGAATGTATAGTAATATACAGGAGTTTTCATTTGTAAATATAGATAAATTCAGTACTTCTAGTCTAGTTACTAGGCTGACAACGGATGTAATGAATATCAGACAATCTTATCAAATGGTTTCAAGAATCAGTGTAAGATGTCCATTGCAATTATTTTTTGCACTGGCAGTAACATTCACTGTAAACTGGAAAATCGGCCTAATATTTTTAGGAATAGCGCCAGTACTAGGTGTTGCATTGTTCTTTATGATTAAGTATGCATATCCAGTATTTATGAGAGTATTTAAGAGCTATGACAAGATGAATAAAGTCGTTCGCGAAAATGTAAAAGGCGTACGTGTAGTAAAGTCATTCAACTCTCAAGGTGAGGAAATTGAAAAGTTTGACGAGGCATCAGGTGACATTTACCGCAACTTCTCAATGGGAGAGAGAGTAATTGCTCTTAACGGCCCATTGATGCTAGTTTGCATGAATGGAAGTATGCTGCTAATTTCTTGGTTTGGTGCTAATATGATCGTAACTGGAGAGATGACCACTGGCGAGCTTACTATGATGATATCCTATTCTATGCAAATTTTAATGTCATTAATGATGTTTTCAATGGTATTAGTAATGATAACTATGTCAAGAGCATCGGCAGAGCGAGTTGTAGAAGTGCTTAATGAAAAGACTGATATTGTTAATCCTGAAAACCCAATATATGAAATAGAAAACGGAGATATTGAGTATAAAGGTGTTGGCTTTAGTTACGTTGGCGATGCGGAAAAGCAGTGCATGAGCGATGTAAGTTTTACGATAAAAAGCGGCGAAATGGTCGGTATTTTGGGCGGCACAGGAAGTGGTAAAACTACCTTAGTCCAATTGCTTCCAAGGTTATATGATGCAACTAGCGGTGAGGTAATTATTGCAGGGCATAATGTCAAAGATTATGATATAAAAACATTGCGTGACAATGTTAGTGTGGTGCTTCAGAAAAATGTTTTATTTAGCGGTACACTTCGTGAAAACATGCAGTGGGGAAATGCAAATGTTACTGATGATGAAATAAACGAGGCGTTAGAGCTTAGTTCATCACTTGAGTTTACATCAAATTTCAAGCTTGGATATGATCACCATATCGAGCAAGGCGGATCTAATTTATCAGGTGGACAAAAGCAACGTCTTTGTATTGCAAGAGCGATGCTGAAAAATCCTAAAATCCTTATCCTTGATGACTCAACAAGTGCTGTTGATACGCGTACTGATAGAAATATTAAAAACGCACTTAGTACTTCTAAAGCAGATGTCACTAAAATTATCATAGCGCAACGTATTTCATCAGTAATGGATGCAGATAAAATAATAGTATTAGATAATGGAAAAGTAAATGGCATTGGTACTCATGATGAGCTTATGTCAAGTAACATAATATATCAAGAAGTTTACCAATCTCAGAATAAAGGAGGGTCGGAAAATGAGTAATAAATCCCTTCTAAAAGAAGCAATAAAAGATAGCGAGGCAGTAGTAGATATGGACGGAACTGCAGCAGAAAATATGAGCTTTACAGGTGAGCAAATAATCGATGAAAAAGACAGCATTAATAATGACAAAAATGGCATGAAAAAGAAAGAGAAAAAAAGCTCGTTAAAATTCATTTTTGGCACTGTATTATATAAGTATAGATTTCAGTTATTACTAGTTGCTTTATGCGTTTTAATATCTGCAACGGCAACAGTATTAGGATCTTCATTTATTCAGCCACTTATTGATGATTTTATTAATCCATTAATAGGTCAGCAGAACCCTGATTTTTCATCTTTATCTACAGCATTAGTTGTGATGGCAAGTATATATTTAGTTGGTATAATGTGCACTGTTATATATTCTCAGCTTATGGTATATATTTCTCAAAGATCATTAAAAAATATTAGAGATACAATGTTTGCAAGAATGCAGAATTTGCCAGTGGCGTATTTTGATAGAGTAAACGATGGCGATATAATGAGTTATTTCTCTAACGATACAGACACATTACTTCACATGATAGCGCAAGGCGTACCGCAGTTGATGAACACTACATTTACTGTAATGGCAATACTTATTGCGATGTTTATAATCAATCCAATTTTAGCTGGAATAACAGTGTTCTATGCAATGTTGATGTTGTTTATTGCAAAAACTGTAGGTCAAGCAAGTGCAAAAAACTTCCGCCGTCAGCAGTCTACAATTAGTAAAGTAAATAGCTACGTAGAGGAAATGATTTCTGGTCAAAGAGTAATTAAAGTGTTTAATCATGAGGAAAAATGTAAAGCAGATTTTTCTAGCATTAATGACGAATGGCGTGACGCTAGCTTTAAGGCGGTAAGGCTTGCAGTTAGTATCGGGCCAGTAATGTCAGGTATGGGGCATTTGCTTTATGTACTGATTGCAATAATCGGCGGTATCCTTGCAATAAACAGCGTTGGCGGTACAACGGTAGGATCAATAGTTGCATTCCTTATAATGTCAAGAATGTTTGTTATGCCTATCATTCAAGTTGCAGAGCAAATGAATAATATTGCAATGGCATCGGCAGGATCGGAGCGTATCGAATCGCTACTAAGCGAAGATGAAGAAGTAGATAAAGGATATGTTACGCTTGTAAAAGCGGAGCTAGTTAATAGCGAGTATGTAGAAATTATTCAAGAAGATGAGCATGCAAGCGGCGAGTGGTGTTGGAAGCACCCTCATGGCGACGGAACTACAACTTATCATAAACTAATCGGTCATGTTGAGCTTGACCATGTTGATTTTG
>CAMQSU010000033.1 GCA_947037025.1 uncultured Clostridia bacterium | reverse complement strand
ATGAGAAACGCTTTAACGCAAGAAACCCCAATCGGCAATGCGTGCTTGGTAAGCACCGACACGGACTAAAACCATGGTAGAGCATTTTCCATGCCACGTTGATTTTTATGGTAGAGTAAATCAAGATTTCAAATTATTCAAAATGTGTAAAATATGCTATTATATGGCTATAATGCCCATATAGTATGTAAATATTGTTATTTATCATGGTAAAGCACTTCCTTAGCACGTGCAAAATCACTAATTTAAATCTCGTTAGCAGCTCTAAAATCACCCTTATTTAGGGTGATTTTGGCTTTATGGTAGAGTAAATAGTAGAGTTTCTTGGTAAAGTGTTTCCTATGTCATTTCAGCATAACAAGTGCTTGAAACTGCTTTCTATTTTGAGATAAAGAATATCTTTGTTAAGATACATGTGCTTTAACCCGTGTACAGAGTATAAAAATTGTATTTTGTATTATAAAGGTGTTAAGAGAGGTAGTTTTCATAAATTATAATTTTGGGTTAAGTAGGTGGAGTCTGCGCCTGATAAGATTAATTTGAATAGTATATAAAATGTCTTAGATAATGTATTAATTTGTGCAAACTAGCAGTTTTATCTTTGTGAATTATACTATATGATTTGCATTCACAAATATAAATTTGCGAGTTTTGGTGATTTTCTTTCTAAACTATTACCACATACTGCAAAATAGTGACCACATAACGCATGGCTATAGACAATTGACAAATTTCGTGGTAAATTAGTAATATATGGGAAATGTTCGGTTTTTGTGAATAAATGCCGAAATTGATAATTTAACTATTGTGAATAAAATTTTTGGTTGCATAACAGCATTTGGAAATAAAAATATTTTATTTCACTGTATTTAGGGGGAATTTATGAAAAATGATAACACACGCACTCAGAAAAGTCATGTGAGTTCAAATAAAAAAATGGCAATAATCTTGACGACAGTCTTACTTATAGTCATGACTGTAGGTTTGCTGCTGGCTTTTTTATTGCCAGGAAAGGGTAACTATGTCCCTGAGGGTGATAATAATGCGAGAACTGAAATTGAGAAATCAAATGAGACAAATGACACATTAATTGGTGTGGACTCTGATTTTTCATTTTTCGTGACTTCAAAATTAACTGCTAGTTATGTTAAAACCAATATAACTATTAAAGATCAACTTGGGAAGCCAGTGCAATTTGATGTTGCTAAAGATGGCAATACTTTTTCTGTGCTAGCACCTAAAGAAAGGTACATTGCGGGATATACATATAAAGTAATATTATTAGATGAGGGTATTGTTTTTAAAGATAAAACTTACTCTGCTAAAAGAGATATAACTTTTTCTATACACAAAGAAAAAATTGCAAAGATTGTTCCAAAAGAAGAAATTAAAAAAATTGTTTCCGCCACTATTTATTTATATGACGAACACGCAGGCGAGATAATAATTGATAAGGCAACATATTCAAAATATAATTTATGTGTTGGTGATTTGGTTTCACTGCCTATATTTGACAATGGGTTCAGATCAGAAAAAATGTACCGTATTGACAAAACTACTGATGTATATAATGGAATTAAACTTAGTGTTACTGTCCCTGCGCTTGAGGATGTATATTCTGAGTTAGAGATATTTGATGAATTTGAAGCTGAGTATGTGGACGACAACTTCATATTTTATGATGAGGCAGCAGTTGCTGACCAATTGTCACAAGACCCAGTAGTTATGGATATTGGTAGGGCACTAAAAAGTAAGCCTAAATTCTCACTAGAAGTTAAATTATTGCTTGCTAAAGTTGAAATCGAGATAAAAATAGAATTCCCCGACGTAAATATTTCACCAGATGTAAAAATAAATTTACAAATTGAAAGTACGTTTAGCGTTGCCTTAGGAACTATAGCTAACATAGACATTTGGAAAGGTACATTTGATTTAGGAGCATCGGTTAAAATTGAAAATGAAATGAAAGTTGCATTTGTAGCTGAAACCGAGGATGGTGAAAAAGAAAAGTCGGTGGAAGAAGAAATAAAAGCTTTAGAAGAAAAATTAAACGACACAGTAAAAGAACGATCAACTAGCGTGAAAGCATTTAAAACTAATATGCCTACTCCAGTTCCTGGACTTGGGTTTTCATTTGACATAGAACTCGTCTTTGAAATTAATTTAAAAGCTGAAATTGGAGTAACGGTAAAAAATGAATTTGAAGTCAAGGTAGGTGTTAAAAAAGATTCAGATGGATTGTCTGAATATTATAATAAAAGTAGTAAATGCGATGCAACTGAAGTAGAAGTAGTAGGAACGGTTGAGGTTAAGGTTGGTGTAGAAGTGAAGTTTGCTGCTAGTTTCTGCGGTATTGTAAATGCAGGCGTAGGTTTCGAAATTGGAGGTTATGCTAAGCTTACAGGCTCTTATAAAATAAGTTCTATTAACGAGATAGATTTTGAAGGAGAAGAATTTAATGATGATGGGCCTTCTGTTGCACTGTATTTAGAGCTTGGTGTATATTCAAGCTTATCAGTATTTGCAGAAATCGATTTATGGCTTTGGGCTGCAGAAATCAAATTAACTTTCTTAGATATAGAGATTCCAATATTTAGTATTGGTAGAACTATGTATTCTACAGTGAGTCCAGAGTCCAATACTGTAACTTTAGATCAAAGCGGATCTATAGAAATTCCTAATATGATTTTAACAACAGAAGATATGATAAGCGGCAAGACAAGAAGCAAAACTATAGATTCTTCAGCAGTTGATAATAGTTTCGTGTTCAAGCAAGATAGTAAAGAAAATTATCATGTTAAAGACAATAAAGTAGTTTCAAACAGCGATGCAGAAGCTGAGTTTGAGGATGATTTAACTCTACAGCTTAAAGATTGGTCAAGAGATGAACTTGAGTATGATAATTTAGATTTTGAAACAGAAACTAAAAGAGGGCTATTTCATTATGAGGTAAGAGTAAGAAAGGTAGTGACTACTATACATATAACTAAAAAGCCAATATTTATTGAGTCGGTAAAGTTAGAATTCGATCAAGTAACTTATGATCCAGAATATAATGATTTATATGGGTTTAGTGCAAATTATAATGTTAGAAATAATGGTAAAAGTGGTTATGATGACTATCAAATAGGTAGAATGGTATCTGTTTATCCTATAATGAATCCTACCAACGCATCTTATCAAACATTGAATTATTTGATAGTTGATGGCGGTGAATATATTCAAGATTTTAAACAATTTATAGTTAACGGAGTTTCAAAAGCATCATTCAGGATAAAATGTGATGAAGCTATTATTGGACGTGAAATAAAAATCAAAGCAGTATCAACAGGTTACGTAGGTAAATATGGTGACAAAAACGTACAAACCGATGCACATGATAAGGTTGTTGCATCTAATATTCCAGCTGAGCGATTCAAATTTAATTCGGTAGTGGAGGGAGAATATGTTAATGTTTACAATGCTAGATCAGGCGATATAATTGATGTTGGTATTGATGGCAATTCAGTAGTACCAAAGAATGCAACTAGAGGCGAATTAGGTTTTGAGAGTATAAGTATAGTTTCTGGCAGTGCGAAGTTTATGCAAAGTGAAATTGATAAAACTATGAGAATCAAATTTTCTAGTGATTCCAAAGTTGGATCGCAAGTAATAGTATCAGCTAAGATTGCAAATGTTGAAAAGTTGATTACGTTTAACATAATTAAACAAGCTGTAGATACTGTAGAAATTAGCACTGCATTTTCTGGAAACGTCATTCCTGAGACAGAGATTGAAATCAATGCAGAAGTTCTTGATATAAATGGAGGCAAGCCATCAATTAGCGAAGTGATGTATTTAATTATTGAAGGAAATAAAATTTCTAGTATTTATGCGGATCGACTTGATAAAAATAGAACCACACTAGTAGTTGACAAAAATGCAAAAGAAAACGATGTAATTACAATCATTGCTTTTGTTGATGGTGTAATATCTAATGAGCTAACTTTTGTTGTAGGAAAAATAAAAGTTGAAAGTATAGAAATTAAAACAGAAAATGAAGTAGTAATTGCATCTAGGGGAGATCAGCTACAAATGCTAGCTGAAATATTGCCAGAAGAGTCAACTTATAAGGATGTTAAATATAGTATAACTTCTGGTTCAGAATACGTTACCCTTGATGAGTATTTAGGCATATTGAAGATAAACTTTAGTTGTGTTGGTGATGAAGTAATTACTATAGTTGCAACAGTTGATGGAGTTCAAAGTAATATACTTACGATAACAGTTGAGCGAACAAGTGTGCAAGAGATAAGGTTTGATACAATGGCAATTGCACAGTATGTATCTGACGGACAGCAAATCGAATTAAAGGCGTATGTAAATAGCAACGCAACCAATCAAAATATTATTTACTCTATCCTAAGCGGATCAAATTTTGCTGCAATTAATGATAATATATTAACCATTAATTCTGGACTAATCGCAGATGATGAGATTGTGGTCAGAGCAGCATCCGCCGAGAACTCAGCAATATATATTGATAAAAAATATGTTATATATAATGAGATAGGTGAAATGTCAATTAATGGCGAGTATGACATGGTTGAATTACTGGCAGATTGTTCATTGCATAATGCAACATCATATGATATCGTAATTACCGATATTGAAGGAAATGTAGTGCCTAACAGCAATATGGAATTTACTGTATTGAATGCCAATGATATTACATCTGACACGGTTTTTGTATCAGATGATGGAAAAATATCATTTGAATATACAACAATATTTGACAGTGAGCAAAGCATTTCAATATATGCAAGAGACAAGTTAACACGTACTCAGAAAGTAATTCACGTCGTTATAGTTCTTCCTATGGAGGTCCATGAGGTGGTAATAGATAGTGGTGAAAGAGAGTTGTATGTTAATCCAAACGGTGACTTTTCTCTAGATATTGTATTTAGACAAGATGATTTGGCTAGCACTGCATTGTATATATACGATGTTAGGGTGGTAGTTGAAGGCAACGCATATGCTGAAATTGTGACAACATCATTAGGACAGGGTAATAAGTCATACGCAGTATATGGACGCCTAAATGCTAATGCGGATTATTATGATAAAGCTTATATCAAAGTAGGATATTATATTTTGGGACAGTATTATGAGATACCAAAATTTACGATTATTGTCAATGACAACATTGAGAATATAGACTTAATTAATGTTCCTGAAAGTGTTAATATTGGAGAGTGTGTAATGTTAGATTATTTAATTACACCTTTCATTAGAAGTGATGAAGTTGAGTTTATATTGCATAACCAATATGGTGGTGACTTTGTCCAGTTAGATAGCAAAACAGGTAAGTTTGAAGTGTTTGATAATCGTGCTTATTATGGAATTAAAATCCAAGTTTCAGTTAAAATTAGGCATTTTACTAGTCCTAAATATGAGATACTTATAACAGACAATATTACTGATATAATCATAGCGGGCAGCAAATATAGTACTGGTGTTGAAGTTATAGGTAACAATTATTATATGTATCCAGATGGGAAACTAGAAATAAATCCTACATATGAAGGGGCTTTAGGAATAGATACAATAACGTATACATTGGATGCTATCGGAAGCAAGTATTTCACTATTACTGACAACATTATAACTGTTAAAAATGTAGCAGCAAATTCTAGCTTAAATGGAACGCTTACTGCAAGTTGTAATGGTTTAATTAGTAATACAATGTCAATATATGCGTTGCAATTAATCAGAACGGTTGAGCAGTGGAATAATATTAGTTTGAACACTGCAGGAAACTATGTGCTTATGAATAACATTAATTTTGTGGGGCATGAATATACTCCGCTTGAAATATTTACTGGAATCATTATTGGTCAAAATTATATACTTAGAAACATTAAGATTAACGATGTTTCAATAGATAATAACATTGGTCTAATAGAAGTTAACAGAGGATTGATAATGGAAGTTGCAATTCAGTATATGGAGATAGATCTTTCTAGAAAACATGATGATAAAGTGTATATTGGCGGTATTGCTGCTAGGAATTACGGAAGCATAATAGATTGTGTATCTACATCAGCTGGTCACATAGGATATGATGCAAGATTTAATAATGTAGTGGTTGGTGGTTTAGTAGGTCAAAACTATGGAATAATATCTGGCAGTACAAGCAATATTAACATAAGTACATTAGGTCAAGCTAGCGGAATTGCAGGTGAAAACCATGTAGGTGGTAAAATTATTGACTGTACTAATTATGGATTTATTGAGGTAGATAAGTATGATTATGAAAATGCAGTTAAAGGCATTGCTGCATGGAATGAAGGTGTAATAACAAACTGTAAAGACAGAGGCGATATTTATGATATAAGCACTGGCAAAAGGGTTTAATCGTAAACATTATCAGGGGGGGGGTCTATTATGAAAACAAGAAAAATACTATTATTTTTATTAATAACAATTATGGCTATGGTGACACTTGTAGCATGTACTACTGGCACTACTATCGATTTGAATGAAGTAATATCCATTCAGTTAGTAGATGATACTTATAGAACTGAGTTTGAGTTGGGTGAAAAGGTAACGTTTGAACACGCTATGATAAAGGTAACTTACAAGGACGGAAGTCATAAAATTATTAACGTAAGCTCTGAAATGTGGGAGTCTACTTATAAATTAAATGAAAGCGTGTTTGCATCGGAGACTGATATTGTCAATGATGGTGGCACGGACTATGTATCATCATCGCACAGCATGTCTGTAAGCTTTGGTGGAATGAGTACTTCTGCCGATATAACTGTAAAGTCAGCTAACTTCATTACTGTAAAATTAGCATCTGAAACTGTTGATGGCAATGTTGTAGAGTATGGCGAAGTTGTCAAATACAGCGGAGTAATAGTAAGTGAAGTATTGGCGCTGCCTAGTGAAGTAGAAATTGACGGCAAAAAAGTTCCGCTTAAAAAAATACGTGCAAATGCATTTGCCGGAAGTAGTATAGCAGGTATACATATTCCTAACAGCATTACGCATATTGGAACGATGGCATTTAGGAGGGCAAATAAACTGCAACTAGTAGTATTTGAGGACCCTACAAGTGCTGATAACGGCATTAAGGAAATAGATAAAAATGCTTTTGAGTACTGCACTAAATTAACTAATATAGTTATTCCAAACTCTATCGAGTATATGTACAGTACTAAAGATTCACCAGCATTTGCAGGTTGCAAATCACTAAATTCTATTGTAATTAAAGAAGGAAGTGATGCATATTATTCTCCTGTTGGTGGTGATTACTACGGCGTTGTTTATGAAGATGGATCTCGAATAGGAAATGACGCATATATCTGGCCAATGGCAAAAATTAAGTCATCAGTTACATTTGTATCTGAGGGCGTAATTGACAATGGAGAAGAAATTAAGTTTGGCCCAAGTGGAATGTTAGTAAATGCACCATATGTTACTAAACGCGGGTATGAAATAGAAGGCTGGTACAGTGATGCTGCGATGACAAACTTAGTAGAAGAAATCAGAATAGCCGATATATCAACTACTTTATACGGCAAACTTGCTCCTATTAGTTATAACATTACTTATGAGTTTTTAGGCGAAAGCAATAGAAATCCTGAGCATTTCCCAACAACATACACAATAGAGGATCAAATTGTACTTAGCAAAATACCAGTGCGGTTAGGCTATGCGTTTAGCACTTGGAGTTCTGGTGGAACTATCGCAATGGGTAGTGTTGGAAATAAGGTGTTTACAGCAAATTGGACACTATTTAAGTATGATATTAACTATGTTCTAAATGGTGGTATTAAACCAGTAAGTGATAATCCAGATTATTTTACAATTACAACTTTGATGGAAAGAGAATTTGAAATAGCCGAAAAATCCGGTTACTCATTTGCTGGATGGTTCAGAGATCCTGAATTTTCTGGTGAAAGACAGATTGGTATTAACGGTGAAATGCTAGCTGTAGAATTAGCTGAAATAGATTCAACACTAACTTCTATAACACTGTATGCATGCTGGACAGAGAAGGGCTATAATATCATCAATCGAGGTGAAGGACTTAGTGAAAATCCTATACTTTATTATGTATCAACTCCTTTAACTGAGTTTCTTGATGCAACAAGGACAGGCTATTCATTTAAGGGTTGGTTCACTAAACCAAATGGCGCAGGAAATCAAGTAACGCATTTTGGGGGTAAAACAATAGACAATATCAGCGAAGTTATTGTATTTGCAAAATGGGAAATCATTAACTATAATATAAAATATGTTATAGGTGAGGATGTTACCCACAACAATCCTGACTCATACACAATAGAGTCAGATAGGTTTAAGTTTAATAACCCAAGTAAAATAGGATTCAACTTTCTTGGATGGTATTACATTGATGAGCAAGGAAATAAAGGTTCTAAAGTACACGGTTTAGAAGAAAATAGAGTAGGCAACTTCTCTATAGTTGCAGAATGGCAAATGCGAAATTACAAAGTATCATACATAAGTAAAACTGATGGATTTGATATTGGCGAAATAGATGGCGAAATGAAGAAGACTGATCATGTACATGGAATAAAAACTCCTCTACTAAAAAATAATTTTTACCGTACAGGCTGGACTTTCCTTGGCTGGACAACAGACTCAACAGGATCAATAGTTGAGCATGATGACTTAGATGTCATCGAAGTCCTTGGCGACTTGGGTGATGATATTAAGCTATATGCAATATGGAAAGCGCATAATTATGATGTAGTTTATAATGCAAATTCAGGCACTGGTGTGCTTGAAAACAGTAAACATGTTTACGAGACTATATCAGCGCTAACTAAAAATAACAATACGATTAAAAAAACTGGCTACACTTTTGCAGGTTGGGGCTACGATCCAGCAGGAGCTGTTGATTTTGTAGACGGAGCTGAAATTTTTGATGAAACATTTACCGAATCTCATATCTATCTATTCGCTATATGGACAGCTAATTATTATGTACTAACATTTAATCTAAATGGCGGCACTCTGAATGATGGTAGTACTATTAGTAATGAGCAAAAAAACCGTAAGTACGATGACAAAGTTAAGCTACCAGATGTTAAAGTCTCAAAAATCGGATATCACCTAATAAATTGGCTTTCACTAGGTAGTGAAAGTGAAATGTTCGAACCAGATTCAACTGCAAATATCACTAGTGTATCTAGCGAAATTCCAATCATGCTTATCGCAATATGGGCTCCAAATCGTTATGATGTGGAGTATGTTGGAAATGGTGGATATACAGAAGATGGTGTTGATATGCCTATAACTTCTCATCACTATGGTGCAAAAGCTGCTATAGACGGAAATGATAATTTAGCCGTAAATATGTATTCAAAGCTGGGCTATACATTCAGTGGTTGGGAAGGGGTTTATACTAATTTAAAAGGTGAAAAAGTACCTATATCATTCTCTGATAATGGGGATCTTGCTTATATAAACACTACTCTTGATAGCAGCATTGCTATTAAAAACAAAACAACTATTGAATTGACTGCAAAATGGACTGCTAATAATTATACTGTGCAGTATAATAGTAACATGAGCAGCAATTGTGGAGATTACACTACAGCTCACGACAACAACCATTGTGCACATTGTATTGACTTAAGATCAAACATTTGCCCTGAATGTAGTGTGAATAGTAACTCAGATGACATTATCATAGAGAATTTTAAGCGTACATTTGGAAATTATGAGCATATTAATTCTAACAAATTTGATAATGATGTAGTATTTACTAAGGCAGGACACACTTTGGGTGGATGGGTTCAAGAAGGCAAAACCGAAAGAGTATTAGTGGGCTCTTTAATTAGTATCGCAACAGAAAATAATGCTACTATCACTTTTAATGCAATGTGGATAGCAGATGAATACACTATAACATATGATGGTGTTGGTGGCAGTACAAGTGGTGATGGTAAAGGCAAAATGCTTGATAGTTCAGTCATCTATTGTGTTAGTCCAGTATTAAGTACGAACGAATACATAAAATCTGGCTACAAATTCATTGGTTGGGCATATAAAGATACAGCTGTTACTAAAGATACATTACTTAATGTTACTGAAAATATAACTCTTCACGCAGTATGGGAAGCTATAAAATATAATATTATATTTGATGTCAATGGTGGAGCGGATAAAGATTCGGATACTATAACTTACGGAACAGATGATCAACTAGGTGTTGCAAGCCGTAACGGATATGTTTTCGCAGGTTGGAGTTGGAATGGTCGCCCAGTAAGTGATCATCTCGGATACGTTGATAATTGGGATACGTCTGTAACAGACGAGCCGGATAGCAATAACATCACTGTCTATGCACAGTGGACTGCAATCGAGTATAGTTTTGTCTATGGGAATGATTCTATAGGTACATATAAAACAACTAATGATAATGCAAATTCACTATTTTCAATATATCAATTCGGCATAGAAACTGAAGGTTATACAATAAGTGAGACAGGCGACAATGCAAACATTAGTTTTTATGACGAAAATAACAAGAGAAATAATACTATACCAATGCTGTTAAAAGCAGGCAGTTATCTTGTAGGTGGCAATATCCCAACTGCAAGTAATGATACAAGCTATACCCAAAATGTTTATGTTGAACCAGTTCAAAATGATGGCGTGACAACTTATATGCAAGGCTACAAAGATGACTATGACACTGAGGACGACCAAGGCAATGACAGCAGAGGCGTTGCTGTATTGGATTATTCTAAAGCTACAAATGATCATTGTAGGGCAATTAGAATAAAAGCAGCAACAACAACAATAACTTTTAAAGGTAAAGACAAGAACCTAGAAAATTTTAATATTATTGTTGAGCCTAGAACTACTCCTTTAGTTATCTGTTTTGACAACTTTCAGTATTCTTCAATGCAAGATTATGTTGCACTTAACGCTACGGCAAGTAGCGGCGCGCTAACTATTCAATTTAAGGGAAAATGTGTTATAGCTGGTAACACTGGGTGGGATGGTTCAGATGGAAAGAATGGTAATCTTAACTATAATGCATACCACGGACAAAATGGTAGAAATGGTAGTTTAGCAATAGCTAAAGGAAGAATAAATCCTGTTTTTGAGCAAGCGGATGAAATTTTAATTCATACTCTACATGTAAAAGGTGGCAGTGGCGGCAATGGTGGTGACGGATTTCATGGAGTACAATACTGGGTTTCTGAAGGCGGTTATGCAGGAAATGGCGGCAATGGTGCAAATGCTATAGATTTCAAAATTCCTACTTCGGTCGGTGTGACATTTACTGCCGGCAATGGTGGAAATGGCGGTAAAGGCGGCAATGGCAGAAATGGTGTACAGTCTGATGGCACATATGATGAGCAGAGTGCAGGTCAATCTGGTTTTGTTGGCGGAGCAGGTGGTAATGGAGGTCAAGCAGGAAAGACGACATCTGTTAAAGGCGGCACTGTTGGTGTGCATGGTAAAGGCGGAGTCGGCGGTAATGGCGGTACCGGAGCAACTGGTGCTACTGATGGACCATGGGGATATAGAGTTGGAGCCGGCGGCGCTGGTGGCAATGGTGGCACAGGAGGCAAACATGCTGATGGAAAAGGATCTGCTAATCAAGGCAATGGAGGACGAGGTGGATACGGCGGTGATGGAGCTAGCGGAGGTCCAGGAGGCAATGGCGGAATAGGAGGCAATGGTCACAATGGTGGCGATGGTGGAAATGGTTATAGCGGAAGAACTAAAGGTAAAGGCGGAGCTGGAGGCAAAGGAGATGGAGGCACTGATGGCAGCGCTGGATCAGATGGATATATTATTAAATCAGGTGGCGGAAGCTCATGGTAAAAAATCATTAACACTAATAAACATATAAAATATATCTGGCATATTTTAAAGTTTTGTTATACATTTATTAAATTATAATTCAGACTTGTAATATTTTGCAATTTATGATATAATTAGGTAGCGTAAATTCAAAAACATGTTAGCATGCAAAAAAAAGGAGAGCATATAAATGACAAATATAAAAAAAAGAATCGTGCTAATCATTACATTTGTAATGATATCAATAACTTTATTGACAACATTAATTGCATGTGTTGAGCCAATTACAACTCCTCCTTATAAAGAACCTTTACCGCAGGTAGAGCAAAAGGAGCAAGTAACAGTAAGCGGTGTTAAGGTAGGCGAAAGCCTAGCTGATGTTCGCCTTGTTGGCATCTTTGAGGCGGAAGGTACTATATCATTTATAACTCCTGATAAAACTTTTACATCAATAGGTATAACTAGCCATGCATGGCAGTTTGTCCCTACTGATTTGGATGTATATTCTGTAACAAAAGGAAATATTGATGTAGAGGCTTTCAATCATAAAATAACTCTTGAGGAGTGTGGAGG
>CAMQSU010000032.1 GCA_947037025.1 uncultured Clostridia bacterium | reverse complement strand
AAACATCTATGCCAAGTTTTGATGAATATTGTGAAGAAATAAAATCGGTTTGGGATAGCAAGTGGCTAACTAATAATGGGCCAATACATAATAAATTTAAGAGTCAGCTAGCTGATAAAATGCATTGTGATAATATGGAATTATTCGTTAATGGTCATCAGGCGTTAGTAAATATTATAAAATCAATGGGATTATCGGGTGAGATAATAACGACACCTTTTACATTTGCCTCAACTACTAATGCAATTATTGAGGCGGGGCTTGTTCCTGTTTTTTGTGATGTAAAATTAGATGATTATACCTTAGATTCTTCTAAAATTGAGGAGCTTATTACTGATAAAACTTGCGCAATAATGCCCGTGCATGTATTCGGTTGTATTTGTGATGTAGATTCAATTAATGATATAGCAAAAAGACATGATTTAAAAGTTATATACGATGCGGCACATGCATTCGGTGTCACATACAAAGGTATAGATATTGCTAAGTACGGAGACTGCTCAATGTTTAGTTTCCATGCTACAAAAGTGTTTAATACAATAGAGGGCGGTTGCTTAGTGTTTGCTGATAGTACTTTGAGTGATAATATTGCTATGTACAGAAATTTTGGTCTTAATCCATCAACTGGTGATATCGATATTTGTGGTTCAAATGCTAAAATGAACGAATTTCAAGCTGCAATGGGAGTTTGTAATTTGCGTCATCTTGACAGCGAAATCTCAAAGCGAAAAATTATCAGCGATAAATATGATGAGCTGTTAAGCACTGTTGATGGTATTTCAATCATGAGTGCTCAATCTGATGTACAAAGGAATTATGCTTACTATCCGATAGTTATTGATGAGCAAGTTTATCCACTAGATAGAGAACTTTTAATCAAATTATTGAATGAAAATAATATCTTCCCGAGAAAGTACTTTTATCCAGCATTGAATGATACTAAAGCTTATAAGGGTTTATATAAAGGCGTTACTTCAAACTCAAGCCAGATATCTGAAAGGGTCATTTGCTTACCTATGTATGCTGATTTGGATGTATCAAGTGTAGAAAAGATTTGCAGTATAATCTGGAGTGTAAACAGGTAATATTAGTAGTGATTTTTATTCAGTAGTTTAATGATTGATACTTAACTTAGGAGGAATTATGAAAGGAATTATTTTAGCAGGTGGTACGGGGAGTAGGCTTTATCCTATGACTAAAGTTGTATCAAAGCAGCTTTTGCCACTATATGATAAACCAATGATTTATTATCCATTGTCCGTCTTAATGCTTGGTGGTATAAGGGAAGTTTTAATAATAACTAATCCGTCAGATGAGGATATTTTCCGTGAGTTGTTTGGTGATGGAAGTCAGCTAGGTATGAATATTGAATACAAAGCTCAGGATAAACCTAATGGTCTTGCTGAGGCATTTATAATTGGTGCTGATTTTATCGGCGATGATTCAGTTTGTTTAGTATTGGGCGATAATATTTTCTATGGTCAAAATTTATCTAAAGCAATGTGGAATGCTCAAAAAAAACTCGATGGTGCATACATTTTCGGCTATCCTGTTAATAATGCAAGCGAATTTGGCGTGGTAGAGTTTGACTCTAATATGAATGTCATCTCTATAGAAGAAAAGCCTAGTGAGCCTAAGTCAAACTATGCAGTGCCTGGGTTATATTTTTATGATAATACTGTAATTAAAAAAGCACTAGAGGTTAAGCCATCTCCTAGAGGTGAACTTGAGATTGGAAGTATAAATTTAGCTTATTTGAATGATGGCAAGTTGAAAGTAGAGCTTTTAGGCAGAGGAATGGCATGGCTTGATACAGGTACACCGAAGGGAATGCTTAAAGCAGCAGAGTTTATTGAGGCTGTACAGTCAAGGCAAGGTTACTATATTTCATGCATTGAAGAGATTGCTTGTAGACGTGGATTTATTGATAAAACTCAGTTAATTAAACTGGGTGAAAAATTAAAAATGACTGATTATGGTAAGTATATATTATCGGTTTGTGAGGAGATTGAATGAAAATTTTAGTTACTGGTGGTGCTGGTTTTATAGGTTCTAATTTTGTATTTCATATGCTTGATAAATATCCAAATTATGAAATAGTATGTTTAGATAACTTGACATATGCAGGTAATTTATCAACGCTTGATAGTGTTATGAAAAATCCTAATTTCCAATTTGTAAAGGGTGATATTGCAGATAGTACATTTATTAATGAATTATTTGATAATCATAAGTTCGATATAGTAGTCAATTTTGCAGCAGAAAGTCATGTGGATAGAAGTATAGAAGATCCACAAATATTCCTTGTAGCTAATATTATAGGTACAGGGGTATTGATGGATGCTTGTAGAAATCATGGTAATATACGTTATCATCAAGTATCGACTGATGAGGTGTATGGTGATTTGCCTTTAGATAGACCTGATCTTCTATTTACTGAAAACACTCCAATCCATACTTCTAGTCCTTATAGTAGCTCTAAAGCTGGTGCTGATTTGCTTGTACAGTCTTATCACAGAACTTTTGGACTACCGATAACAATATCTAGATGTAGTAATAACTACGGGCCTTATCACTTCCCAGAGAAGCTTATTCCTCTAATGATATCTAAGGCACTAGCTGGTGAGAAGTTGCCTGTTTATGGTGACGGATTAAATATTCGTGATTGGCTATATGTTGAAGATCATTGCAAGGCTATTGATGTGATTATTCATAATGGAAGAATAGGCGAAGTTTATAATGTAGGTGGTCATAACGAAATGTCTAATATAGATATCGTTAAAATTATTTTATCTAAGCTAGGAAAGTCAGAAGACTTAATAACTTATGTCACTGATAGAAAAGGTCACGATATGAGATACGCTATTGACCCTACAAAGATAACCACTGAGCTTGGATGGGCTCCTACTACTATGTTTGCTGATGGCATTGAAAAAACTATTGATTGGTATCTTAATAATCGCACTTGGTGGGAGAATATAATAAGTGGTGAGTATCAGAATTATTACAATGATATGTATGGAAAAAAATAAATAGCAATGGGAAACTATTTTTATAAATGATTTGCCTATAATAATTGATATAATTAGTGTGGATTTAGATGGATTTGAAAAGTTGACCTATACGTGATCTAAAATAAACTAGCTTTGCTCAAATACGTCCGTATAATATTAGTTTATGGTAGAATAGCGAAGGCAAAATCTAAAGATATACAATAGTATTATAGATAATACAAAGGGAGCGATAGCTCCCTTTTTGCTTGCTATAAACGAAATAAATTGACATAAAAAAAGGAAAAGTTTATGAACACTGCGTATAATAGAAGTAAGAAAGTTAAGGTAATTTTATAGCTAACTAGCTATAAGGTTTAAGGGAAGCTGTGCTTCTCTTTTTTTATTCCTCAATGTTGTGCCGAAATAATATCAATGATAAAGCAGTAAATAAAATAGTAGATGAAATTAGATGAGCAATGTATGGTAAAGCACATAATAGACGCAATATGTGTTTTGGTGTTGCGTTTATTAAATGATGATAAGTAATTAATATTAAGGAAGTAGAAGGAGGAACATAGGTATGGTAGACATTTTTACATCGGTCAAGGAAGGTGTAGAAATAACAAGAGTAGTTGAGTATTTTGGCATAGAGGTGAATTCTAGTGGTAAGGCTAATTGTCCTTTTCATTCTGACAAATCGCCATCATTTGTGGTAGACAAGAAGAATAATACGTTCAAGTGTTTTGGATGTGGTGAGGGTGGAGATGCAGTCAATTTTGTATCGAAATTAAAGGGTATCCCAATGGTCGATGCGGCAAAGATGATCGCTACAGCCTTTAATATTAGTTACGATGACAATGCGTGTAGCATTAAAGCAAAGACATCGACAGTTACAGAGTACATAAAGAAATGTATGTTGGATATTGGCAATACTAATTATTTTGAGGGCAGAGGCTTGAGCAAGGCTACGATTCGGAAGTTTTGCTTAGGATATGATGAGTACAGGAATGCTGTAGTTGAGCCGTATTCGTCAAAGTTGCAGTATTATCAGACTCGTGGGACGGTGGACAAAGTATTCTTTAAACCAAAGACGGAGGTTGCTGGTGCCGAGCCATTGTTTAATGTAGATGGGTTGAGTCTGAAAAGCAATACCAGAACGCATACTTTTACTAAAAAGCAATATTATATGCCTACCTATCAGAGGACAATATATGACTCTTGAACGATCTAGGTAGATATCGAAAATTACTGAAAAGCTTTTATATAAATACTATGTGTCCTAAGTGCCCATGTGCCCAAATAACAATCAATGTACATTAACAGTGATTTCAATCAATAAAAATATCAAATACAAACACTACCACTTATATACAAGTGCCCACTATAAAACACTAATATATATAATTATATGAATAGAGGTTAGTGTCCTAAGTGTTTTATATGTCTATATGGGCACATGGACACATAGGGCACTTATATATAGCAAGTCAATTTACCTGAAAATAAATTAAATAATTGATTGATTATATTCAAGTTAAATGTGTGAAAGCACATTTGTTTAGATTAGTTCAGGAATTAGGTGAATTACATTGCAAAGTGCTGGTAATGTATGGTATGATTTATATATAAATATTAATCGTCTAATATATTATCTCCTTAGTAGTAATTTGCACAGAGCAAATGTAATATTCAGTTGCAAATAATGGAGAAATAAAATGATAAACGTAAAGAAAAAGATTTCTAAAACATTAGTCGCATTGATAGCTGTTGTTATGCTATGTTCATCAATAGGTTTTGCTGCTTCAATTATAAGTGATAATAACACTGATGTGTCTATTAATAATGCAATGACAGTTAGTAATGATGATAATTCAGGCAGTGAAGAAATATCAACTTATGGATCAGGTGATAAAATAGCTGCTAGCTGTATCATAGTTGATACAAAAATTAAGTATGAATATATAGGTTATAACGGTGTTTTTTGGACAAGAGATTATATTATTGTTGACTTGCAAATAGATGTAAAAATTCCTGGACTTACAATGCTAATTGTGTATTATGATCCATATAATAGACCTTATCATGAAACAATTGATCTATCTAATGAAGTTGGTATTGCGCAAAAATACAATGCTGTAGTTTGGAATAAAGTAACAAAATTTACTGTAAGCCTTTATACAAATGAAAATAAAATGAATACTCAAACAATATACATTTAACATCAATGTAATATAAGCTTGAACATATAAGATTTTGCTATATTGCTTTAGATACTAGGAGAAATATGAATAAAATAATATTCTTTTTTAAAGGAGTAGGAAAGTCTTTTCAGGATAATTGGTCAATTATCCTGATACTTTTTGTTACTTGTGTGGCAAGTGTAGCATCAATTAACTTTTGCTATAGGACGGGTTTTTTTGCTGAAAGGCAACCAGAACAGATAAATGATTATATGGGTGATAGTCTCATTAGTTATGTAGTGAAGATGGATGTTACAAAGGATAACTCTAATGAAATAAAGAATGAATTAGGTGAAAAGTATGCAGCTACCTATACATTATCTGATAAAATAGTAAATGGTGACAATCAAAGTGTGAATTATGTGCATGAGGGCTTTGCAGATGAATCATTTATCACTAATGGCCAGTATGAAAGTGGCAAAAAGGTAGCAGTGATTCCTTCTTCATTCAATGTAGCTTTAGGTGCGACAATAGAGATAGATGGGGAAAAATATATTGTAGTAGGTATTACAAGCCAGCAACAAATATATGTGCCATATAACTCAGCCACTAGTGTGATTGGATTTAATATGACTTTTGTCAATGAGCAATTAACTAAAGGTGAAATTTCAGCCTTGGAGAAAATATTAGGTGTAAAGTATAACCGTGATTTTAACTATTCAGGACAAGTCGACAGTATGTCTATAATGTTTAAGGTTTTAGCTGTATTAATGCTAATACTAGCTTGCTTTAATATTCAAAAAGTCTTTAAATTATACTTATCTAAAAACAACAGCCGATACTCGCTATATGGGCTAACTGGACTTAGTAAGGCTAGGCTATCTAGTACTATTATAGGCGAATCAACTATAATATTATCTGTATCAATGATTGTAGCTTTTATAATAGATAACTTTGCAATTAGACCTATAATAAAGATATTAGGCGTTGAGTATATGTATGATTTTATAGATATACTCACTACTTATGGCGTTATATTACTAATACTAGTTGCCACCGTATCACTAGAAGTATTCAAAAGGTTATATAGACAGGTAGGCGATAGACGCAATAGTGTAAGGAGGGGCTGACATGATTAATTTTGACATGAAAAAGCAGCTTAGACTTACAAAGTACAGTATGAAAAATCTTAATCAATATATAATGCTGATAATAGAGATAACTGCAGCGATAGTATTGCTAAGCATAGTTATCGCAGGATCGTTAATATCCAATAACACGGAAAAATATTTTCAAAAGTATAGAAACTCTTATGAAATATCTATATCAGCTACCAATCCTGATGTGCCAGACTCAGAAGAAGAAGCTAGTTATAATGAGTTAATGACTCAGCATGCAGATAACATAGGTATGAGTATGTGGGCTAAAGTAGGTAAAGATTGGTTTAGTGATGACAATAAAATTGTGGCTATAATTGACGATGGTATGGCAAATAACATAAAATTTGACATGGCAGCAGGTGAAAATTTTACTGGTGAGAAAAATAATGAGTATTATGAGCTAATATTAGCAGATAAGTTTTCTAGGCAGTATGATGTAGGCGAGGTAGTGCTTGGTAGCAAGTTGTTTAAATATGACAATACAATGCCAAATATACAATATGATATAGATTTATATAATGCGTCATTCAAAATTATGGGGTTTATACCTGCACATGAAGTACTTGTTCTACCAGCTTATAATTTTACTACTTCGTTTGATTATATAGTTTGCGATCCTGATGTTAACAATTCATTTAATTATGCCGGTTTGACATATTTTGGCGATGATATAGATAGTGTTGTTGGCTCAATTCCACACTTAATCAAAGGTGTAAACATTTATGAACAAACCTTTTTAAGTGACTTCAAGTCATCATTTGATCAGGTTATGTCGTTCATGAAAATGTTTGCAATGTTTGCAGGAGTTTTCTTTATCAGTACCATTTTATCTGCATCAGTGTTAAAGTATAATTACAATGTAGACAAAAGCAAGTTAATGCATCGTATGGGTGTATCTAAAAGGGAGATGTTGATAAATAATTTAATGATTTTAGTTGGTGTATTAATTGTAAGTATTTTATTCTCTATCATAGTTACAGTATTAATCGCCCCTGCAATGATGGAAACTTTTAAGGGTGCTGTATTTATTATTAAGCCTCTATATGTAACATTATCAGCATTAATTGTAAGTTCAATATATGTTATATCAGAGGCTTGTCAAGCGTTTTGCATTCAAAGCGCCATTAAGAAGGAGAGAAAATAATGTCTTTAATAGTTATTAATAATATGGTTAAAAACTTCAAGACTAAAGAAGTGGAAACTAAGGCTTTAAGAGGAGTTGATTTAGAGATTAAGCGTGCTGAGTCAGTGGCTATCATGGGTGTATCTGGCAGCGGAAAGTCAACATTGCTTAGCATAATTGGCTTACTTGACAAGCAAAATGAAGGCACTTATTTGCTAGAAGGAAAGAGTAACAAAGACATGACAGATTCTGACATGGCAAAGTACAGGAGTGATAAGTTTGGTTATATTTTTCAAGACTTACAGTTGTTGGATTCTGACAATGTATCTAGAAATGTGGAAATAGGTCTTTATATTGGCTGCAAGTATAAGCATAAAGATTACTCAGCACGTATTGACGAAGTATTGACTTTAGTTGGTATGGACGGACAAAAGAAAAAGAAGTCTGCACTTCTATCAGGCGGTGAAAAGCAAAGAGTTGCTATTGCAAGAGCTTTGGTAAATGACCCTGATATAATTATAGCTGACGAGCCAACATCTGCTCTAGATAGTAAGACAGCAAGTGAAATAATGGCGATATTCAAGGACTTGCAATCAAAAGGTAAGACGATAATTATCGTTACTCATGACCCTAATATCGCGGCTCACATGGACAGAACATTGCATATAAAAGACGGAGTAATCTGCACCGTGTAGAGTATTAAATTATTATATAATAAAATAAATCGTTTATCTTTAAGATAAGCGTTTTTTTTATGCGAAAGCAAAGAGAAAATGTTTTAATAGTAATTAAAACAGTATTGAGTGTGACAATTGGTTATCCTGATAAGCTAGCCGACCTTATATCAAATACGATATTAGATTTATGTTTGAGAGAGGATAAGAATAGTAGAGTTGCTTGCGAGGTAATGATAACAAAATGTAACTGTGTGACAGCTGGAGAGATAACTACTACTGAGGTGAGACATATTAATATTACAATGCAAATTATGGCAGGAGTTCCGATTACCATAGTAGCCGATCGTGCTGGACATGCTAGAGTCAGCACAACAACGGATATTTATTCGCATTTCGTGAAGTCAGTTGATATGGAGGCAGCGCAAACGATAAACAAAATATTCAGCTAAAATTGATAATAAATGCTAAATTTATATTAGTAATCAGGTGTGCCGCATACTACTTTAGTTTCAATAAAGAGAAAAAGAAGTAAGGATGTTGGTATAAGTAATATTAATAAAATATGTGCTGGTGTAGGAATTGGTCTGAAAGAATTTTTGACTCGCCATTATTTGATAATTTAGATACAGAAGATGGGAAAGGCTGAGCTATCTGTGCAATAGATCAATCATGTCAATAGACAGAACAATCAGACCTCAAGACAATACAATACAAGTATATATAATTTATGTGGGATATTGATTTTATAAAGGATGTGTGGTATAATTATTTAAAGAGGTGAAATATGGGAAGTAAAATTATTATACTAAATCAAAAATATAGTCCCGTTAAACGGCTCAATATTCTATTAGCAATATGTATATCTGTAAGTCTGTTGCCGTTACTTATCTCAATATTAAGTTATAATTTTTTGCCTGAAGACATTCCAATACACTATAATTCGGATGGGCAAGTAAGTCGCTGGAGTAGTCCTTGGGAACTTATTCTTCTGGGGTTTGTTTTAACAGGTTTATCTATGCTGATGATATTAATATTTTATAAAATTAATTCACAACCAGTTACTCTAATTGGCGAAGTAGGAGCACTAGTTATGGCTATTACTTTTACAATTCTGCAATTGGTTCTTACAATAAAAGTAAATTCAGAAGCGTTGATGAATGGCATTCAAAGCAGAATATTGCAAGCATCATCAATAATAACGACATTAATTGGTATAGTAATGGTATTTTATGCTCTGTTCTTAGGTGTTATATATTCTAATAAGAGCATCGACATGTTGAAAGCAGTAAATAGCGACGATGAAGTTTTGAGTAAGTGCAAAAAAGTTAGTTCTAGGTGCTCTTGGATGCTATTGATCGTAATATTATGCGGTATTTCAGTTGCTTTATTAGGGGCAGCAATGCAAAATATGTATTCATTAATTTTTGGCGTTTTGGGAGTTGTATTTACAGTAATGCTAAGTATTTATATATACAGGTCTTTCAAAAGAGAATCGCTACAATCATGTCAATAGACAGAACAATCAGGCATCAAGACAATACAATACAAGTATATATAATTTATGAGGTCTATTGATTTTATAAAGAATGTGTGGTATAATATATTTAATAAATTTATATAGTGTAATTAGGAGGAATATAATGTTTTCTAATAGTAATAAAAAAGAGTCAATAGCTGAGGATTCAGAAATTAAAGAAGTTACAGGTGTAAAGGAATTTATAGAATCAGAAGAGTATAGTGGAGAGTATAAAGGTGACTTGTATCATGGCAAAGGCATTTATGAGAAGACTAATGATTGCTGTGTGTCAAGGTATGAGGGTGACTACGTAGAGGGGAAAATGCACGGCAATGGTAAAGTATCATATAACTATCATTCTGGCGAATATATCAAATACGAAGGAGACTTTATCAATGATCAATATCATGGGATGGGTGTCAAAGAGGAATATTTTGGGGATTCTGTTGATAAATACGAAGGCCTATTCTTAGATGATGAGTATCATGGCAAAGGTAAAAAGACAATTATCCAAGATGATGGTGGATCTAGCGTGTATGAGGGTGAGTTCGCTGATGGTGAGTGTGAAGGCGTGGGTGTGTTAGTCGCCACTGATGACGAAGCTATAACTAAATCTGAAGGCGTGTTTAATAACGGATATCTTCAAGGAAAATGCAAAGAAACATGTAACTATTTTAATGGAGATTATTGCATTTACGAAGGCGACTTTGATAATGGTATTTTCAAGCAAGGCAAGGTGAAGTTATTGAGCAGCGCAAATGAAGTATATGAAAAATATGAAGGGGACATTGTGAATGGTTATTATCAAGGTAATGGGAAATTAAATAATAATAAAGGCGAGTTTTTTGATGGAGAGTGGCAAAAAAGCAAATTTATAAGTGGAACTGGGCTTAAAATACATAATCATGGTGATAGACAAGAAGGAATATGGAAAGATGGTGAGTTTGTGAGCGGCACGGTTATTGATACGATTCGCAAAGGAAAGGTTTATCATGGTGAGATGAAAGATGGCAAGAAACACGGTATGGGTGTAATTGTTAGTGCTAATGGCAAGCGAAAAGAAGGAACTTGGGTAAACGGAAAAAAGCTTTAAAAACACATTGATAATATTAGAAAGTAAAACCACATTTATTGAGTGTGATTTTTTCCATAGCAAAAAAAGGCATGGGTGTGTTAAAATATAGAGTTAAAAGTATGGTATACATACAGAGCAGGCAAGTCAATATTGTATTACAAAAACTAAATTAATAAAGGGTGCTTTACTATTTGTAAAGCACCCTTTGTTTGCATAATTAGAAAAACTAAATTAAATTTTTTCAGCAAGGTTAATAATGTTGAAATAATCTTTAGAATTATTTCTAGCTTTGTCAAGCATAGTAAAAGCATCGCCATGGTTTCGTTCTACATAAGCAAGTATACAATCTGAGTTATTAAGCAACCAGTTATTGAGTGCAGGGATTGCGTGTTGAGCGGGGATTTCATCATTAATTGTGAAGATAGTCTCAGCTTTATAAAACTTGCATATAAAACAAAATCTATCAATATAGTCTTGGTCATTAAAAGCTATTACAATATAGTTTCCCACTTCTTTGTATGTATCTTTTAGTTCACCTACAGCCCTTATACACTCAAGATCAAAATCAGTTCGACAAGCGCTGTAAAAAGTTGTAACGCCGTTTTCAATCAAATTTTTAATTGAAATTTTTATATCATCATAAATTTCCGTACAAGACATGTGATAATGTCCGCAAAATGTGCATTTCATATTATATCCCCCGCTAACCATATATATAACATTATACTACATTGTGTATATTTCCGCAAGTGCGGAAGCATAATTAATCTGTATAACATACAATATATTTACGAAATAGCGGAAGTATAGGGGGTTGATATGAAATTAAATGAAGCAATATCTTTAAGAGTGGTTGAGTTGTGCAAACAAAATGGGTTAAAGCCATATGGCTTTTCGATTAAGACAGGTGTTGCAAGTTCAACCATAGATGACTTAATTAAATGCAAAAATGATACTATGAAAATTAGAATAATATATGAAATTGTTTCGGGGTTGGACATGGAGATAAAAGATTTTTTTAATAGTCCATATTTTTCAAAAGAAAATTTAATTGATTAATAACATGCGTTATTGTATAATAATATATAGGTGAATTAGGAACGATTATGATGTTATATGATGCAGTAAATCTTAGAATAGAGGAATTGAAGAAGGAAAATAATCTAAATCAATACAGATTATCTGAGGAATCAGGTGTGCCTCAAACTACTTTAGTTTCAATAAAGAGAAAAAGAAGTAAGGATGTTGGTATAAGTAATATTAATAAAATATGTGTTGGTGTAGGTATTAGTTTAAAAGAGTTTTTTGACTCTTCATTATTTGATAATTTAGATACAGAAGAATTATCTAATCAATAATCATGCTGAATGTAAATTCTTTATAAAAATAGGAATCATTCTTGACTTTGCTATTTTTTTGTGTTAGACTATAAATGTAATAGAATATAAAAAGAAATTGCTACTAGTTAGTTAACGGAATTAGCAGCATTAGATTTTTTAGTTTTATTATATATCTAAACACAGAATTTTATATTCTGCAGATTAATAAAAGGAGAATAATTATTATGAAAAGTATAACAAAATTAGATTTACAATATGCACACAGATTTTATGGCTTTCAAGGTGAAGCACAATATTTACATGGACATTCAGGCGGATTAACTATCGAGGTAGAAGATTCAATTGAAAGTGGAGTTAACATGGTTTTTCCTTGTAACGAAATTCAGAAAACTGCATGGGACGTACTAAAAAACTTTGACCATGCACTGATTTTAAGAGATGATGACCCAATGTTGCCTGCAATACTTGGTGTTTATGAAAAGCAAGGTATTAAAGATGGATCACCTACAAACCAAATGAAAGGACCTGCCTTTAAGACAGCTCTTGCAACAGCATATCCTGATTGTCGTTTAGTTGTGACTAAGGAAACAATGACAGTAGAGGGAATGATTAAGATAGTTTATGATCTATTGAAAGATAAACTTAATATATCTAAACTTACATTTACTAGTGGTGTTAATGCAGCATCATGTGAGTATAATACTAACAATAAAATTGATCGTTGTCCACTATGTGGCATTGCTCTTGAAAAGAATGGTGTTTGCAAAAAGTGCGGATACAAAAAGTAATTTTCTATATTAATAGTAATTAAATAGCATTATACATATTGATTTATATGTAATAGCGTTATTAAATCCAATTGATTTCAAAAACCGTCCATTTGTTATGGACGGTTTTTGCAATCGATATAAGCACGTTATATAAGATAATATGACGGGTAGTATTCCCTTAGGTTTTTAGTCAGGGTGTATAATCTAGAAAATAGCAATTATTTGGCTAGATTTATCAGCAGTAATTATTTTATAATAAGCCAATAATTAATTGCATAATAATCTTAAAAAATAAATAAACAATGCAAATAACTGCATTTATGTGCAAATAAACGCTATTTATATGGCTATAAATGCAAAAAAGACACGATATAATCGCATCTTTATTTGGCGGAGAAACCGGGATTTGAACCCGGGCTACCGTTGCCAGTACTACACCCTTAGCAGACGATGAGCGAACATGAGCTAACTTTTATTCGGTGGTTTTTCGTTGCTTTCGGTGCTAAATTATGTAAGTTCTAGGTATGCTTTCGTCAATTCGGTGGCTTTCCGTTGCTTTCGGTGCTGTATTGTCATTTCGGTGCTGAAAAAAATGGGTGCGAAATGGGCGCTAAATCAGGGCGCTAAATGTTTAAGGTGCGAAATCGGTGCGAAAATTAAACATGTTGCTGAAAGATTATCAGTAGGAAAATAACCATATCAGTTCAAATTATATATATAATTAATTAGTGTGGTCAAGCACATCCTTGGTAAGGGGATCGTAAGCATGAGGTATAAATCCGTAGTGCTAGTGTAAATTTACTCGCCCATGAGAACATATAGGCACTCTAAATCGATCGCATAACGTGTAAAATGTGCAGTTATATGGCAATAAATGCAATTATATGTATATATATAGATGTATTATATTAGAAAAAATAGTGCAATGCTTAGTCAAATAACGGCGGGCTAAATCCTCTAATTAGCTTCAAAAGGCACCCTTTTAGGTGCTTTTCTGCTTCATGGTAGAGTAAATAGTAGAGTTTTTTCATAAAATAGCAAAATTGCCAAAAAACACGAAAAGAAGATGTGCTCGGCGGTAAGTTTTCTTCTATGAATCCACATAGTTTTTATCTAATGTTAAC
>CAMQSU010000031.1 GCA_947037025.1 uncultured Clostridia bacterium | reverse complement strand
ATCTATACGCATCAGCAAGTTCTGAATAATCATTGTAACATTCAGGATAAACTTCTAAAATACACACTCCATCAAATCCTATATTTCTTAATTTATTACCTAAATCCTCAAAGTCAAAAACTCCTCTACCTGGCAAAAGCAACTTTCTATTTTTATCATAGTCACACAAATGAACAGTACTTATATCGCTGCCTAAGCGGTTAATAAAATCTGATAGATCACCGCCTGCTTGCATGATTTGCTTTATATCAATAGTGCATTTTAGCTCAGGACATAATTTTTTCAATTGCTCAAAGTATTCAACTTGGTTAAAATATGTCCAGTGAACTGTTTCATAGCTAAGCTGTATATTGTGCCTCTTGCACGCGCTCATTATTCGGTGCACTACTTGCGCCAGCCTTGAATAATCAAAATTGTAATTTATTTTCTTTAATATTGTTGGGCCGTGAAAGGTATAAAACTTAGCACCCAATCGCTCTCCAGCTGCAAGAACATTTTCAAGAATATTAAAAGCATCATTAGAAGCTCTTTCATTTCTATTAAACAAATCAGGCTCAAATTGATTAGTCAGCGCATGGATAGAATGCGTATTAATACACATATTTTTCACAATTTCATCTAATATCGCACCATTATACTCTGAAAAAGAGGATAAAAACACTTCACAAACATTTGCTCCAATACTAGCTATTTGACTAAAAGTGTCCTCGGTCGCAAGCTTTGTGTAAAATGAAGCAGTAGAAATCCCTAGTTCCATAAGCCCTCCTATAAAATTATACAATATTATTTTATTTTTTGCAAGTGAAACACCAGTTTTTATCAATATTCATACTAATTTCGACTATAATATCAATCTTTTAGTTATATTTGCATATATTTCACTTAATTTTACATGCATATTAATTTTTGATGTGAATGAATGTCTAGTAAAATTTTATGTATAATAACCAAAATTATGGCAATAAATTAATTGTGATTACATTTAGGGGCAAAAATCAGCAAAAATACATATCCTATATAGTAGCACAAAGGAGATAATATGATAAAACGTGGCGAATTATATTACGCAGACCTTAGCCCGGTAGTTGGAAGTGAGCAGGGAGGCATTAGGCCTATCTTGATTGTGCAGAATGATATCGGCAATAAATATAGCCCAACAGTAATTGTTGCGGCAATTACAAGCCAAATCAACAAAGCAAAACTACCTACCCATATTGAACTGCATCAAGGCGATTACGGACTGCAAAAAGATTCTGTAGTTCTTTTAGAACAGCTAAGAACTCTTGATAAAAGACGACTTAAAGAACGCATTGGAGAAATTGAAGATTCAAAGATAATGAGCAAAGTAAACGATGCTATTCTTGTAAGTCTAGGCGTTTACGAATAATAAACATAAAATAATACTATAATTGCCTATCAGGTAATTGTAGTATTTTTGATATTCAGTATATGCTATAAGTTTCCTTCATCCACCATTACTTTAAGGACGGCTTTTGACATATCAGTTGCAAGAGCGGCATACTGACCAAATTTCTCCTCCATATACTCGCCCGCTCTGCCAAGAATATAGGCACCCAATACAGCTGCAATAAACTCATCAACGCCTTGTGCAAGTAGCCCTACAATAATTCCAGATAAAACATCACCCGAACCACCTTTTGCCATTACAGGAGAACCTGCAGTATTAATACAAACTTGATTGCCATCAGTAATAATAGTGCTACAGCCTTTAAGCAGTAAAACAATATTATGCTTTTTTGCAAACTCAACCGCATGTGAAATCGGATCAGATAAAATATCCTGAGTTGACTTTCCAGTAAGTCTTGAAAACTCTAATGGATGAGGGGTTATAATAATATGTGAATTATCAACATCTAATAAATCAAGATTGTTACTTAATATATTTAATCCATCCGCATCAATAATTGTTGGTATATTTTTAGCCAAAACAGAAGGCAGCATTTCACAATCTAACCCTACACCCATACCGAATGCAATCGCTGAAAGTTTACAGCTATTCAACTCTTCAAATGTATTCAAAGTACAATGCAAAACCCGATGTAACATTGTATCCATCATATAATCAGGAACGAATAATTTACCTAGCCCCGCACCAACACGCATTGCACATTCGCCGTTATTACTAGCTAAACTTGCATCAGCATACGCGCGCTCAACATAAATCTCACAGTCACGGCAGTTGCTATACTGCCTGCAATGACTAAGCGCTTTATCATCCCCTCTATAAGCCATAGCATATGTGCAAGCAGTCGCACTAAGCATACCTGAACCAACTGAGTTTTTACTGCAAGCTACTATACCGACAGCTCCATTACTACCTTTATGAGTATTGAATTTACGCTTAACAAATACCTTATTAAATAAAGAATTATCAGCAATCTTAATTTTATCACCTACAATATCTATCCCGATATCGGCAATTTTAATATTTCCACAATAATCTTTTCCATCATTAAGCAAATGACCAGATTTTACCGCTTGGACTGCTATTGTAGTAGTCGCACATACACATGTTTTCGCCGCAACTCCGCTATCGCTATCAAGTCCGCTCGGGATATCGCATGCAATAATATTACTACCTTTATTAATCCACTCAATAACACAAGAATGTTCTTTTGAAACTTCCCCACAATAACCAATTCCAAATAAACAATCGATTGTAATATCATAATTATTTTTGTTAGGAATTTCATTTAAGCGATAAATTGCAACGCCGCTTTCGACCAAATTATTGCGATAATATATGTTTGACTTTGTCATGCTTTCCGCACTATAAACATGGACATCAAAACCTTTTTCTATTAGAAGCATTGCTAACGCATGACCATCTCCGCCATTATTCCCCTTGCCGCAAACGATTGCAATTAATATTTTATTACTTTGCGAGTTGTCAGTTAGTTTATCTTTAATATTATCTATTTCAATTGACATTGCAATTGCCGCACGCAGCATTAATTCTTTAGCATCACATCCATTAGAAATTGCTAAATTATCACTTTGCTGCATTACGCATTTTGTCACGCAAAAATTAAATTTATCCGACAATTTGACATTGTACTGACTATTTAACTGCATTTAATATTGCCTCCGCCATAATAATTGGAGCATAACAAGATAATCTCATAAAGTCGGCTTTAACATCGCCGCTTGCCATAGTAAAAATAGCGTCGCCATCAACAAGAGTGTGCACCGGTCTAATACTCATCGCATACCCATCATGTGCAATATCAGCTAGTTTGTTCGCTTGGCTTTTAGTCAATTTAGCGTTAGTCAATATGCAGCCGATAGTGGTATTGCTACTTTTCCACTCGATAGCCTTTGTGCTATGCGCGATTGCCTCCGACATTTTAACTTCGCCGCCATTGTGCGTTGCACCTTTAACCCTCTCGCCTGTCTTGTAATTATAAATATCACCAAAAGCATTTACAGCAACTATCGCACAAATTTCAACACCGTCATTAAATTTGTATGTAGCAATTCCAAGTCCACTTTTTACAGCAGATTGAGCACCAAAAATCTTACCGACAGTAGCACCCTTTCCTGCACCGATATCGCCATCCTCAAAGTTATTTACTGCCGCTCTAAAGCTAGCTTGATATCCCATTTCAGGAGTTGGATAACTGACTCCCTTATAATCTAAATCATACAAACAAGCACCACAAACAATAGGAATATTTTTAGCGGAAGTAGGATATCCAATACCTTTATCTGATAAATACTTCATTATGCCCGCTGCAGTATCAAGCCCGAAAGCACTGCCACCAGACAAAAATACAGCATTTATTTTATCAACGGAATTATCACTATTAAGCATATCAGTTTCCCTTGTTGCGGGTGCACTACCACGGACAGACACGCCGCCAGTAGCACCTTCTTCTGCAAGTATTACAGTGACACCGGTTGCAACATCAGCATTATCAGCATGACCAATCTTAAACTTTTCTAGCATGATTTATACCTCCACATCTCCGACAATTACCTTTTCGATAACGCCGCAATTATTAACTAGCAAATATCCTTCTTCGCTAAGTCCTACTGCCTGACCGGTTATATTTCTCTCACCGCTTTTTACTGTCACAATATTACCTATCGTCCTCGACTTACTTATATACTCATCAAGAAATGATTTAAAGCCAGAAATCTCATATTCAGCAAGTTCTTTGTAAAGCAATTTTGTAATTTTGATTATTATATCCTCACGATTAACACTCACACCATTCTCAGCAAGGGAAGTCACAATACTTGACAAATTATCAGGAATATTGTTTGATACATTCACCCCAATACCCAAAATAATTTTATCAACCATGTATTCATTTAGCACAGATTCAAGCAAAATCCCGCATATTTTTTTATCTTTAATAAAAACATCATTTGGCCATTTAATAGTAACATCGGCTACATGCTCAGATAAAACTCTTGCAACGCATAATCCAGTCAGCAAAACAATTTTCAAGCTATCCGTAACTGATAAACTTTTTGGATTATAACAAAGCGTCATATATACGCCACCTTCACTTGACTCAAATTGCCTTGTCAGTCTTCCTCGACCGCGAATCTGCATTGGCGCAACAAAAAGAATATCATTCCCTTCATTATCACCACTAGATATAATTGCTTTAACAGCCGTGTTTGTACTATCTACAACCTCAACTATAACTTGGGGCGGCAATCCGCACTCTAATATTTTGCTTGATAGCGTAACACGAGTTAAAGTATTTGATGGAATATATTTATATCCACGCCTTGTAGCATCAATTTCAATCCCTTCGCTCTGAAGTTTTTTAATATGTTTGTTTACTGCTGTGCGTGTAATTCCTAATAATCCTGCAATTTGTTCCCCTTTCACATACTCGCCGCTCTTTAGCAACATGCTAAATATTTTATCACTCGTCATCATTTCGCTCCTTAAGCAGATTCGCAACAGTCTTTATGTCGCAAAAATTATATCCTCTATATTGCATAAATCTATAAAACTTTGCCTCATCCTCACGTGATTCAAGATTATGCGAGTTAAACCATCTACTGCCAACTTCAATTGCATTTTCCGATATTTCTTCATCCGAAGTTTCAGATATAACATCGCTTATAATCTCGCGTGAAATACCTTTTGCGTAAAGCTCTGATTTCAGTCTAGACTTACCTAACTTTCGCATTTTGCAGGCAACTAACCTTTCCGCATAATCACGATCATTAATATATCCGTACTCAACCATTTTAGCAACTACGACTACAGCGGCATCTCGAGAATACTCTTTATTTATTAGTTTATCTCGCATTTTTTTTTCGGTTGCGGAATACTTTGCAAGATATGCACTAGCATAGATCATCGCACGATAAACCTCGCCATCAAGCAATATCTTAACAGCATCTTCATCCGATATAATACTTCCGAGCTCAAGCCTATAGTCAAAAGTAATCTCATAGGGAATATCCGCCCAATACTCATCGTCAAGGCTTATACTTACATGTTTTCCATTTATATTAAACTTAGTTATTCTCATGTGATTATTATAACATAATAGCTAAAAATAAGCAATACCTTTAATTAATTTAAGTCAGTTCACTATATTATAAAGCAAAAAAATCCGCACTTATATCAAGCACGGATGTTTTATTTAATATGTATTATTTAGTTATCAAACTGAATCTTTTAGTTTCGAATAACGCTCCGCCATTCTAACATACTGCCTTGACAACTCTAGCATATATCTACTTTTAGCTTCGTCACTAAGACTATTATATAAATCTTTATCAACCAATTTGCTTAATGGATTTGTGATTATTTCATCGCTCTCCATAATTGACGCAACTATCTCATACATAGCTTTATCTGATTCGGTGTCAATGCCACCGTCTACCGATGTCATTAAATTACATTCCTGCTGCCAATAGCCTGTTTTAATTCTGCCCTTTGCTAGCCTTGCTAATTGTTGTATAGTCATTTCCATATAACCTCCCCGTCAGCATATACATAATATTATCACACGAAATTCAAAAAATCAAACTATAAAATCGTGTTTATATTCATATATACTAATCAACTTACATTAATTGATAAAATTTGTTAAAAAACTTGACATTTACTCTTGATAACTCTTGATAACAGCTATTGTTATAGTGATATAATGCATTTATTTCGATTATTTAATTAATAATTCGACATTTTGCTATAATATAATACAAAAATCGACCCTATATGATAATATAGGGTCGATTAATTATTATGATTTATACATTCTCTTTCTAGCAGCCTCAGCTTTCTTTTTTCTTTTTACGCTTGGCTTTTCATAGTGCTCTTTACGACGAAGGTCACCGATGATACCGTCTCTAGCGCATTTACGCTTAAAACGACGAATAGCACTATCTAGTGATTCGTTATCTCCAACTCTTATTGTTGACATTTATTTAGCACCCCCTTTCCTCGCGCGGAATTATTACTTTAATTATACTATTATTTATGGAAAAGTCAAGTGTTTTGAGTAAATTAATATTAAAAACATTGATTTCTACTCAAAAACTTATAAAAACAAGATATTCTACTGCAAAAAACATATATTTATCACATACTTCAGCTCAATACTCTACCATTTAAACATAACATACTGCTATAACAGAAATATGAAAGTCTACCATAATGCAGCCAATACGTTTTATAACAATATCAAAAAGCAACTAAACATAATATAAAATTTAACACTTTCAACATTGTAGCATCTTAATATATTATGACCTACTTATAAGTTATATTACATAGTCATAAATTAATCATTTACACCATGCTGCCCGACAATTTGCACCCGCCTAATATATGTATATGCAAGTGACCTACACTTTGACAACCATTTTCGCCTTTATTAGATACAATCCTAAAGCCATCATTAAGACCAAGCTTACTTGCAAGCTCACCAATCTTTGCAATGCAAATACCTAATGTTGCAGCTTGAGCTGCACTCATCACGGTAATATCAGCATAATGCTCTTTAGGGATCATTAAATAATGCTTATCAGCTTGAGGTGACATATCATTAATTATTATCATATTATCATCCTCATATACTTTAGTTGCTGCAATTTCCCCTGCAATAATTTTGCAAAAAACACAATCCATGTAACTCTCCTTATTAAATATATTAACATATTTATCAGATAATTTTATACTGATAATCCCTTTCTATTTACTGAAATTGGTACACGTGAAACAATTGAATTTTGCTCATCATTGCTTTTTAATTCGACTCTGACATACTCTCTTGTATAACCGCCCGTATTCTCAACTAGAACCTCAACACACTCACCAATAAACTTTGATTCATAATTCACTTTACTAGCATCTATTATCTTGCTTAGTTTAGCTAGCCTTACATGAACAACACTTTTATCAAGGGTGCCTAGTTTTTCTGCTTTTGTACCATTTCTACTAGAATATGCAAACGCATGAACATCACCAAAACCAATAGTTGAAACAAAATCCAAAGTATTAGCAAAGTCGGTCTCACTCTCAGTTGGATACCCTACAATAACATCAGTAGTGATATTAGCATTCGGGTAATACTCTCTAATCAACTTGACTTTTTCCGCATATTCAGCGGTTGTGTAATGCCTGTTCATGTCGCAAAGCGTCTTATCACAACCACTTTGTAGAGATAGATGAAAATGCGGACAAAAAGCTTTAAGCAACTTAGTACTCTCAAGAAATTCTTTAGTAATAATCCTAACTTCTAGCGAGCCTAACCTAACTCTACAATCAACATGGCTAATCGCATTAAGCATAGACCCAAGACTCTCGCCGATATCCTTGCCATATGACGACATATCAATACCTGTTACGACTATTTCCTTGCTGACTGCTGATAAACTCTCAAATTCAGCCACTACGCTTGCCATACTCCTTGACCTACTACGACCCCTAAGGTATGGAATAATGCAGTATGAGCAAAAGTTATCACATCCATCTTGAATCTTGATATAACTTCTTGTTCTGACTACTGATGGTGTAAGATCATCCTCATAATCGCGTGCAATTTCCGTAACAAATATGCCTTCTTCTTGCAGCATTTGAGGAAGTTTTCCCTTACCAGCAATTCCGCTTACATAAGAAACACCATCTTTTTTATAAAATTGATTACTGTCATTTTGAGAGGCACATCCACATACTAACACTTTAGCATTAGGATTAAGCTTTAAACACCGAGCAACCGCCTGTCTAGATTTTTTCTCCGCCTCATTAGTGACAGCGCAAGTATTAAGAACAAACGCGTCAGCATACTCAAGATCTGCCGACACCTCATACCCTAACTCATAAAGAGCGTGTATCATGCCGTCAGACTCATATTGATTTACCTTGCATCCTAAGTTATATACAACTACTTTCATAACTACCTTTCCATCTCTCCTAGCTCATACATTGCAATACCAACTGATACTATACTCGCCGTTTCACATCTCAAAATTCTTTTACCTAAAGTAACGCTTTTTCCGCCTGCTGATGTGATTTTTGTTATTTCGTCCATACTGAAACCGCCCTCGCTACCAACAATTATTGCAAGGTTTTTAATATCCTTGACTAATAGTTCGCGTCTGAAAGTGTTTAGTTTCTCATGCTCATAACATACTATAATTTTATCAAAACGTTGCAATTCATTTATCATATCAGAAAAGCTTAAAAGTCCTCTAATACTAGCAACTCTTGATCGTCCGCACTGCTTACAAGCCTCAATATTTATCCTATTTAATCTATCAAGATTAAATTTAGTTTCCGCAATATTATCAGACTCAAACACAACAATTTCAGATGTACCAAGCTCAATGCTTTTTTGTACAATTAAATCAATTTTATCACCTTTTGGCAACGCTTGATACAAAGTAACAGCGGTGCTAGTTAAGCATTCATTCTTGATTATATCATTGACTTTGCACTCTGCATTATCACGATTAATTTTAACTATTGTGGATAAATAATCAAACCCATCGTGATTGTTACATGCAATAAGTTTAAAGCCGACCTTATACCTAAGCACACGAGTTAAATGATTAAATTCATCACCTTTAATCGTAATATTCCCATTATTTATATCTACAATATCCACATAAAATCTTTTAATATCCATTAAAATAACCTCATTTCAATTTGAGTCTAAGAGCACACCACTCACCAAGCACCATGCTTTTATCAACAATAAACCCTGCCGAAATATAAGCTGATAAAACTTCATCATATCTAACTTTAATAATCCCTGACAGAATCATTACGCCACCTTTATTTACAAGTTTTCCTATTTGCTTAGATAGCATAATTAAAATATCAGCAGTAATATTAGCAAAAACTATATCTCCAGTAGTAGTCAAATTTGATACCAAATCATCACACTCAATATCAAATGAACCTAGTTTATTAAGCTGTGCATTTTGTTTAGCTGCGTTCACTGCAATACTATCAATATCACTCATGTAAACGTGCTCAGCACCGCAAACACTTGCAGTAATGCCAAGCACACCACTACCTGTTCCAATATCTAGCACTCTCTTTCCCTTAACTTGCAACTCACTAAATAGAGTTAAACATAGTCTAGTACTTTCATGCTCGCCCGTACCGAACGCCATTCCAGGGTCAAGATACACTATATTCTCCCCTACTTCAGCTTCATACTTTAACCATTTAGGAACGATTACAATATTGTTAATATGGATAGGTTTATAATATTTTCTCCACACATTAACCCAGTCCTCATCGTCGATATCTATAGTTGAAGTTTCCAAAGAACCTAGCTTAAACGGAGAATTTTCACGCAGAATTTCCAGCTCTGATATAACAGCAATATAAATATTATCATAAATATCTTCAGGATAAAATCCCTTAACACTTACAACTTCACTTTGCTCAAGCACACTGTCATCAATGTAATCCCATATAATTTCTTTTCTGTATAATTCTTTAATATCGCTGCTGTCGTATATTGTAACGCCTTCGCTGCCCGCATCAGATAGTATCATTGACACCAAATCACTACCCTCTGTTGTTGTCAAAACTGTCAACTCTTTATATTTCATTTCTCTTTTGCTCCTAACTTTTCCATCGCTTCATGACTGCAATTTTGCGTTGCCTCACGCTTTGACATTCCATCAGATGACGATAAAACAACATCATCGATTTTTAAGTCATAATAAAATTTCAAATCATGCGGAGGTCCTTCAGTCTTAACTAAAACAAACTCAATCTTTCGATTGTTCTGAGTGCAAAACTCATATAGCATTGACTTATAGTCAGACACATCCCTCTTATCTTCCATCGCAATAAGCGGTCTAATATATTTTAAAACAAATGCTTTGCTTGACTTCAAGCTATTACTATCCAAATATATGCCCGCAACAAGTGACTCAAAAATATCACTTTTAAGCTTATCAGATAAGCTTGTATTTACTCTGTCATATAAAATATGATCGACTATACCACTACTATCTATAATTTTTGCAAGAGGCGTTTTTGATACTACATTTGATCTCAATTTAGTCAAAATTCCCTCATCATAATTAGGATACTTATTATACAATTCATCCGCAACTATAAAGTCAAGGAGCGCATCGCCAAGATACTCCATTCTCTGGTAACCATCAGCAATAATATGGTTTTGTATGTTATAACCAACGTGAGAAAGTGCGTTTATTAAAATGCGAAAATCATTAAACTCATAGCCGATGATTTTCTCAATTGCCAAAACGTGCATGCTTTCATCTTCACTCATATTATAATCTTTATTTCTTGTGCGATTACTCTTACCTTTCGCAAATTTCACCTTTTCTTCTTTAACTATATAAATACTATCTTTAGCTGGCGATTTAATATCAATAATATTACTCATTATTACCCCGTGATTGTGCAAGTACATTTTTAATTCCTGCAACAACGTCATTTTCCTTTAACTTAACTACTTGCTCAATACACTTGCAAATACTAGTTGCAGTAGAACTACCATGCGCTTTGACTACAATTTTCTCAACACCTAAAAATGCACCACCTGCCTGCTCACTAACATCTAAAGTGCTCTTTAATGACTTAAGGGTTGGCTTTAATAATAAAGCTCCTATCTTGGCTCTTAAGCCGCCATTTTTTATACTGTTTTTAAGCAATTTAATGATAGCAATTGCAGTACCTTCAGTAGATTTCAAAGCAACATTACCAACAAAACCATCACATACTGCAACATCTGCGCAGCCAAAAAGCAAATCTCTAGCTTCAATATTTCCGATAAAATTGATATCACTCATGTTTTCTAACTCGTCGTATGTTTCACGTGTAAGCTCACAGCCTTTTCCTTTTTCCGAACCGTTATTAATAAGTCCAACTCTAGGATGCTTAACACCATACATTGACGTCATGTAACAACTACCCATAAGTGCAAAGTGCATAAGCTGAAGTGGTTTGCAATCAACATTTGCGCCGCTATCAACAACAACCAACTTTTCGCCATCAACAGTAGGCCATGTAGGTGTTAGGCATGGACGAGAAATCCCCTTTATTCTTTTGACAACAAAAAGTGATGCAGTAAGTAACGCACCAGTATTTCCAGCACTTACCACTCCTGCAAAACTATCATCCTCACGGCATAATCTAAGTGCTTTTACCATAGATGAATCTTTTTTTTCTCTAACTGCAATTGTTGGTTTATCCTCATTTGTTATAACTTCCCGAGCATCAATAACCGTAATTTTTGAACCTGAATAATTAGCCTTAACAATTGGCTCAATAATTTCTATTTTACCAGTAATATAAACTTCAAGATCATTGCTACTCTCAACAGCTTTTATTGCTCCTAATACATTTTCTAAAGGCGAATTATCACCGCCGTGACCGTCTAATAAAACTTTCATATTTATAACTCCTTTTAATTAGGAATTGAGTCTTGGTTGCTAATCGCAGCCGACACTCTATACCTAACAATTATACTATATTATATTTTAACACAAAAATATAAAAAATACAATAATTTCAGCAATATAAAGCAACATTATAATAGTATATAATGTTTTATTATTAACTATTTTTGTTTATAAATTCAGAATGAACAAAATACACACAACTTGAGTTGTGCTTTCGGGTACATACGGGGAATTATTAAGAAATTTTTTGAATCATTCAAAAATATTTTTTAACATTGGAAATTTTTCATAAAAAAACAGCTACTTATCACTAAGTAGCTGTTTTTAATTATATTCATTAGTTTTTGCTGTCAATCACTACTACAGTTTTACCGTTGTAAGATCCACAATTAGAACAAACTTTGTGGCTCATCTTAAGCTCGCCACAACTTGAACATTCTGACAAATTAGGAGCACTAATCTTCCAGTTAGCTGATCTTGTATGCTTTCTTTGTTTCGAGGTTTTACCCTTCTGTACTGCCATTTCCCGCACCTCCTGTAGAATTATTAATGTCTTTTAGTACTGCAAATGGATTATTATTAGTACCGATTGAAGCCTCCGTAGCGACTTCGCAGTCACACGTATCTTCATTTAAGTCAATGCCACATTTCTGGCAAATTCCTTTACATTCTGGCTTACAAAGAACCCTACTAGGCAATCTAAGTAAGACTTCCGGCTCAACACCGATAGATATATCAACTAAGTCATTAAAGTAAGGTATATAACCTTCTGACTTCTCAGTGCTATCTAAATAATAGCTGCCGATGTATCTAATATCGAAATCTCTATCAGTCTTAGCTAAGCATCTATCACAAATAAATTCAATAGAAAACTTAACACGACTCTCGATATGAACATTGTTCCCCTCAACGACATAAGTGCCATCGACTACGCAAGGAGAAGTAATCTTTCCAAGGCGACCATCAAGCACGCTGTCATTAAGAGTAAATGTTTCTGAAAAAGGATAAAATGAGCCTTCACATGATTTTGCAATATTGATAGCCATATACCCTCCTACAAATTTTCGATTAGTATGAGCACGCACTAATTCAGTAATGAATAGTAATTACATGCCCTCACATTATAAAAGTATATATCAATTGCAATGATTTGTCAATGAAAATGCACTACATTTTATTAATATAGTTATATTTACACAAATAATTATAATTTTGAATACTATGCAATGGATTTTGATAGATAATTAGATAAGGTCGCGAGTTTCTCTAGCGATAACTAACTCCTCGTTAGTAGGAATTACAAAAACTTTAACCTTAGAGTTTGGCTTAGTAAGCTCAACATTTTGCTTTCTTGGACATTTTTCATTTAGATCCCAGTCCATATCAATACCTAAATATGTAAGATCTTTAAGGATTCTCTCACGAGTATCGGCAGAATTTTCGCCTATACCGCCAGTGAAAACGATACAATCTACTCCGCCTAAAGCTGCAGTATATGAACCGATATACTTTTTAACGCGATATGCTGCCATTGCAAGAACTAACTCTGCTCTCTCATTACCAGCTTCTGCAGCTTGCTGAACGCTTCTTGCATCCGAGCTTACTCCAGATATACCTAAGAAACCTGATTTCTTGTTAAGATAATCAAGCATTTCATGAATATTCATACCTTTTTTATCCATCAAAACTTCTAGACAAGCTGGGTCGATATCGCCTGATCTTGTACCCATTACAAGCCCTTCAAGCGGAGTTAAACCCATTGAAGTATCTTGACATTTACCGTCTGCAACTGCTGATATTGAAGAACCGTTACCTAAGTGACAGTTGATTATTTTGCAGTTTTTAGTACCCATAAGCTCACATGCAACACCAGTTACATACTTATGAGAAGTTCCGTGAAAGCCGTATCTACGTACTTTGTATTGCTTATAATCTTCATAAGGTATAGCGTACATATACGCATGCTTTGGCATAGTCATGTGGAATGCAGTATCAAATACAGCAACCATAGGAACACCTGGAAGCAGTGATGCGCAAGACTTAACGGAGTCTAAGTTAGCTGGCATATGAAGAGGTCCTAAAGGAATATTCTTCTCCATTATAGCTAAAGTTTCCGCATTGATTACTACTGAACCAGTAAAATCCTCTCCAGTATGCAAAACTCTATGACCTACTGCGTCAATTTCTGATATGCTTTTAAATACGCCATACTTTGCATCAACAAGTAAATCAAAAACTATTTTAAGTGCTTCTGTATGGTTGTTAAACTTAAACTTTTCGCTATATTCAACATTTGTCTTGATGACACTATGCGAAATTTTAGACTCTGCAAGACCGATACAGTCAACACCACCTGAGATTAGACACTCCTCAGTTTCGATATTGATTACTTGATACTTTAGCGAGCTACTACCCGCATTAACAACTAATATATTCATATTTTTCTCCTACTGGAATTAACTTTATTCCACGTTATATATTCTAATTTATATTGATCTTTTATATTGATATTTTACAGTCCTGCTTTGCACTCACTAACTCATGATAATGTAAAATTATTATAATGCTACATTTATAGCAATACCCTAATTGCACTCACTAACTCATGATAATGTAAAATTATTAGAACATATGCTAGGCAAGAAGTGCGAGGACACCTTGAAGGCGCGTACATTGGTACGTAACTGA
>CAMQSU010000030.1 GCA_947037025.1 uncultured Clostridia bacterium | reverse complement strand
TGCAGCAGCAGTAGCAACATTACCAGCACATAGGCTAAGATTAGGGAATTTTGCTTTAACTTTTTTAACCATGTCAAGTACGCCTTGATTGTGTCCGTGCGCCGTATCAATAGTGATAAGGTCAACTTTAGACTTAACAAGCTCCTCAACTCTCTCAAGAGTATCAGCAGTAACACCTACCGCTGCACCTGCAAGAAGTCGACCGTTTGAGTCTTTCGCACTATTTGGATATTGTATAGCTTTCTCTATATCTTTAATAGTGATAAGTCCTTTTAGATTATTATGATTATCAACTATAGGTAATTTTTCAATTCTATGAAGACAAAGTATTTTTTGAGCCTCTGCCAAAGTTGTGCCTTGAGGAGCAGTAACTAAGTTTTTAGACGTCATTGCTTCACTGATTTTTTTATTAAAATTATCTTCAAATCTAAGGTCACGATTAGTTATAATACCAACAAGTTTACCACCAACGGTAACTGGCACTCCACTAATCTTATATTTTCGCATAAGGTTATTCGCCTCTTCAAGCGTGTTATCTGGAGCTAGGAAGAATGGGTCAGTAATAACGCCATGCTCGCTTCGCTTAACTCTATCTACATGAAGCGCCTGGTCGGCAATAGATAAATTCTTATGAATCATACCAATACCGCCTTCTCTTGCAATAGCGATGGCTAACTCATATTCTGTAACAGTATCCATACTTGCACTTAGTAGTGGTATATTTAATTTAATATCACTAGTTAGCTGAGTAGTTAAACTAACCGTGTTTGGCAACACGTTAGAGTACTGTGGAATTAATAATACATCATCGAAGGTATAACCTTCTTTAAGAATTTTATTCATATGATAGTGCTCCTTTTATTAAAGTATATCCTATATTATAGACATTTATAGCCAAATTGTCAACTGTAAATGACAAAAAAACCATATATTTTGCTTTTGAAAATATATTATGCATTTTATTCTTATTTAGTATGGACATTATTGTTAAAATATGCTATTATTAATGTATCGTATATATATGGTAACATTTATATTATCGAAGGCAAAATTTAATGAATAATCAATATTAATTTCAGCAAATATATGTAATTTGCAAAAAACTTTTCTCGTGGAGGATAAAATGGAAAAGAATATTAAAAAAATAATTAAAGAGATGACAATATTTGAAAAAGCGTCGCTTTGCAGCGGAGCTGATTTTTGGAACACTAAAACAGTTCCTAGACTTAATATCCCATCAATTATGATGTCTGATGGACCTCACGGACTTCGCAAAGAAAACAATGATGAGACTGATAACATCGCTCTTAAAAATAGTTTTCCTGCTACAAGTTTTCCACCTGCAGTCAGCATGGCAAGCACTTGGAATCCCGAACTTGTAGGTAAAATTGGTGCATCAATTGCTGAGCAATGCTTAAATCAAGGTGTAGAAGTGATACTAGGTCCAGGTACAAACATCAAGCGCTCTCCACTTTGCGGTCGTAATTTTGAGTATTTTTCTGAAGATCAATTTTTATCTGGTAAACTTTGCGCTAGCTATATTAACGGCGTTGAGGCTATCGGTGTTGGAACTTCTCTAAAGCATTTTGCTGTCAATAACCAAGAGTATCAACGAATGACAATTAGTTCAGTAGTTGACGAGCGTACTTTAAGAGAGTTGTATTTAGTACCTTTTGAAATTGCCGTTAAGGAAAGCTCACCTGCAACATTAATGTGCAGCTACAATCGTATAAATGGAACATACAGTTCTGACAATAAATACCTTCTTACTGATATTTTGCGTACCGACTGGGGATACAAAGGTCTAGTTGTTTCTGACTGGAATGCTGTAAATGACCGTGTCGAAGGCATCAAGGCAGGAATGGATTTAGAGATGCCTGCAAGTGGTGGACGTACTGACAAACAAATAGTTCAAGCTGTAATTGATGGCACGCTATTAGAATCTGACCTTGATACTGTAGTAGAAAGACTTTTAACATTAATATACAAATGCGATAAAATTAAAGATGAAGGATATTTCTATAACTATCGCAACGGACATAAACTTGCAAGGAAGGTTGCGGGCGAGTCTATCGTTTTATTAAAGAATAGCAAAAACTTGCTACCATTAGATCATAACGAACAAATTACTGTTATTGGTAGCATGGCGGAAACAATAAGATATCAAGGCGCAGGCAGCTCAAGGATTAACCCATTTGAGCTTGTTAGCTTTACCGATTACCTAAATTCTCACAAACTTAATTATGTATATAAGGAAGGATACAGATTATCTAATGAAGGACATGACAAGGATCTTTTCAATGATGCAGTTGAAGCAGCAAAAAAAGGTGGCAAAGTTATTTTATTTGCTGGGCTTACTGACTCATACGAATGCGAAGGATATGATAGAAACGACCTAAAAATCCCTAACAGTCATACAGAACTTATTGAGGCAGTCACTAGCGTAAATGATAATGTCATTGTTGTAATTCTTGGCGGCTCACCTATTGAGATGCCATGGATTGATAAAACTAGCACATTAATTAACGCATATTTACCAGGCGAAGCTGCTGGAGAAGCAATTGCTGACATCATATTTGGTGTAGTGAATCCAAGCGGAAAGCTTGCGGAAACTTATCCTAATAAATTATCAGACTATATTGGTAGTCAATACTATTGCGGTGGACCAAAAACTACCGAGCATAGAGAAGGCTTGTATGTAGGATATAGATATTATGATACTGCAAAAAAAGATGTTTTATTTCCATTCGGATATGGACTTAGCTACACTACTTTTGAGTATTCAGACATTAAAGCCACAAAGCATGATATGTTAGACAGCGATTCAGTAGACATTACATTCAAAGTAACTAACACTGGAAAAGTCGATGGCGCCGAAGTTGCTCAACTATATGTGAGTGATATTGAGTCATCAATACACCGCCCTCTTCAAGAGCTTAAAGGGTTCAAAAAAGTATTTATTGAAGCTGGAAATAGTGAAACAATTACTATTACTCTTGATAAAAGAAGTTTTGCATACTATAATATAGAAGCTAAAGATTGGACTGTTGAAAGCGGAGATTTTGAAATATTAGTCGGTGCTTCAAGCCGTGATATTAAACTAAAAACTATTATTAATGTTAAAGATACCTCTAACGCAACACATAAAAACCTTCGTGATATTTGCCCTAGTTATTACAATTTGCAAGTTGCTACGGAAATTCCAGATGACGAATTTGTCGCAATATATGGCAATGAACTACCTTCTAATTTACCTACTAAGCGTGGTGACTTTGACCTAAATACTACAATCGGAGATTTAGAATGTTGTCTAATAGGAAAAATATTTCTAAAGTATGCACCATCTGTAATTAAAAGTCAAATGCCTGATGTAGACATGACAACAATGCTAATGATACAACAGGGATTCACGCAAATGCCAATGCGCGGACTTAGCGGCGTAACATCTGGAATGCTAGATAATATAGTGGCAGAAGGCATTATATTATGGGGAAATAAACACCGCCTAAAAGGCTTATTCAAAATTTTATCTGGCGGAATAAAAACAATTAAAAATCTTAATATTATTAACAAGGAAAACCGCCTTAAATCAGAAAAAATTAAAGGTAAAGATGATGAGAAAAAACTTAAGCAAGAACGTGATGAAATGATACAAGAAAAGAAAGACGCAATTGATGGATTAAAGAAAGAAATTGACGAGTTAAATGCGCTACTAAAAGGCTGTAGAAAACATGCTGAAGTTGATAAATATGTTGCAGTTTATTTAGATAATATAATTGAATTAAAAAGCAGTATTTCTGATATAAAAACTCACAGTAAAAAAGATCTTGCTGAAATGAGAATACAATCTAAAAAGGATGTAGAATATATCAAAAATGAAAAATATGACCTAAAAGAAGCACTTCAAGAGTTTAATGAAAAAAATTCAAAATCAGATAATTCTGATGAAGCTGTTAATTTTATTGTTAATTTCTTCAAAAGTTCTTCTAAAAAATAATAGTTTATTTTGTATATATTTTCACAAATAAATAAATATCGAGCGGCATATTCATGCTTCTCGATATTTTTCTTTTTAATTAAATAGCATGCAAATCTTATAATTCTATTTAGATAAAACACTTTAAAACTAATAATTTTATTGCTATTATTTGAATACTATTATAGATTATTTCTTTAATAAATATTGTTAAAAGTAATTAAATTATAAGATTATAATCATAGTAATTTTATCTGCATTATTTTACTAATTACATTGAATAATTCTTCAGGAATACTACCCTTTTCAAGTACGACTTCGCTTGGGCACTCACCTATTAATGCATCAATTAAATTAAACTTACTTTCTTCATAAATTGATATTGTATCACAGACAACACCATCAGTGACATTAGTTAAAAGAATCTCTGGATACTCAGCAATGAAAACAGTTTTATCTGCACTTGATCTTGATGATAGCATAAAAGCAGATATGCTAAATATATCCTCATCTTCATGCGGAGAGTTAAGTATTGTTGCGATGAGTTCAACCAGCTCAGCCCACTCATCTTTAATCACACTAAACTTAAAGTTGAATACTCCTGATAAGCTTATAGTTTTATCACAAGCAATACCACTTGCAATAATGTTAATCTCGTGAGCTATATCAAAGTATAGCAATGTAGAAAAGAATGTCACCCTTGCATAATCAAGTTCTTCCATATCTAATAGATTAGATAGGAAGGTGAATTTTTCTGTAAGGATTATAGCTTTTGCTACAAACTTATTAAACGTCGTCACATATGACGGCGGCAAATCTACATCGATAATTGTATATTTAAATGATTTTTCTATATCAAAACTAATGCGTGCATCAGTTGATAAAAGTTTTATCAGGTAATTTATTTGTACAATATTTTCATTTTCTATAATTAATTGCCTATGCTCCATACTCACCTCTTATTTATTGTATGCTATACTTAGTAATAATAATTACTTTTATTAATAAAATCATTCCACATATTGACAATAATATTTATATGTAGTATAATAATAGTAATAAACTAATAAAGGAAGTGGATTATGATTAATAAATATGAATTCAAAATTAGTTACATGCACGAAGGCAAGCTTTATGCAAGTAGCAATCCTAAGACTGGTCACTATATTATCGAGAATGATAATAATGCAACTGACCAATTATCTTTCACAATAAATAACTCTGTTAAGATGGAGGATGTTAAGTTTACTTTAGAATATGATTATGAATTTTCGGAAAGTGATAAAGTTTTCTGTAATGGATATCAGTCATGGACGGACAGTAGAGAATTTGGTAAAACTGAAATAATGAAAGGGCCAACTGCTCTATCAAGAGATATAGACTTCATCACGCACTTTTCTAGAACAGGCGATTACAACATGGCACTGTACAATGGAAAAGCTGGTTTTTTCCACAGCTATTCATATGGATATATAAGAAACGAAAACAATATTTCATTAATTGGATCTATGCGTGAGAATACTGGTTTCACTGTAATATACTTTAACATGGCAGATAATAAAATTATTATTGAAAAAGATTTAGAAGGTATAATATTACGTGATGGCAGCAGCTATGAGCTAATGAATATCTACATGAAAGACGGAGAATATAATAAAGTATTTGATGATTATTTTGCTGCAATGAAAGTACCTACTCCTAGATTCAGGCACAAGACAGGCTACACTACTTGGTACAATTACTACAATAATATAACTAGTGAAATAGTTACTCGTGACCTAGAAAGCCTTGCAAAGTCACCTGAGAAAATTGATATTTTCCAGATCGATGATGGTTATCAAACTGCTGTCGGTGATTGGATGAGTGTTGATCATGTAAAATTTCCTGAAGGAATGGAAGCTGCTGCGGAGGCAATACACAGCAAAGATATGCTTGCAGGATTGTGGCTAGCGCCTTTCTCATGCCAACGTTCTTCTAAGCTTGCACATGAGCATAAAGACTGGTTAATCAAGGACAGCAAAGGCTACCCTATCATAGCAGGAAAAAATTGGGGTGGATTTTATTCACTTAATTTCTACCTACCAGAAGTTCGCGAGTACATCAAGAATGTATTTAATACAATACTTAACGAATGGAAATATGATTTAGTTAAGCTTGATTTTCTATATTCAGTAAGTATATCTCCATTTAATGGCAAAACACGTGGAGAAATTATGTGCGATGCCGTAAACTTTACAAGAGAATGTTGCGACCTTAAACTTATAATAGGCTGCGGAGTACCGCTCTACCCTACATTCGGAAAGTTCGATTTTTGCAGAACAGGCGCTGACTTAGGATTAATATGGAAAAAACCTAATTACTTCCAGACAATGTACCGTGAGCAAGTAAGCACTCAAACGGCAATCACTAACACAATTTTCCGTCGTCACCTAAATGACAGAGCATTCTGCAGTGACCCTGATGTATTCCTACTTCGCGATACTAACATTAAGATGGATTTCAATCAGCGTAAACTAATAGCTAAAATCAATAGTCTTTTTGGAAGTCTATTATTCACTAGCGACAATATCGATGAGTACTCTGATGATGCTATGGCAACATACCTTGATACAATAAAAGAGAAAAACTCGATTATTATTTCTGTAAATCAGTTAAATGAAACTAACATTGAAGTTAACTACACAGAAGATTATATTACAAAACAATTTGTATTTGATGTAACTAATGGTATGGTGATTTCAGGCGACCTATAATAGCTGATTACAATATTATAAGTAGTTATAAATATTATCATATATACACAACTTAAAATCAAAAAGCGACTAACTTTAATTATAAAGTTAGTCGCTTTTCTATTCTAATTATTGCATTTCATATATATTTGTCAACTCAATTACTTTTAATCAATATACCTTTAATTCTACGAACACCCGAGCTTGAAGACTGCTCTTTTTGAATTTTAAAAACTCCTAAATCTGCAGTGTTTTTAGCATGTGGTCCGCCACAAATTTCTTTTGAATACGAACCGATAGTGAACACTTTTACTAACTGCCCGTACTTGCTCTCAAAAACACCAATAGCGCCTTTTTCTTTTGCTTGCTCTACTGTAATTTCCTCACATTCGATGTCAATTTTCTCCGCTATTATACCATTAATCATGCTTTCAATAGAGGTTTTCTCATCTGCAGTCAGTGGTCTATCAAAGTTGAAATCAAATCTTAAACGCTCTGCAGTAATATTACTACCTCTTTGCATGATATTATCATCACCAAGGACTTTTTTCAGTGCTGCATTAAGCAAATGTGTTGCTGTATGCAAGTTAATAGTAGCATCGCCACTATCAGCAAGACCGCCCTTGAATTTTTGCTCTGCACCTTTTTGAGACTTCAATTGGTGCTCTGCAAATGATTTATGATAGCCATCAACATCAACTTCTACACCTTTTTCTTTGCAAATTTCCACCGTCATTTCAAGAGGAAAACCAAAAGTATCATACAGTCTAAAAGCAGTCTTTCCGTTTAGCATATTATTTTGAACGTACTTTAATACTTTCTCTATTTCTTTCAAGCCGTTTTCAACTGTCTTGCTAAATCTATCGATTTCTTTTTGAAGCTCTACAATGATTTTATCTGCATTTTTAGCAAGCTCGCTATAAATATCCGAGTACTTTGCAATAAAACATTTAGATACTTCAAGAATGCCGCATGCCTCCATGCCAATAACTCTAGCATATCTAACCGCACGCCTAATTAATCTGCGCAAAACATATCCTTGATCCATGTTAGAAGGCGTAACTCCTTTATCATCACCCAGAATAAATGTAGCAGTACGAATATGATCAGCTATGATTCGCATCGACTTAGTAGTTTCTTCATCAGATAAATATTCTTTACCTGATAGCTTGCAAACAAGCTCAATAGCACCAGAGAAAAAATCAGTTTCGTATACTGATGACACGCCGTTAAGCATGCAAATTGTACGCTCTAAACCCATACCAGTATCAACATTTTGCTGAGATAATTTCTCATACTTGCCATCAGCTTTTTTATTGTACTCCATAAATACATTATTCCATATTTCTACGTATTTTCCGCAGTCGCATGCTGGTGAACAATCAGGTTTATCGCATTTTTTATCAGTTATAATAAATATTTCCGTATCCCCACCACAAGGACCAGTCTCTCCTGAGTTCCACCAATTATGCTCTTTTGCAAGAAAGAATATGTTGTTTTTATCAATTCCTAAACTAGCCCACACACCCGCACTAAAATCATCACGAGGTGCATCACTATCACCCTCAAAAACTGTAACAGCTATCTTGTCTATAGGTATTTCTAATGATTTAGTCAAAAACTCAAAGCTAAATTTGATACTATCTTCCTTAAAATAATCGCCTAAAGACCAGTTGCCTAGCATTTCAAAGAAGGTACAATGTGTTGCATCGCCAATCTCGTCAATATCGCCCGTCCTGATACATTTTTGCACATCGCACAATCTTTTTCCGTTAGGATGACTCTCACCTAACAGGTATGGCACAAGTGGGTGCATTCCTGCAGTAGTGAATAAAACTGACGGGTCATTTTCCGGAATTAGCGAACTGCTAGCTATAATGCTATGTCCTTTGCTTTCAAAAAATTGTAAATATTTTTCTCTTAGTTGTAATGATGTTAATTTTTTCATTTTTATCTCCTAATTAATCATAAAAAAGTATGTCAGCGTAAGTTGGGTAAGGCTGAAACTCTTTAGGAATCAACACTTCAATTGCATCCGCTGTTTTCCTTAGTTTATTCATTGTCAAAACTACTTGGTCACGGTATATTATAGCTCGTTTTTTACAAGTAGTTGCTTTGCTTGCTGCTAAATAAACTCTATCAAGCTCCACAAGTTCATTATTAAAAATGTTAAACAAGCCGCTTAATACCTGCAGTTGCTCACGCTCTACACGAGTAAAATTTTCATCTATATTAGATACCTGATTGATAGTAAGTGCAAGCTCTTTCTTTGACTTGATAATTGCAGGCATTATCTCACTTCTTGCCATAAGTAGCATTGTTTTAGCCTCAATATTAATTACCTGATTATAAATTTCTAAATAAATTTCGCGTCTTGACTGCAACTCTACGCAAGTCATAACTCCATGCCTTTCAAATAAATCAATATTTTTTTTATCAACTAGCACATCATAAGCATCTACGCAATTATCTATATTATTAAGTCCACGTTTTTTAGCTTCACGCACCCAATCTTTTGTATAGTTATTTCCCTTATAAATTATGCGTTTATGTTCAGTATACAATCTTTTAACAATTTCAATTACTTTCGCATCACGCTCAGCAGCAGATACAGATAGCAATTCCTCACTGATTCTGCTAAACATTTCCGCAACGATCGTATTAATCATAACGTTAGGATTAGACAATGTAGCTGAAGATCCTACCATACGAAACTCAAACTTATTACCAGTGAATGCAAAAGGACTAGTACGATTTCTATCGCTAGAATCTTTCTTCAGTTCCGCTAGATAATTAACACCAGTATTGATGTATTGCTTCAAGCTTTCCTCGCCCTTATTACCCTCGCATAAATTATCCATAACAAGCTCTAAATCATCACCAATATATATAGATATAATGCTTGGTGGAGCTTCATTTCCACCAAGTCTATGTTCATTACCCGGATTTGATGCGCTCATGCGAATAAGATCAGCATACTCATCAACTCCTGCAATAACAGCGGTAAAAGTAAGCAAAAACAAAGCATTTTCACCAGGATTTGTACCAGGTCTAAGCATATTTATTCCAGAATCAGTAGTAACCGACCAGTTATTATGCTTGCCGCTGCCGTTCACGTTCGCAAAAGGCTTCTCATGTAGCAAGCAAGTTAGGTCAAATTTTTCCGCAACTTTCTTCATTGTTTCCATGATAAGTTGGTTTTGATCAGTCGCTATATTAGCAGTGCAAAATATAGGAGCAAGCTCATGCTGAGATGGTGCCGCCTCATTATGTTGCGTTTTTGCAGTGATACCTAGTAGCCACAATTCATGATTTAACTTTGACATATATTGTGATACTCTTGTTTTGATACTAGCATAATATTGATCGTGCTGCTCTTGTCCTTTAGGCGCATCAGCACCAAAAAGCGTTCTACCAGTAAATCTCAAATCAGTTCGTTTATTAAAATCTTTTTTATCAATTAAAAAATATTCTTGCTCTCCGCCAACACTTGCAATTACTCTTTCTACTTGCATTCCAAGGCTGCGAATTAACTTTACCCCTTCACGATTAAGTGCTTCCATACTATGAAGAAGTGGTGTTTTTTTATCTAATGCTTCGCCATTATAGCTGCAAAATGCAGTCGGTATATAAAGTGTAACGCCACCGCCTTTTGTCTTTCTTATAAAAGCTGGAGATGAACAATCCCAAACAGTATATCCTCTAGCCTCAAAAGTTGCTCTGATTCCGCCAGTTGGGAAACTTGACGCATCAGCCTCACCTTTTGACAAATTTTTTCCTGTAAATTCAAGAATATTATTACCTTGCTTATCAATACTAATAAAGCTGTCATGCTTCTCTGCAGTCGAGCCAGTTAGCGGCTGAAACCAGTGAGTATAGTGAGTAGCACCCATATCCGACGCCCATTCTTTCATCGCCTCAGCAACTCTATTTGCAAGGTCAATACCAAGAGTGATTCCAGAGTCGATAACAGCGCGAACTTCGCTATATGTTTCAGGAGACATATACTCTTGCATAACAACACTATTGAATACATTTTGACCGAAATAATCGGTAATTCTAGTTTTCTTATCCATAAATCCCCCTTATATTTTGTCTAAACTATTAACAAATTGCAGCGCTGAATAGTTAAGCGGAACGCCTTTCATTGCAACTAGTGCAAACGCTCTCTTTGGCATCTCAAACACTATTGGCACTTCATATAAAATACCTTTTGCAATATCTTCTTCAACAATGCTACGAGGTGCACAAGTGATACCAAGTCCGACTTTTGCCATATCAAGCATAAGGTCAAGACTTCCTAGCTCTAGCATAGGGGTTAGCTTAACCCCTAGCTGTGCAAAATGATTATCAAGCACTCGTCTTGTGTTACTTAGTTTTTCTAACATTATTAGCGGCTCATTGCTAATGTCTTGTGCAGTTAATGGTTCTTGATATCTTGATATCCACTCCGCATTACACACAAATACATCCTCAGTATCAACCATGTTAGAAAAGTCTAAAAGATCATCCTTTAGTGGCACGTTTACAAACCCTATATCCACCTTACCAGCTTTTAGCAAGTTTATAGTTTCGCCTGTTGTACGGTTAGTAACTTTAACACTGATATCAGGATATTTGCCTATAAAATTTTTGATATATTTCAGTAAATAATGCTTAGTAATTGTATCAGAAGCACCAATTTTAATCTCGCCATATGTCAGCTCTTTCAGTTGAGAAAACTTTTTCTCAGCCTTGCCGATAAGCTCATTTGCTTCTTTAATATAATCATAAATCATACTGCCTTCATAAGTCAGTTCCATACCCTTGCTAGTACGCTTAAAAAGCCTACCGCCTATCTGAGTTTCTAACTGTTTAATAGACTGACTAACTGCTGGCTGAGAAATATATAACTCCCCCGCAGCCTTAGTAATGCTACCACTTGAAGCGACCATATAAAAAATTCTATATAGTTCATAATTGATAAAACTCATTCGTACCTCCAAAATTTATAAATAATGTGAATATTACATTGCTAAATACAAACTGATAATAAAACTAACATAAAAATATTAAATCAACTCAGTCATCAAAGCAAATAAATATAAGCTAAACAATTAGTATATGCTTAGCTACAATATTATAATATATTTCACAAATAAAAGCAATCAAATATATATGCCATTTCAAATTTAATGACAAACACATGTAAAAATCAAGCAAAAAAGCACTAATTATTGAAAATTAGTGCTTATATATAACTATAACTTATAAATTATTTGAACGGTAAAATTATCCACTTACTGCTCGACCTAGCATTTTCATAGTGTTTTTTCTTGTAAAAGCAATATAATTTACTATTGTAACAGCTAGTATTACAAAAAGAGTAAATAAGAATGCAACACCGAAAGTAATTGCAAAGTTTATACCAGAGAAAACAACTCCTATACCTACCATATAGGATAAAATGTAATCTAGAAGGAATACAATACCATAACTTAACAAATATGCAAACGCTCCTGCAATAGCAGCGACAAAAAACATTTCAAAGAAAAGGATGTTAAATATTCCTTGATTTTTAGTACCATAAGCACTGATAATGCCATAGAAATCAGCCTTTTTCAGTATCATATAACGCATACTAAACACCATGTTTAATATAAGTGCACCTAATATCCCGACCCCCACCGTTAGCATTACGCCTGATAAAACTGAACCGATTATTGTAACAGTAGATGCCATAACCATACCATATTCACTACCGGCAGAAATCTTGAGATAATTTAATTCTACCATAGCCTCAGCAATATTTTTTGATAGCATATAGTCTGCAACATATACATATGTGCTGTGTCTAACATTTTTAGATGCTTCTTTATATATTTCACTGTCAAAGCTTGTAATAAAATAGTTGCGATTTATTCCTGTAAGGTTATAATATTGAGCAGATAAAACACCTACAATCTTCATGTTTTGATAAGTTTTTTCGCCAATAGTAACGTTAATACTTTTACCTACTATATCAGTCCCTAAATTAAATTCACGTAGAAACAATTCGCTTAATACAATTTCATTTCCTTCTACAATATCAGTACCCGCAATTACTGGATCTATATTTTTCCACCTAAATTCATGCTCTAATGTTTCATTATTAGCAACTATATGATCGCCAGACATAACTAGTCCTACATCACCCGTGTGAAAAGGATCGTCTACTGAATTATCATTGCCATCATATATAAAATGAGGGCATATATAGTCTTGTCCGTCAATAGAAAACGCCATATCACGAAGGTTAGATGGGTGATTGTAAACTGCTTTTTGCTTAACTTCACCAACGCCATCAATTGCCTTTAAATTGTTCACTGCATAGTCAGTCAACATTGAATAATTTGATGTAGTAAAATAATGCCCCGCTCTATATGAACCAATAACTTTTTTTGACTCATCAGTAAGGGCGACCGAATATGCTGTAAATACACACATGATTACAATCATTACTATTAGCGAAATAAGAACTTTAAGAGTTGACATTTTGCGTGCCATAAGATTTTTGAATGCTAGCCTCATATTAGTCGTCCTCCTTAATAATTTGATTAGGAGAAAGTCTATTCATTAAATGCCCTTTCAGTAGCATAATTAGCGTAACTGCAATATATACTGCAATGAACAATCCGGCAACCAGTCCGTAATTTATGCCTATGCTGAACGGATATCCTATACTTGCGCAATAAGCAGATACAATAAAATTATATAGCGGCAAGACGCTCCAACTAACTAGACATACTATTGTGACAATTATCATAAATATCATATAATATGCAAAAGTAATGTTGCGTGTTTTTGCACCAAGCATTCTCATGACTCCAATATTTTTTATATTGCTTGATATAAACATACTAATAAAGTTTAACAGAATTACAATGCCGCCAACTAACATTATTGCACCAATAATACCGCAAATTATTTCAGCATTTTTCACCTTGGCAACCATATCCATTGCCGCCGTTTCGCTCAGAATATACTTCTCATCAAGTGCATTGTACACATCAAAAATATGATCAACCTTCTCAACATTTCCAAACATTTTGAATGTCATATCAGTAGCAAAAATTATTTCTCTAGCTTGAGATTTGTGCATAAATAGAAATATTGGTAAATTTGCACCCATAACAGTAGAGTATTTTGCATTATCAATTACTCCGTTAATTTTTATTTCATATGTTTTTTCGTTGACCAAATATTTAACATTTTCGCCAGCAATTACACCCAAAGCATCAGCAACATAATCGGATATCCAAATCCCTTCTTCTTCCTCTGCAGTCCAAACCTTACCTGCCCCATCATTAATAATTACATCAGCCATTTCATCGGTAAACATTTCATTAACTTTAGGATCAATAAATGCCATTAATAGCGTTGTATGAATGATTGAATTGTCTACTTCCTCAATAATCGATGGCAATAAAATTTTCTCGCCTGTCATATCAGTTAGTTTGACGCCCTTAAATGCGTTATCCCATGATGCAGAATAATCAATAAAGTACTTGCCGTAGTTGTCATATAATTCTTGATCAGCGTTTGAAATATCGACACCGATTGCATCAGGATAATAATTTTCATAATAATTATAGAAGTTAGATGGCAATGCACTAGCAATATTGGTCAGCGTAAAAGCACTCATAAAAAGTATGAGTGTTACAACTATCGCAATTACGATTTTTAACCAATTTCGCTTTGCTTCTCTGAGCATAAACTTAAAGCTAAAATACATATTACCTCTCTATTAACATTTTATCACATATTCTGCTAAAATACAATTATAATTTATCATATTTAATATATTTATTGGTAAATTCAGTATGAAAATTACCAATATAGAGATACTAAATTTAAGAGGTGAATTATGAAAGTTAACAAAGTAGATGTATCTGACACAATTAATGCGTACCGTGATTGCAACTTTGATCCTAACGGTAGCTATACAGGCAACACAATAGATGGGGAGCCGCCAACTCAGGATGCTGATGATTTATAATATAATTTATTATAAATAAATATTTATAGCTTTACATCATTTAGAATATAATCATCACGCTGCTAAATTTGTTGCAGCGTGATATTTTATTTCCAGCATTTTAGCATATGTTTTAATATATGTACTTATATTACGTTTAATCTAGATAATGCTAATTATTTTCGCCTAACATATCACCTGTACAAGCATCTTGATAAGCGATATAATACCCTCTACCTTCAGGGTTGCTTTTGTCTA
>CAMQSU010000029.1 GCA_947037025.1 uncultured Clostridia bacterium | reverse complement strand
AGGATAAGCCTAAATATGTCCGCAAATATGCTAGGCATCGGCAGCATTGCTACCCCAATCGGCATCAGTGCAATTGAGCAAATGGATAAAGGTGACGGGCGGGCAAGTGATAATGTAATACTATTTGTGATAATAAATTGTACTAGTATACAGCTACTTCCCACAACTATTATAGGACTAAGAGCGGCAGGCGGAAGCTTATCCCCAGCAGATATTATTATGCCATCATTAATAGCAACTACTGCTTCCACTTTATGCGGAATTTTTCTGTGTAAATTATGCAGTTTTATATGCAATAAATTTAGCAAAAATCGCAAAGAATTAATCATTGAAACTAGTAAAAATAATAACAAAATATCAGGCTCTGATAATGTTCAAATAGCAAGCAAATGACAAATATTTTATTTGCAAATGGAAGGCAGTAAAAATTAAAATATTGCGTATAATAATTTGCAAAATGGGAGGTAGTATGGCTAAATATATTGTGCCAATTTTTATACTTAGTATATTACTAATTGCACTTATAAAAAAAGTCCCTTTGTACGATAGTTTTACTGTCGGAGTGCGTGAGGCTTTGCGTTTGGTTTTTAATATATTTCCTTACATTGCTGCAATATTTATTTGCATGGAGTTGCTCACAATTAGCGGACTATCAGAGATACTTTCTTCATGGATGGCTCCAGTCTTCAGGTTTGTAGGAATACCATCAGAATTATCTAAACTTATGATACTTCGTCCGCTTAGTGGCAATGGCAGTATTGCAATCTTAAGCGAAATATACATGCTAAATGGTGTTGATTCATATATTGGTAGATGTGCATCGGTGATTGTTGGATGCTCAGAAACTATATTTTATATATCAGCTTTATACTTTTCTACATCATCAATTAAAAGACTTAGATACGCTATTCCTGTTGCAATTATTAGCATGATAGTCGGTGCTATAATTGGCTGTTTAGTATGTAAAATCATGTAATAAATTTGCGTGATAAAATGCATTTAACAATAAAAAATACAGCGTACAATTAGCTAAATAATTGTATGCTGTATTAAATTTATATTTATATTTTTTGATAATTTTTTTTACTTAATTTCACTATCATTATCAATGACTTCTTCATTAATATTTTCTGAATTTTCTTCATCATTATTTGCAAAAACTTCATCAATAATTTCGTCAGTATTTTTATCATTTACTTCAGCAATATTATTATCTGAATTCTCATCAATAACGTCATCATTATCTTGATTTATATTCTTTTGTTTTCCCTTTCTTTTGTCACTGTTAATATACCCACCAATACCTGCACAAATTGCAACAATTATAATGCCCACAAGAAACACAAAAGGTTTAGTAAATCCACTAACGAATATGATAATTGCACCAATACTAGCAAGTATCGGACATATTACTCCGTAACCTACTCCCTTAACTTTCCCTTTTCTCCATAAGCTAAATACTTTATAATATAGAAGCAGGAATAATAAGTATTGACTTGCTATTGCAAGCTCGCTTATATCAGAGCCAAGTAGTAGATTAAACTTAGATACAAGGTAATGTACAACTAACCAACCTAACGTCACACCCATTGCAAGTAAACCTGAATAAAGTGGCGTACCTGTCTTAGCGTTTGTTTTAACGAATGTTTCTTTTTTGAATCCTAATATATCATTTTCTGCTAGGCTAAAAGGCAATCTAATGTGACCTAAAATAAGACCATTCAACGTACCAATTACACTTATTGTAACAAATGCAACGATAACTTTTTGACCTGATGCACCAAAAATCATTTCACTTGCATAGTATAAATGATTATCACCGCTTGTTAGGATATGCTCTATACCTACCATTCTAACTAGTCCTACAAAGTACATTAAATAAATTGCAAGCACCGCTGCCGGAGCAATAAGAAGTGCAAGAGTTAAGTTTTTCTTTTCATTTTTAATTTCCTGAGATATGCTAGTTGATACTATCCAACCGTCATAGCTGAAAACTATTGGCAGCATCGCTGCGATAAAAGCGCCCATTCCTAAACCATGTGCCGGAGTGTAATCTACTACCACTTCAGGCGAAAGTGACATACTATTCTCGCCTGCAAAAAGTCCGTACCCAGCAATTAAAATAAGTGGGAATAGCTTAGTTATCATACAAACTATTTGCACAATCCCTGACGTTTTTGGCAAAGTCATATTCAATGCATATAATAGTAATATCATTATAAAGCCAGCTAACACTTGATACTCTAATGTTCCTGGAATGCCGAATAGCATACAAATATATACACCGCTTACATAGCTTATTACAGCAGTCAAAGTAGGAAAGTATACAAAAGTCTGGAACCAGCCAAACCCTGCACCGACCTCTTTTGACACAAATTGTTTAAAGTATGAAACCGCACCACCCGTCTCAGTTGATAAAAGTGCCAATCTACTTACTGTTATCGCACCAAAGATAATACTTAGCGCCGACAAAATGAAGGCACCTATTGCCATCCACGCATTGCCGCCCGTTGCTTTTAAAATTTCGTCTGACTTAAAGAATATGCCCGACCCGATAACTATACCAATAATCATAGCAATCGCCGTCCATAACCCGTATTTTTTCTTAACCATATTTACCTCTTAATTATTGTAGTGGCATTAATTATTATTGTTACCTTTGATAAAGCCACCTAAAGTTTTTTTATTGACGACATTGTATTCAATTACGGATATAAAATATTTTCAATTATACTTGTATGATATCACAGTATTTGATTTATTATCTATGTTATTTCAGCAATCTATCCTTAGTTTTTTTCTCGATTTTAGCTAGTTTTTTATCCGCCCTATCTTGTTTTATTGTGACTGTTTTGATTGAGCCATCCTTCACTCCGCTAATAATAATATCCTCATCAATTATCCAATAATGCTTTCTATTGATATTGCAGACTGCAACAAGAACACGCTCTAGCCTTTCAATATGCAAATCTCCAGTGACACTTCCCTTGCATGTAGAGCATGGCGTTTTAATATCAAGAACACATACATTTCCACCAAGTAGAAACTCTGCTGGCTTACTGAAACCGTATCTCCTGACAGTAATACTGCTATCAGTTAGCTGCATTATCGCTTTAGTGTTTAGATACCTTTCTGTGCATAATCCAAAAAATGACATTACTGACAATGCACTAATAAGCATTAGCATAAATGCCAGAAACTGACTCATATCAGAATATTTTATAAAAAATGCTGCGACAAAAAGTCCGGCAGTAATCAGCATTGAAGCGCCTGTCAAAACAACGCTTTTAGTGTATATTGACTTTTTATCCCCGATAATTTTGATCGTAACATTACTTGTATCAAAAAGGCTCGCATCTGCTAATTCCTCAACGGTTATTGTTGCCTTAGCCTCTTGAATATCATCTTCTACTTTTTGCTTAGTTTTTGGCAGCAAGACTTCTTTTTCCGGCAATAGGTATCCACAGTATTTGCAGAACTTGTCCGTTTCAGTAATCATTTGACCGCAGTTTTTGCATTTAATATCCATATATACCTCCAAAAGTTATGATTAATTGTAGCATATATACAATGGTTTTGCAAGTATAATTTAGATAGAATAATCAATACTGACACATTTTATTCAAATATTAACCAATAGAACAATTTATGTACACAAGCACCGCAAAATTTTGCAAAAAAAAATAGAGGGCAAGCTATTTGCGTGCTGATGCGCGCTTTTATAGCCTATCCTCTATCCTTCTTGATTACACCTAATTAGCGGTGCAAAATTTATTTATTTTTTCTTCGTTTGCACTATTAGTTAGTGATATCGTCGTTCATTGTATTATCATGTCTAACACGGTTGTCGATACATGAATCTGAATTGCATTTACCTTTTTTCATAGCATCAGGGGCATTGATTCTTGATGGACTGAATTTGTTAACGATTAGATAAATTAACAACCAAACCGCTGCAACACCAACTAAACCATACACGATACGTGCACCAATATACGCCTCCGCAGTAAAGATTGCATCGATTATGTTATAATCAAATACGCCTACAGCGAACCAGTTTATTGCACCTATTATTACTAATATCATTGATATAATTGTAAACATTATTTTCCTCCTTGTAGACAATTGCTACACTGCTATTATTGGGAATAATGATGATATTATACGCATCTTACCACAAAACGTTTAAATTAATTGCTCCGCCATGATATTAGTAGCTGATATAGGTTGAATTTTTGATAAATTAATGATATAATAATATAAAATACTATATATAGAGAGGTAAATATGAAAGCTATCGTATCAGTAATTGGAAAAGACAAAAAAGGTATAATCGCCAAAGTTTCGGGTATATTACTTGAGCAAGATATCAATATTGAGGATATTTCTCAAACTATCATGCAAGACTACTTCACCATGATAATGATGGTGAGCGTTAGTGCAAATAGTGACGTTACAAAGCTAAGCACAATAATGAACAATCTAGGTGAAAGCTTAGGCGTTACTATACGCGTGCAGCATGAGGATATATTTAACTCAATGCACAAACTATAATTCGAGGTATAAAAATGATTAATAATAAAGAGATTTTTGAAACAATTCAGATGATAAATCAGCAGCACCTTGATGTTAGAACTACTACTCTTGGCATTTCTTTGCTTGACTGCGTTTCAGATAGTGCAAAAGTTACCGCACAAAAAGTTTATGACAAGGTAACAAGTGCGGGTAAAAACTTAGTTAAAACTGCAAATGACATAGCAAGTGAGTTTGGAATACCTATCGTAAACAAGCGCGTTAGCGTAACGCCAGTCAGCATAATAACTGCTGCTAACGGCGGACATTTGGAAGTTATCCGTGCACTTGATAAGGCAGCAGCGGAGATTGGCATAGACTTTTTAGGCGGATATACTGCCCTTGTTCACAAGGGAATGACTGCCTATGAGGAGCAATTTATCAGATCTATTCCAGAAGCATTGTCTACAACAGCTCGAGTATGCTCATCAGTAAACATCGGCACTACTCGTGCCGGAATCAACATGGATGCAGTAGCATTAATGGGCAAAATCATCAGAGAATGTGCAGAGCGTACTGCAGATCAAGACTCTATTGCTTGTGCTAAACTAGTAGTTTTTTGCAACGCAGTTGAGGATAATCCATTCATGGCAGGAGCATTTCACGGAATCGGCGAGAAAGACCTTACGTTGCACGTCGGCGTAAGCGGACCGGGAGTTGTTAAACATGCTCTTGAAAGTGTTCACGGCGACCTAAACATGGTAGCGGACAAAATTAAGGAAACTGCATTTAAGATCACTCGTGTAGGCGGACTTGTCTGCAAAGAAACTGCTCGCCGCCTTGGTGCAAATGTGGGAATTGTTGACTTATCCCTTGCACCGACTCCAGTAATGGGGGACAGCGTAGCACATATATTAGAGGAAATCGGTCTTGAAAGCGTTGGTGCTTGCGGTACTACTGCATGTCTTGCAATGCTTAATGATGCTGTTAAAAAGGGCGGAATAATGGCTGCCTCTAATGTAGGTGGACTATCAGGAGCATTTATTCCTGTAAGTGAAGATGCCGGAATGATTAAAGCATGCGCTGAAGGCAAGCTTACTATCGAAAAACTTGAGGCAATGACTTGTGTTTGCTCGGTAGGACTTGACATGATTGCAATACCAGGAGATACACCAGCAGAAGTCATCAGCGGAATTATTGCTGATGAGGCTGCAATCGGCATGGTTAATACAAAAACTACTGCAGTTAGACTTATTCCAGTTATCGGTAAAGGCGTAGGCGACTATGCGGAGTTTGGCGGACTATTAGGTCATGCACCAATTATCCCTGTCAACACTAACTCTCCACTAAAGTTTATATCTAGAGGCGGCAGAATACCAGCACCTCTACATAGCAACAAAAACTAATATGACAATAAAAAAACGTCAAGTTAAAGATGTAAATATAACTGACGATACAAAAATTGACAATATCGATAATGTCACTAGTAATATAGATGATAACATTACTGATGTTGAGCAATTAGAAATCAAATTAGATAATCACAGTCAACTAAATAATGCGATTACTGATATTGATTTTGCTAATAACATAGATAACCTAGAAAATTCTGACACCCCTGATGAGTTCGATGAGTCTGATGAGTTTGATGAGTCTGATGAGTTTGATGATGAAATGCACATTGATTTACAAGATGAAGATATTGATGATGGCGCTATAAAGCCAAAGCCAAGAGTTACTACACTTGATGATATTAATGACAAGCAAGTAGAAGATAAGATTTCGCAAAGTGATCGAATTAAAGAAATAATGTCAAAAACAAGCAATTTGCCACCATGTCACTTAGATAAAAAACTAGATGAAAAACTAAAAAACATTATGACATATTCTACAATCCCACTAGTTTTAGTATCAATAGGATTATCACTATTTAACATTGGTAAAATTAGATACGCATTAAGTTTCTTATTTTTAAGTTTAGGACTTGCTATTATGGCGGTGTTCTACTTCATGAGGAGTAGAAATCTTAAAAAGTGCGGTTGTCCTGTATGCGAAACGCAAGCAAAAAACACTTTTCAATTCTCAATACTATGGGGGTTAATATCACTTGGATTAATTATCGCTTTTATCTACTTTGCTGTTGTGCAAGTTTAGTAATCGAGCAAATGCTATTGAAAAACAATGAATTAACTATATATTGCAATCTAAGCATCTTTTGACTAAATAGTTGATATAACACTCATTCAATGATAGATCAGTATGTATCAACAAATTTATGCTCAAACAATTGTTGAAAGTGCAAATTATATGACAATATTATAACATTACAGCAAAACAGCATATCCACACAATGTGGATATGCTGTTTTTATCATCAACAACCCCCATGCATCCGCATTATGTGGAATTTAGCAATACTAACATTTTTTTGCAATATTTGCACTGATTTAATTTGAAATATATTATTATATATTAAACACGACTGATATATATAATCCACATATAGTGGATATTCATGCACTTTTGCGTGTATTTTAACGCAAAAAGCAGCCTTCTTCCACTAATCGTGGAATAAACTGCTTATTATCCAATTCATACTTTATAATGTTTCTTTTTATTTTATCATTATTATTTAACTAGAAAATAGTAGATTATTTTCGTATAATTAACATGCTACTACGCTATTAGTAATCAAAAACAGCACAATTAGTCTGTTAACGATTCCTTTAGCAATCTTGATTGTTTAGTTTTGTATGATAAAATATATAGTGACTCGCTCATGCTAATGTTTTCTACAACGACATCAGATGACACTTCTAAGTCAACTGGTGCAAAATTCCATATACTTTTCACCCCTAATTCTACAACTAAACAAGCAATTTCATGTGCAATATTGCCTTGTGTTGTAATTACAGCGATATCTATATCGTTTTTCAACAAATAATCCTCTAATTTATCAATGGCAAGCACTGGTATTCCATTAACTGGCTCACGATCCTCAATATCAAAAAGTGCTTTAACAGCAAATCCATCGCTTTCAAAGCCTGTATAGCCACTAAGTGCTCTGCCCATATTACCTGCACCGATAATTATTAGATTATGATTACAATCCAGCCCGATTATACTAGAAAACTCTTTAAGCAGTTTTTCCACATCATAACCATATCCTTGTTGACCAAACCCGCCAAAATTAGCAAAATCTTGCCTTACTTGCGATGCTGTAATATCTAACATTTCTGCTATTTTACCACTAGAAACCTTGCTTATTCCATTATTTCTCAAATGCTCTAAATATCTATAATATCTCGGCAACCTTTTAATTACAGCTTGCGATACTTCTTTTTGCATATTTCGCTCCTTTAATGTATATAGTCAAATTTACTACAAACGCCTAATATATTATAGTACTTTTAATTGTTTTTGTCAATCATTAATGCAATATGCTAGTTATATTAACTAATTTATGCTATAATTTGAAAGAAGATTAATGCTGGAGGGAAAATATGAAAATTTGGGCAAGACTTATGAAAAATGGAAGAAATATCAAAGATACCATATACTCAACTGATATGGAATTAGACTTTGACACATACGAAATAGTGCTAAGAGAAATCGCTCAATTATTAGATGTTTCTTGTCCAATTACTATGATGCACCATTATCTTGCTTTTTCCGAGTTCAATATTCATAAATTCAAAGCAGATGATTTTATCGAAACTTTTATTTATGACACTTTAGATTTTGAACGATTTGAGTAACTTGCAATTAAAATATAATATATACTATTTAATTTATAATATATGTAGCCAATTTAAGATATATAAAAACAGCCGTGTAGCTATTCTACACGGCTTTTTTAATTTTATTATGTAACTTTTAATTAATACTTAGCAATTATCGCTTTCATTTCAGAAATTTTAGATAGCATTTTATCTACTAGCATAAACTGAGTTCTACATCTGACTAAATTATGCTCAGGATAAGTAGTTTTAAAATAAATGTCACCATTTATATAATCAGTCAAGAACCTAATACCGCACTCAAGCGTTATAATAATCCCCGCCATATGCAGCATATCTTTTTCTTCTTTTTTGATATTATCGCCTAATCCACTGATAAAACCTTTCGCAAAACACTCGAATTTTTCAATATCAAAATCAACAAGGCTAACATCTTTTTCATCTTCATATGCAGTGTTGCAGCCACTTCTAATTCCATCGCCAAAATCATATAACAGGCTACCTGGCATTATTGTATCTAGATCTATAACGCATACCGCATCACCCGTCACTGCATCCATAAGCACATTATTAATTTTTGTATCATTATGAGTAACTCTTACAGGGATAGTTCCCGCGTCCATTGCATCAACAATAATACTGCATAATCCAACATTGTTGTATACAAAATTAATTTCCGCCTTACAAGTTTTTTTTCTTTTAACATTATTAGCTTTGATTGCTGTTCTAAAAGCCTCAAACCTTGACTTTGTATTATGGAAATCAGGGATTATTTCATTTAATGTATCTACCGGATATTCATTAAGCAAGCTTATAAATTCTCCAAATATTTTTCCGGTTTTCTCAAAAACATCATTATCTATTGCAAGGTCATATGCTACTGTACCCTCAATCATATACATCATTCTCCACATATCACCTCGATCATCAGTGTAAAAATTCCCATCATCGATAGTCTTGATTATTTTGATGCAATTTCGCATTGGGTCTTTGCCAATCTTAATATATTTTTCTTGCAAATAACCCGTAACCTTGACTATATTTTCCATAAGTTCATCAATGTTAGGGAACACAACTTTATTTAATTTTTGCAAAATGTATCTTTTATATACTCCATTTTCCACATAAGTCAAAGCAATAGTTTCGTTAATATGTCCATTACCAAAATCATCATATGCCTGCAACTTACCAGTAACTTTAAATTTACTTGCTATATTTTTTATCATAATCCTCCAGAACTAACTTGCTAGTCTATTATAAAAATTATTTATTATACTTATTATATTATATGCTATTATTGCAAAGCTGTCAATATAAATGTAATGATTATTGAATAATCACCTTTAATACATATTATATATTCTAATTGCTACTTTTAATCATTATTTATACTAAACAATTTTTACTAATGCTGCTACAATCAACTCACCCATTTGCGAGCAACTTACATGTTTTGCACCATTACTCATCATATCATTAGTTCTGTATCCTCGTTCTAGCACCATTTCAACAGCTCTATCAATATTATCCGCTTCAATATTCATTCCAAAAGAGTACCTAAGCATCATTGATACTGAACATATCATGCCGATAGGATTAGCAATATTTTGCCCTGCAATATCAGGTGCAGAGCCATGAATAGGCTCATACATTCCACGAGATCCCTCGCCTAAAGATGCAGAACCTATAGTTCCGATAGTACCTGTAATCATGCTAGCTTCATCGCTCAAGATATCCCCAAACATGTTTTCAGTCAATATAACATCAAAGCTAAACGGCCTTACAAGTAGCTGCATTGAGCAGTTATCCACATACATATAATCTACAGTAATTTCCGGATGTGTCGATAAAACTTTCTCGCAAACAACCCTCCATAACCTTGAAGTATCAAGGATATTTGCCTTATCTACTATTGTTATTTTGTTATTTCTTTTATTTGCAATAGCAATCGCAACTTTTGTAATACGTTCTATTTCACTCTCACTATATATCATAATATCAGTTGCAACTAGTTCTCCGTCAACGGTTACCGTCGAATGTTCCCCAAAATAAACGCCACCAGTCAGCTCTCTAACTATAACAAAATCTATTCCTTTTGCTGTGATATCCGCCCTAAGTGGCGAGCTTGCAGCTAGTGACTTGTACAATTTGCTAGGACGAATATTACTATAAAGACCCATAATTTTTCGTATGCCTAGCAAAGCTTTCTCCGGCCTTTTATCACCAGCTAAATTATCCCATTTATATCCACCGACCGCAGCAAGTAGCGTACTATCAGTAGACAAGCAACTATCAATTGTTTCTTGAGGCAAGCACTCCCCGACAGTATCAATTGCAATTCCGCCCGCTAGTTTATACTCATATTCAAACTGATGACCATATAATTTTGATATTTTATTAAGCACTTTTTTAGCTTCACAAGCAATCTCTGGACCAATACCATCGCCCTCAATAATTGTTATTTTTTTCTTCATTTCAATCCTACCTTTATACTGTTTATGTATCCATTACAGCTTATAATATTTTGCACAAATGCAGGGAATGGTTCAGCAAAATAGCATTCATTTCTGGTTATATTAGTAATTTTTCCCGAACTTAAATCTGTAGTTATGATATCTCCATCATTAATTTTTTCGCTTGCTTCCTCGCACTCTAATATTGCAAGTCCAATATTTATAGCATTGCGATAGAATATCCTCGCAAATGTCTTTGCAATTACTACACTTACTCCGCTAGCTTTAATTGATATTGGTGCATGCTCCCTTGATGAGCCGCAGCCGAAATTTGATCCTGCAACGATTATATCACCAACTTTCACTCGCGATGCAAAGGTAGAATCAATATCTATCATGCAATAGCTCGCAAGCTCCTTTTCATCTTGAGTATTCAAGTATCTAGCCGGAATTATCACATCTGTATCAACATTATCTCCAAATTTATATACTTTTCCTTCTTTGTTCATATTACTTAACCTCCTCTGGCGTTGCAAGTCTACCTAATATCGCACTAGCTGCCGCAACGGCTGGGCTCGCAAGATAAATTTCACTTTTCGCATGACCCATCCTACCAACAAAGTTCCTATTAGTTGTCGCAACACATTTCTCGCCATCAGCAAGAATCCCCATATATCCACCTAAGCATGGACCACATGTAGGCGTACTTATAACAGCTCCTGCATCGATGAAAATATCAAAAATGCCATCATTCATGCACTTTTTGTACACTTCTTGCGTCGCTGGAATGATAATACACCTTACGCCATCTGCAAGATTATGACCTTTCATAACGGTCGCAGCATTATATAAGTCGCTATATCTACCGTTCGTACACGATCCTATTACAACTTGATCAATTGCTATTATACCCCATTTTTCTGGCGTTTTAATATTCTCTGGCAAGTGAGGAAACGCAACAGTATATTCAATTTCACTTAAATTAATATTGTATTCTGCTATATATTCTGCATCTTCGTCCGCAGAATATTCATTGTATTTAGCTGTAACTCGTCCACTCATATAATCGCGAGTTTTGTCATCAACAGGGAAAATCCCATTCTTTGCACCTGCCTCAATTACCATATTTGCTATAGTAAATCTATCATCCATACTCATAGAATGCACGCCTTCTCCTGCAAACTCCATCGCGCGATACCTAGCACCATCAACGCCGATCATTCCTATTATATGCAAAATGACGTCTTTACCCGTAATAAACGGCTTCAATTTACCCGTCAAATTAAACTTTATTGTATGCGGAACCTTGAACCAACTCTCGCCAGTTGCCATAGATGCTGCCATATCAGTAGATCCGACTCCCGTTGCAAACGCACCGAGTGCACCATAAGTACACGTATGCGAATCCGCTCCGATTATCATATCACCCGCTTTTACTATTCCTTGCTCTGGTAAAAGTGCATGTTCAATACCCATTTTACCTACATCATAATAATGCTTTATTGAGTGCTTTTTACTAAACTCTCGTACTTGCTTAACTTGCATTGCTGACTTTATATCCTTGCACGGCACAAAATGATCCATCACTAAAGCAATTTTTTCATTGTCAAATACTTTTTCGAAGCCGGCCTTTTCAAACTCGTTAATTGCAACGGGTGATGTGATATCATTACCTAAAACAATATCAAGTTTTGCCATAATAAGCTCATCAGGTTTCACCGAAGCAAGCCCTGCATGCGCTGCCATAATTTTTTCAGTTATCGTCATTCCCATATATTTTAGTCCTCACTGATTCTTCTGTTAATCGCAGAAATTAATGCATAAATTGAAGATGTAGAAATATCTTCATGCTCACCAACGCCCCAAATTGTCCCGCCTGCACTCTCTATGCTGACATACGATATCGCATGAGAGTTTGAGCCGCTGCTTTTAGAATGCTCCTTGTAGTCGGTAAGTTTATAATCGCAGCCGACGCCACCTTTTAGTGCATTTGATACTGAGTCAAGAATACCATTTCCGCTACCATCAACACTATGCATTTTGCCATTATACACAACCTTCAGCTGCACATCATAACCACTTTCCGACTTGACAAAATGAAAATCATTAAGCTGCAAAACATCCTCTCTGTTGATATAATTGCTGCTGAAAATTTGATAGACTTCATCATTTGATAATTCTTTATGTGAGCGGTCAGATGCAACTTTTACTTTATAACCTATCTCCTCTCGCATATTTAATGGTATCTCATAACCAAAACTGTGACCTAGCACGTAACTTACGCCACCTTTCCCCGACTGACTATTTATGCGAATTACATTAGCGCTATACTCTCTGCCTACATCTAGTGGATCTATCGGCAAATAAGGAACTGTCCAAAATTCTTGCGCCGATGAACTTCTAAACTCCATACCTTTGGCAATAGCATCTTGATGGGAACCGCTGAAAGCTGCAAATACTAACTCCCCTGCATATGGTTGCCGTGGCGATACATTAAGTCCAGTCACTGACTCGTAAAGCGAGCATATTTCAGACATATTTTCAAAGTTTAACTTTGGATCAATGCCATGCGAATACATGTTCATTGCAAGAGTGATAATGTCTACATTACCAGTCCTCTCGCCATTTCCAAACAATGTCCCCTCTATCCTGTCCGCACCAGCAAGCAAGCCAAGCTCGCTATCAGCAACGGCAGTTCCTCTGTCATTGTGTGGGTGCAGTGAAATTTCCACCCCCTCACGGAAGTTTATATTTTTGACAATATACTCTACTTGACAAGCATAAATATGCGGCATACTCATCTCAACAGTAACAGGTAGATTGATTATTGCTTTCTTGTTTTTTGTAGGTTTCCACACATCAAGCACTGCATTAATAACATCTAGCGCAAACTCTGGCTCGGTGCCGGTGAAGCTCTCTGGAGAATACTCATATCTTATGTCGCTACTACATTTTGCAGCCAACTGCTTGACAATTGTCGCACCGTCAACTGCTAGCTTTATAATCTCATCCTTAGATTTTTTAAAAACTTGCTGTCTTTGTGCAAATGACGTGCTATTATATACATGAACAATCGCAGATTTTACTCCTTTAAGAGCCTTAAAAGTTTTCTCAATTATGTGTTCCCTTGCTTGAGTTAGCACTTGAATTGTAACATCATCAGGTATTAAATCATCCTCAATAAGAGCTCTCACAAAGTCAAATTCCGTGTCAGATGCTGCAGGAAAACCTACTTCTATTTCCTTAAATCCTATCTCAACGAGCATAGCAAAAAACTTGATTTTATCATCTAGGCTCATCGGCGTAACTAATGCTTGATTTCCATCACGAAGATCAACACTGCACCATGTAGGAACTTTGTTTATATACTCCTTCGACGCCCAGTCATAGCTTATCTGCTTTGGCATAAAATACCCTCTTTTATATTTGTTATGATTCATAATTAATTCTCCTATAAAAAAAACTACCTTACTTTGCTAGTAAGGTAGTTATATAAACTTATTATATACCAAAATTCCTATAGCAAAACGCTCGCATTATTGTTTCTAATAATGTTTAGCAGTAGTAAGCTGTTGTTTTTGATAATATTGTTTTGCATTATGTCGCCTCTTTTCATTTATTGTATTACTTAATATATTACCTTATTCTACCATGTAATCGACAGTTTGTCAATATCAAATTTATATTTTTTTAATTTTACGCCGTTAATCTTACAAAATGATTAATTGCATTTGTTATAAATCTCTAGTATCTCGGCTCTTAACAATTCTACATCTTTAACAATCCGCTCTTTATCGCAAGGGTCAATCTCTAAAAGTTTCATTGTATTAGTGTTATTATCAGATTTATGTACATGCTTAGTGCATTTGTAATCATCCACGATACCCGCAAGTAATGTATCAATATTTGCGCTTAAATCAGGTCTAATTTTTTTAATATACTCTAATTTATTTACGTCACGAACAGCCATATCAAGACCAATCATCCTAATCGATGGATATGGTTTAGTATCATTGCTGTCAATTGATGGATATACAAGGAAGCAATCTCCCGCTGGATATGACCAGTGAGTTATATCTTCTAAGGGTTTTTCAACAAAAGCATTATAAGCCCATCTTAAGAAACAATTGCAACCTAAGCTATAAGCATATAATACTGACCAGTAATTTTCCACTGGCATACTTACCGCTAAGCTATTAGGAAAAGAGTCAGTTGCTGTGTACATGCTTGTTATGCGATTTTCAGTTTTTCTTGTTATAGCGACTTGCGAAAACTGCTGCTTATCTTTCATTGCAACGTTTATATGCACTGAAACTTGCTCAATTTTATTGAATGTCTTGCTCTCTCTTTTGTATCCATTAAATGCTCCAGCAAGGTTAATCTTCTTGCCGTCTTTATTACTAAATGACTCGATGAACTCGATAACTGCTTCCACTTTTGGACGCTCATCAAATGCTAAATATGTACTGTCAAACGTTCCTTGCTCGTCAAGGTGCTTGATAAAGCTCTCTACAAACGGAGTCCATATCTTTTTATACTTGCGCATATTCCATAATGGTGCTTTAACAAATTTCATCTTGCCAGATGCCTCATCATTATAAAATACTTTACCCCCCCATTTAATCATGCTATAGCAAATTACACCGCCATTTACGCCAACTTCTCTGTTGAGAGCAACCCACTTATCAAATATTGAATAGTCAAAAACCATCTTTCCGCTTTTAAGTTTTGTCCACTTAACCATTGATGGATATTTCATTTCGCCTTTGCCGTAAGTTTGACCACCCCAAGCCTCTTCAGTTATTGTTGCAGTGATTTCACGACCACCAAGTGATTGATAATATGACTGATAATTTTTCATTATCTCTATATGTTCATTAGAAAAATGCTCAACGTTATAATAGTCAGATAAACTAAACGGATACTGCCAGTACTCTACTCTAAAGTCATACTCACTAGCCTTTGGCATCACTAAGTTTATTACGCTTGCATTAATATTGATTTCCTGATTACCTATAGCAATTTTAGCTGTATATTTACCAGCTGCAACACTTTCATCAGTGATAATCTTTAGCCAAATATTAACATAACCATCCACCTCAATGCTATTACCTGCAACTTTTTGAATACTATCGCCGATAGTTGTGCGGTTTCCTTCAGGTATAATTTGATTTTTAGGATTACGCTGATAACCAGCATTTCCAACAAATGCACTAACGTTGTGCTCGTAATAAACTTGCACATTTATCCCGTCAGTAGATTCGTCTTTCTCATTTGCAAATGCAGATACATTGATGTCAAAAGTTGATTTTCCATCGCAACTTACATGCATTCTACTCCATATATAATCACTCTTAAAGCAGCTAACTTCAATCTTTTCAAGCTTTTCAGGTATGCTACCTGCTCCGTAATGTTTATCAATACTTATAGCGTATGCTTTCATATACTTATTTCTCCTTAAAACCATTATTATATCTACTATATCATATTTTTCAGTATTTGTCAATTAACAATATATTAATAATACGATGTTATTTCAGTGCAAAAAAAGCGGATACTTACGTATCCGCCCATTTTACTTTAAATTATTATAATGCTCAAAGGCATTATTAGATCATCTCTAAAATAACCATTTCAGCAGCGTCACCGCGTCTAGCGCCTAGCTTAAGAATACGAGTGTATCCTCCGCCATTGCCTAACTCAGTTTCTCTTGTAGCATATTTAGGAGCGTACTCATTAAATATTTTCTCTACAAGTGGGTGCTTAATGTCACGAGTTCTCTCTTTGTACTCAGACTTTTTCTCTTTGTCGCCTTGTAACTCTTGAAGGTCACGAAGGAATGACATAAGTCGTCTTCTTGCACAAAGCTTTTTAGTACCGTCGTTTTTGAACTCGACAGCAACTTTCTCGCCTTTAGCGTTAGTTTTAGTTTTAGTAGTTAACACTACGTCCTCATAGCTTCTAACTCCTAGAGTTACTAATTTCTCAGCAATTCTACGAACTTCTTTAGCACGATCTAGAGTTGTCTCTAGACGTCCGTACCATAAAAACTCTGAAACTTGGTTACGCAACATATGCATTCTTTGATCTGTTGG
>CAMQSU010000028.1 GCA_947037025.1 uncultured Clostridia bacterium | reverse complement strand
GCCGCCTTGCTACTTCATGTTGCACATATCCTGTCTGTTCCCTGAGCAACTTCACATACCTATAGAATGTTGCTCGCTTATAGTTAAACTCAGGAAAAGCCTCCCTAAGCCGATACAGCAAATTTGTCTCTCTTACTTGTGGGCATACTTTTATAATGTCTAGTATGTAATCCCGATAATGCTCAAGCCCCGATATTGTCTTTCGCCCGATACTCTCATATTCTTCATCCGTCATCGATATATAACGCTGTACCGTTCGATAATCCATTTGCATTTTTTTCGATATCTGAGTAGTATTCAAACCTAACCCACTCAGCTCTTTTACCATCTTAAACTTCTCACTTCCAATCATTTATTATCCTCCTTTGCGTATTAATCTTATATCTTATAACTCACTTTGATTCTACATTATTTCACCTCCTATTATAAAAAAACTTGCATGAGCGATTGCCTCATGCAAGTTTCATTTTATCTATTTAATTTAAATCAATTATCGCCCACTATACTTTTAATGAGGTCGACCATATTAGGATCAATAAATCCGTTATAGACCAAATCTCCATCGTTACTGATTTTAATTGCAGATACATTCTGACCATCTAACAACTTATAGTCAGTGAAATTGCCTGATGGAAACAAAACCTTTTGATTTGTTGAACCTCTAAATTGCAAATATACATTCCGCTTTGATTCTTCATATCTTCCCGTTATTAATATATCACTGATAGAAGCCAATGCAATTTGCGAGCTGCGCTTCAATTCCTCAACTTCATAACCTGTAAAACATACGACGTTTTTTCCTTTCGGCAATATCCGCTCCGCGACATATAGCAAACTGTCACTCTGCTCCATCGGTTCTCCGCCATGGAATGTTATCCCCTCCAAATCATCGCATATGCAAAGCTCAATTAATTCTTCTTCAGTTATTTCTTTGCCTTTGTCATAATCCCAAAACTGCGGGCTTGTGCAGCCTTTGCATTTCAATGAGCAGCCCTGTACCCATATTACTATTCTGCGCCCAGGTCCATATAACACTTCATTTTCTTCCGTGCTAATTTCCGCATATTTAATCATAGTCCTACTTTCTGCTTGGTTTTTGTAACCATCTTATTTTCATAGAACTCTGGTTTGTTATCCACGTCTACTACAGTCGCAAGGTTTCGCATTAGCTTACTAAGCTCATCCATACATGTCGCGCCTTCCATTCCGAAAGTTTCTGCTTTGATGTCTCCATTTTCACCTATTTCTATTACTATCTTTTCCTCATTCATTATACGCTCCTTACCAATACTAATTCAACTCGGTCTTTTGTTTTTACTGTGGTTACTGTATATCCCATTTGCTCCGCTCTTGTCTTTAATACCGTTGTAGTCCCCTTCATAACATCTCTCGATGCTTTCTGCTGTTGCGCAATCAATGCCTTTTTTAGCTTGCTCAACGCCATATCATATTCCGTCAATTTGTTAGTTGAGCATACACGCTCAGAACCTCGAAACTTATCATCATAGTAGGTTTCCTCGACCGTATCAATCTCATCAACCTCTATACTTTCGCCGCTCAAAACTTTTGCTATTATATCTGCTAGCACTCGCTCTGAACGCAACTCATCTAGTCCAGTAAACCTTGTGATTTTTGCATTCATATTACTATGCTTTTTTTGAAGCTTTCGGTCAGTGCTAAATATCTTGCCAACAATGCTTTCCAGAGTAATACTAGACTGTAAATATACAATAAACTCCATCAATTCCTCGCCTACTAAATATGTATCTTCTTCTACAACATCTACCACAAAACCATAATCAACTAATATTCCTTGTAGGTTTTTTACAACTCCTAATCCATCTCGTATCAAAAGTCTATCTTCTACCACTGCGACATCGCACGCGGTGATTACATTAGATAATTTTTCAAGTTTATTTTCGACTATACTTGCTAGCAACTGGATTGTGCTTTGAATTTTTTTTAAACTATCGCACGTATCAAGCTCCACCGTTCTGATTTTTTCTACTATATACTTAGCTGTTGTACTCATCTATCACCTCTCAACACATAATGTGTAATTTTTATCTTTTACGATATCTTTTGCACTATCAACCTGATCATAATATTGGATAGCAAGCATTATACTTTTATCCATAGTAAACAACACTCCAACTCTAGGCAAGTCAAGTTTTACTACTTGTTCTCTTAACTTATTCAAGGCGTCAAACGACTGTATAAAATAACCTAAAACAGAAAAGATTTCATCCTCTATACTAATATGTGATCCCTCGTTGCTTGATAAGACTTTTCCGATAGTATCGCTATTTATATTGTTTAATTTTTTCGAGATATCACCATCAATATACTTTGCTATTTTATCAATGAATGTCTTACGATTAGTACTAGTGAGATCTTCTACATTGCCTGACTGCTTCAGCCTTAGCTTATTGAGTATATCTATGTCTTCACTTAGTCGCTTAATCTTATTATTCAGCCTGCTCTGATTTTCTTCAGGATTTTCAAGGCTTAATAAATGTTCATTAATCAGTTTAGTTTTATCACTTATTTCTAGATCTATTTTATTCAATTTGCCATCATAAACTCCAGCGGCTTGAGTCATAAAAACATTCGCTAAACAAGATATAATTTGTTCCTTTGCTATAGCAATATTATTATTTAAAATTTCAATATTTTCCAACACATAAAAATTAAAATTTCTGCCTTTACATTCATTAATTAAACATAATATTTTTCTGATAATATCGATATATTTATTTAATATTTTTTTCTCGTCTAATGCAGTAATTTTAGCAACATTATTTTTCGATTTTTCGTCTAACATATTGATGTTTTCAATACAATCAGAAGCAATATTTTCTAGTACCTTATAGCCTGTAAAAATTAAAGCTTTTCCAGGTAAAATTGGCGGCGTAAAACATGTTGAATAATCAACTGTTTTATAATCGCAAAATTCATTATGTTGATTATAAAATGATTTATCAAAATTTTCATTTTCAAACGAATTATAATCTTTAGATACGACAACATTTTTTACGATTTTAGCAGGTTTAATTTCGAGTTTTTCAATAGTATTATTAGTTAGCAAATACTTGCTTTGAATTTTCTCTATACTAATATTTTTTTGCAATCGTGACAAAGTGTATATTTCACTAAACTCAATACCATCCACCTCAATCAAAGTGTATTTATCATCTATTGTTACTAATTGCATTAAATTCATATCAATTACTGCATAAACTGAATTAAGTATTTCCTTATCATATATTGACAAATTTACCTTACAGTTCATCGCTTTATTGTAGATGTTTTCATCGTAATTTTCGGGATTAATAATTAGCGAAACTGCTATACTTTTTTTATCGCAAAAATCTATTAGGCTAGCTACTTCATCGCTTACTATATTATCGTCTCTTATGATGATAATTTCAATACTTTTTGACAGTGTTTTTATTAATTCATCTTTAGTGATAAGGCTATTAATAAGACTATAGTTATCTCCTATAAAATACGTATATATTTTCTTATCAATTGCAAAATTGATACTACTATAATTTATAGATTTATCTACTGATATATTACCTACATATTTCGAATATTCATTCATTAGCATATCACTAGATACTGATATTTTAATATTAACATAATCAGCATCATTAGAGCTATTACGCAGCCAGCTTAATTCATCTAATATTTGCCTTGCTATACACTTAGAATTAACTGAAATTTTTATGCTATCAGCATATCTAATCCCCTTTGTAATTGCATCTATAATAACCCTATCATTAACAGAATTTGCTAGTCTAGTTATCCTAGATTTATCAAATACTAAATGACCATGATTAAATTCATTTACAAACGATTTATTTATTATTTTATCCTTTATTTTTTCTCTCATTTTGTCTTGCTCTTTATAAATGGATTACTAAACTCCTGCTCTAACATTGGTACATCTTCCGGCAATTCTTTAACCTCAGCAGGGCTATCATTACTTGCAAGCCTAGCTCTTTTATCTGCCCACTTACGCAGGTTCATAATTGTCTCTGACATAGTTTTAGATAATGGACAAGTCGCCTCAATACAGTCAACAATATTTTCCGATGTTACATTATCTTGCTGCTTATCAAAAGCTAAAAACAATGCTTCAGATACTACTTCTTCAATCTCAGCGCCAGAGAATCCCTCTGTAGATTCAACGATTTTATCAAGGTCAATATTCAGCTCTTTAGCATCCCTTCCTTTATTTTTCAGATGAATGTTGAATATGTTAGTCCTCTCCTCTTTTGACGGCAAGTCCACAAAGAAAATCTCATCAAATCTACCTTTTCTAAGCAACTCTGGAGGCAACTGGCTGATATCATTAGCTGTCGCAACAACGAAAACTGGCTCCGTTTTTTCTTGCATCCATGTAAGGAATGTACCAAACACCCTAGCACTAGTTCCGCCATCAGTTCTTCCACTAGACTGTGATCCGCTTAGTCCTTTTTCAATTTCATCAATCCATAGAACGCATGGCGAAATAGTTTTCGCAACATCAAGAGCATATCTAATATTACGCTCACTCTCGCCAACAATACCACCATACACCTTACCTAAATCAAACCTAAGCAAAGGGAACTGCCATTCATTAGCTATAGCTTTAGCAGTCAAACTTTTTCCACACCCTGGAACGCCTAGTAAAAGCACACCACGTGGAGTTGTAAGACCAAATTCCTTCGCCCTCTCTGAGTAAGCATTACCCCTCTTTTTAATCCAATCTTTTAAGTTATCAAGTCCACCAATCGACTGCAAATCCTCTTTTTGATGATAGTATTCTAATAACCCACTTTTCTTAATTATTTGCTCTTTCTCAGCTATGATAAGCGGTATCTCTTCTTCAGTTAACTGACGCGTAGTAATTATTGCTTTTGCAAAAGCTAGCCTTGCCTCCATAACGGTAAGTCCTAGTGCCGACTGCAATAATTTTGCAGTAATTTTGTGATCAATGCATTCATCTTTACACTCTCTTTTTGCTACATCTTCTGCTATTGCCCTAAGAGTATCTATATCAGGCAAATCGACTTCAATAACTGGTAATTCTTTTGATAATTCATCTGGTATAAATTTATTTGGTGATGATAAAATAATAGCTTTTTTATATGTGTTATTTGCATAACTTTCCGGACGCATCATCTCCCTAATATACCTAATATTAGCATGTTGTCCAGCCTCAGCATGTGGATGAAAATCCTCTATTATCAATATCATGTCATCTTTTGCTTGCAGATAAAAGTCCATAGCAGCAGGTAATGTACATATGTCAGGATTGATAATTTTGAATTTATTGTCATCCCATTTTTTAATACCAAACACACTGCTCCAAGTATACCAACTACAATCTAATACATCGGCTACGTCATTGACGAACCCATGCACACGCTGCCATTCATAAGAGGCAACCTCTATCACTTTAGCACCAGCCTTAACTAGTGTCTCAATCTCTCTTTCATAACTTCTCATATCATTCTCCTTATTATGTTTATTGCTAATTCTATTTATACATCAGTGTTTATAGTACAATTAGTTAGCCAATATCTTGTCATACACGACTGCTCAATGATATTATCTGCTTTGTCCATAGCCGAAACCGATACATGGTATTCTAATCCATAAACAAGGTCAGTAAAAGCATGACGTTTCTTCAGCCTGTCAACATATACTGTTTCAACATCTTTGTCATCAATATATAATATTACCTTATAGGAATATGCTTCTTCTACCCCTTCCCAATACGCCATTATTCCATTTCCACATTCACCACATTTTAAATTCATTTTAATACTCCTTTTCATTTTTTCATTTGATCAATATCTTATCGCATGAATTAACCTCTCTACAATAGACTCACCAAAACTTTCAACGGCAACACCTAACAGACCTGATTCGGCAATAACATCGCCAGATTTATTTCCGGCCATTATTTTCACAGCATAAGTTCCACTTAATAGTTTATCTACAGAGTAAACTCTATTATCTCTATCCACATAAGCTTCTATTATACATACTTTTTCTGAACCAATTTGAGCATGAACTTCCACTTTATAACTTACTGCGGAAGCTTCCTTTTTCCACATTACGCATATGCCTTCGCTAATGCTACCAATTTTATATTCAATTTTATTCATTATTTCTCTCCTTAAATTATAAGCTCAATGCTTTTACTTCACTTTTATATATAATATTTCCCGATCTATCTTCAGCAAATACTCTTGCAACATAATAACCTGCAGGTAAGTCCATAAGACTATAATAACACTTGTTTCTATCTACAGTATCTTTAAGCATGAATTGCACATCCTTAATCAAAAATGCTTTATCTGATATCTTATAATACATATCACATCTACCTATTGCAAAGTTGTAGTTTACTGCAAAGTCGCCATCACCTAAAGTTGCGCCACCTGCAGTAGCTTTATAAAACTCAACAGTGTAGCTAGCAGCACTCTCCTGCTTATCCCAAAACAATGTTAGTCCTACATACCCCTGACCTCCACGGACAGGCAGAAGTGATAATTTATTATTAATTGTAACATCAGTCATAAACTCATACTTATCTACATTCGAGGTATTTAATACATACATTACTAGTTTGTCTTGGCGTGCGTTGCGGTCAGTAATTTTCGACCTTAGTTTGCCATCCTTGCTTATATATCTAGACTGACTATTCAAATCTCCTTTTAAAACAATCAACTTATCACAACCATTACCAGTAAATTCTATCTTGTTTAACCTCAAAGTTCTTGACTCTAAACAGTACTCCTTCTTATCAGCCATCCAAATATCAACATCATCAACTTTTGTATTATATCCATTATATCCTCGATTCACATTATGGTATTCAGACCCGTCTTTATTGATTTTAATATTCTCATCAGAACAATCTATAGAAAAACTATCATCTATAACACAAGGAACATTACGTTTAGAGATACTATCTTCATTAATATCAATATTTTCCAATTTATTATATTCTACGTTGTCAATAATAAAGACAATTGGCAATAATAAAATAACACTTCCACTCTCTCTGCCCTCGTCTATATCTATCTTGAAATTAATATAGCAGATTTCTTTAGTTATTTTTTTAGACTTTACTTTTACTTCATAATCACCATTGTCATCCACTTTATAAGTAATAGAAACATGTCGATCATCGCATGACACACTTACGCCTTTAACCTTGCTAGGATCAATATCTCTTGCAAATTTAAACACATGCTCAAAACCAGTCGGCAAACAAACAAGAGGGTATGAGCCGCGCATAAACTCATACTTAGCTGTTTCTTCTTCCATACGCCCAATTACATACGCATACAATTGCATCCTATCTCCGTGATAACTACATTCATATATATTATCCATCTTTATTTCCTCCTACTATCTAAATGAAAATTGTAGATATCCAAGTAGTCTGCAAATCCTTTTACATCAATATCATGTAATTTAGCAAGGATGTCACTTACTTTTGAAAGCACAATTTTTTTTGATAATTCGTCTAAATTATCTAGCTTATCAATATCAGCTATTGCTGAAACCTTTCCCATTGTTGAAATATTACTTATAGGCGCCGAATGCTCTGCAAATATAGCATCGATTCTATCAGAATATTTCTTTAACATATTGTTGTCGTTTTCATCTAGCAATAATTGCAGCTCTACCTCATTCATTTTGTCAAATAAGTAGAAAATCTTATACTGCTTGTCATTTGGAATCTGTGAAAACTCCTCCAAATTCCTATAATTATAAATTGATGCCTTTGATATCTCTAAATACCTAGCTAAGTCATTAACCTTTATTGAGAATTTAGTCACTAACCTCTCAAACAATTTCGTTGTGCCCATATTTTACCTCCATTATTATTCTAATTATATCAATAACAATACAATTTGTCAATAGTTTCGTATAAATTAGTATAATATAGTATAAAATAGTCTAAATTTTTGCATGTTATACATTAAATTAATAAATATACATAAAAACACTACTAGGATTGCATAATCCTAGTAGTGCTGCGTGTATATCATAAATTTTAATTTATGTATTATATATATTTAGCGATATTTTATTATCATTTAGAATAAGCAACCTCGCTACCAAATCCTTTATTCTCTCCCTTTAGTCCTTGATAAAAACTTTCCCCGTTTGTTAATTTTCCACCCGAGCTATAATACAATGCATAACCAGCACTACTAGGGATATAATAGTTACCACCATGTGAAAGTCCACCATTGCCTCCTTTTCCATGATTATGTTCAAGCATAACATTTTTTGTAGCGTCTCCGCCATTACCTCCATTATACCCTTGTCCTCCGTTTCCACCATTTTTTCCGCTAATCGCATAAGGATCCGGTTTTCCACCATTTCCACCGTTACCGCCATTGCCTGGAGTGGGATAAACACCCCCTCCTTTACCTCCATTTCCGCCAGCGCCACCATCTGATGATATAATAGCGCTCCCAGTGCGCCAACTTGCACCATTTCCGCCGTTGCCACCATCTCCACCATGGCCATGAATGCCACCTGAAGGTCCAGTTGCCCCTGCTGATACTGTAACGCCTTTAAAAAACTTCGTATTGCATACTACAGCACTTCCACCATCTCCTGGAGCACCGCCATTGCCACCATCTTGCCCACGTTCGCCGGGAGCACCGCTTTTACCCTCGGCTCCATGAGCACCATGAGCGGCATCACCACCGTAGCCGCCATGTCCACCATCACCATATACTAAATGCACAACGGAATCACTGTAATTATAATAACTTGCACAAACGATTGGAACACCGCCAGTGCCGCCAGTGCCACCATTTTCGCCATCCATACCATTGCGCGTGCCGCCGTCCAAATCTACTCCATCTTTGCCGTAGTGTCCATCGCCGCCCTGCACTTTAACATTTAGATTAGAATCCTCATATAACGTAAATGAATCAGCGGATATACCTGCAATACCATTATTACCTGTTTTCGTATATAGATTTTCGGTTTCAGCAATCACATTAAATGAACCCTCTCCACTTAATGATAAATTTTTGGCTTTAATTAATGATAGTTTAGCCTCACCCGAGAACATTACATCACCATCAATTTTGATTTTAGTATTATCTCTTTCACTAGTTATTGCATAGTTGTTAGTAGTTTTAATTTTCCAATTTAATTTTTCAGCATAAATTAGTATATCATTTGAGCCCTTATTAATAACAAAATTAAAAGCACTAAATACTCTTTCCGATAACACATCTGTTATAATGACAGTTTCGACAGCTTTTGCAAGCGTAACATTAAATATGTTTACAGTAGTCCCTAAGTTAATATATACTCTATTTTCTTCATATGACGCAGTACCACCCTTAAATTGCATAGTTTCTAAAGTATTGTTAAGCTCGTATTCTAAAAAACTTTCTTTACCACAATTTATTTTAACATAAATTGCAACTCCAGTTTCAGCATCTGTAAATTGAAAATCATTCTTGAAGCTATATTGATATGAATCCTCCATAAAGCTCATTTCAAATTTGAAGTCTTCTGCAACTCTATTATTAACCATTGACCCTCTTTTCAGTTCAATACCTGTTGTAATTGTAGACCCTATTGGAAGCATTACACTGACATTTTCAACATTATTTATAGTCATACTCAAATCATTTCCTGATATACCTGATGTCACTGTGTAAGGTGCAATCAATTGTACATGGATAACAAAATGACTTAAAGCTGTAGACACGGTAAATGTCGGCTTTAACGAAGTATCAAGATTATCTTGATTAAAAATCGCTGTGATATTATTTTTACTATCTATTGTAAAATAATCATTTACCTCGTTATCAAATTCAGTTTTTATAGTCAAAGGAGTATTAGTACAATAATAGAAAAAATCAGCAGTTATTGAATATGTTTCTCCAATGATGAATTGCAATTCAATTGTAGTAATATTTTCATCACTCTCATCATAAATGACTTTATTATTTATAACTAATGTGTGTATTTTCCCAGGTCTATATAAACTGATATCAAAATCATATATAATATCAGTATAATTCTCTATGTTGAAAAAATATGTAGTACCTTGAATCAGTTCAAAAACAAATATTTCCGGATTATTTTTATCTCTAACAAGGTCCATATATATCATTTCATTTCCAACATTGTAATACACCCTAAAAATATCTTGCGTTATGTTTATACTAAACTCGAAATAATAAATAGCAGTAACATCAGCCTCATAATATAATCGCTTACTATCACCTGCAGCTAAGCCTACATCAGTGGCATTAGTATCTAATTTCAACTGATTATCATCATGTGTAATATTTTTATCATTAATAGATAACCAATCGCTTGCGTTAGCCATATTTGGAATAATTAAATATTTACCAACTTGCAGCTCTACATTTGCGCCACCGACTATATTAAGATCACTACAAATGATATCTCCGTTAAAATTTATTATGTCAATTTTGAAATCAGCTCTAAAGCCTTTAAACAAGAACAGGCTAGATTGATTAACAACAAAAGAATATGCCTCGTTATTTTTGACCATATTCAAGTCTTTAATCATAACCCTATTTTCGGTGTTTACAAATGTAAGGTGAAATTGCTCACCACTATTACCATATATTTTGATAAAGTAATTTTGACCATATGCAAACTGCACTGAATCCTTTAATTGATTGATTTGTTGATTATACACTTCGTAGTTTAATTTTGGACTAACAAAATGATTATAATAACCTTTTATGCTTGGGGTGTATTCAACAACTGTGTATCCATTATTACAGATAGTTCCAGAAATTTGCTCTGTTTCAGATTCATCAGGAACTACACCATCAACATCAATATTAATAACACCATTAATACCTGAATTTAGCTTGATTTTAACAAAGTATGTTTCAGATTGAACTATATCCATATTGCTTAAGTCGCTAATTAAAACATTATACTTATCATAAATTTCTATAGATAAATTGCTAGAGTAGTTAATGCTTACGACAAAATCAGTTGGACTATATAAAGTCATCATCTTTTCGCCTTCTTCATGAAAAGTGGATATTTGGTTTTCACCAAAATACAATGATTCTATTTCTTTTATAAATTTATACTCTCCACTCCCTATTACCTTTATATAATATTCACCACTAGCAAGAAAAACTTCGCTAATACCACTAGAAACAGTAAGTTCTAACTCTCTGCCAAACTCATTATATATTTCAAATAAGAGTGAACTATTTGATTCAATTAACAATTTAGTGTCACTATAAATTGACGTCTTGAGGAAAGTTTGATTATCTCCTACATTTGTATATTTTTCATCAAAGTTTAATTCCTCAGCACTTGACACTTTAAAATCTATTGTAGTAGGACTATAAGATGTAACCTTAACTATATATTTTTCTTTATTCAAAAATTCAGCTAATGAGTGATCTAATTTATTAGAACTTACTCTTGTCGAATTTTTCAGATCCGCAGAAAATATTGGCTGTCCATCATTTATCTCAGACGCTTCAAACAACTCAACTTTTATCAATTCAGTTGACGAAAAAGTAAAATTATATCCTGCAGTTTTAAATACATCTAGCTCAATATAAGACCAATCGTTATTTCCTACTTGATTAAACGAATCAACATCCCCGTCTACACTCGCTTGATAGTTAACATACTTTGCTAATATATTATAGCTAGCCACTTCGTCTGCCTCTACAATATTAGTGCTAACAACAATTTTTTCGCCTTTATTTAAATAAACCTTAACTTTTTTATCAACACTATTTTCAATATTTCCGCTGCCCAAATCTAATGTGATCATAGCATTACAAGAATGAGTATGAATGCAGTCAACATTGCAGTACGCTTCAAATTCAAAGTTGCCCGAATTAGGAGCAGTAAATGCATACGCCTTTGTTACATTTGGGGCAAGATTAACTTCTTGCGGCATTCCTTCCTCCAACACAAAAACGTCAGACTCCTTGCCTTCATTAAGATCCATACTATAATTATTTGATTTTATTTCTGCAACTTCGCTTATATCTCCCCTACTATCCTTACTTACTAATTCAAAAGAAACACTGCCTATGAACTCCGCTTCCCATGCTTGATTAGAAGTTAAGATAAATTCATTCTCCACATATCTTGGCTTCAATTTACCACCTATCATATTCGGCATACCAAACAATATCGGATTACTATTATCAGAATATATTCCTACTCTACCATTTTTCAATGTATGACCATAAGCATCAACTTGATCATCCCTAGTCCTTTCATCCTTAATTTCAGTAGGAGTAAAATTTTCATTAGTTATTACATCCCCTTCTTTTATCAAATTGCCAAAAAACTTTCCTACCTGACTTAACGAATCCGCAATAGTTAATATAGGACCTATGGGAGTTAACCCTAAAGCTGTACCAGCAAGATTTTGTATAGGTTGCCAAGCACCATCCGTTCTATTACTAACTCCAGAATATTTAGTCGTCGTTCCAATCATATATAATCCATCATCTTCTTTTGGCATATAATTTTCCTGACCTATATTAGCATGATATTTATTGAAAATATTCCCTGCAAATGCAATATCCTTCATGTACATATCATTATTCTTAGAATATTGTTCATATGCATAGAACGCAAATTCTTCATCAGTATTTGAACCGCCTGGGCCCATGCCTGAATGTATCTCATCCCTAATTTCAGCCGTCATCATTATTGATGCTACGCCGCTATTAGAGATTGAATTATACTTATACTGATATTCCTCATAATAAAGTAAACTTATACTCATTTTTGCAAAATCCGTTGCACTTGCACTGCCACCAGCATCTCTTGCCCTAATATTTGTGTCAAATATGTATACCATAAATGTATTGTTCTCAGCAGTACGACTTACATAATATCCATATTGTAAACCGATATAAGAATATTCACCTGGCGTATTCATAAGCATTATAAATACCTCTTGAGGTATAATATTAAATATCTGCTCATCAGGTAGATTAGCAAGGAGTTCTTCCCCGTGTGGGTATCTATTTTCTACATAAGTTGGATAGTCTTGTATTAATTTGCTATCTGACTTCCCCTCTGGATATGTCAAAAAATCAGTGTCGGTGAATCTTAAATTTTTCTCATCGATGATACTATTCAAAGCAACTATATTACTAGTTGACGCGTGCGACACATTAGTATTATTACCATCTGCCATTACAACTGGAAAGACAAACCCAGTGCATAGCACTGCTATTACAGCTACTATTACTAATATTTTATTAAACTTTTTATATTTAATATTACTCATAATTCTACTCCTTATATCTAAAAAGAAATCCTATTGATTATCTATTGCAATCTTTATTTTTTATTATATTACATGATAATGTTTACGAGATTTTAATTGTCACTGATGGCGAAATGCCCCAATGTTCTTTTACCACTATTCCCGAAGAAACTGGTGTGATTCCACCAACTCTAGCGTTGTATAATGAATCGCGGGTTTGCGTAATGTATATTCTATTCCACCATATTCCATACCCATAATATTCATTGGTATACATGTATGCTCCAGTGCTTCTTGTGTAATCACTAGTAAGTCTATTCGTAGACTCTGGAGTTGAAAACCCATAATCGGGATTTTGTATATCTGGATAGTTCAGCAACAATATTTTTTCCATTACGTTTTCATATTCTAGGTATGTTTCCTGAACTAGGTTTTTTTGCATAGTGTTAAATGCCTTATCATAAAACTCATTATTAAGAAATGCTCGCATTCCACTAATGCCCCAATCGTAATTTATTTCATCTGCTGCGTCAAGTGATAAACCGTAATCACGATTATCTATTATCGTTTCACATGCAATCAATGCATTACCATTACTATTGCTTAATATGCGCCATTTGATTGGCATAACCTTAAAGTAATTTGTTACACCGCTAGCCACAACAGCATTGTCACTAAACTTATACCCTTGTTCATATGGATTTGATATTACCTTTGCATATTTTTCGCTATCACTTCCAATAAAATATCCGTCTTCATCGGCAACACTGCTAACAGAAATATTAGATTCTTTTATATCTTGTGGATAATATCCAAAATAAACGTAATCGTCCTCTACATATCGACCTTTACTATCCATACACAAATAACAAATACCTTCCGTAATCGTGTGGATATCGCCCTTCCCACACTTTGTACATACGCAATCTGCATTAGCTGTATGTGTCGATGTAAATCTTGCATCGATGTCAGAACTTACTCCTGTCCACACTCCAAGACTATCGCCTTGTGCGTTTGTTATAAGATCATCACCCTTTTTCCAACCATAGAATACTTCACATATTGTTAAATCAGGCACTGGCAAGCTATATATAAACCCTGAAATCAATACCGATGTTCCCACTAAATCACCGTCAAAATACAAGTTAACAGATACTGCGGTAGGCATCATATTACTTACTAATATATCAATTGTATCAGTAGTAATATTTCCAGCTGCATCTGTGATAGTTACATTAATATTTAAAATTTCCGCCTCTTTGATCTCAGGATCGCTCCCGAAAACGATATTCGATATATTTTCCCCGAAGCTATCCGTGCTATTACTGAATAATCCCAACAAAGTATCACTAGGCTGCATCCAGTAATAATATCCATCACCAACAACTATATCAGTTATACCATGTATTGTGTCTAATGTAGGGCTACCATATACTTTAATATTTTCTATAACTACAGTTTTAGTGATTCCGTATTTAGCACCAGACAACTGAACTGATATAGTTGCCCCAGCTTTAAAAACTCCATCAATAACACTTGCTGTCATTTCTACCTCGCCTTCAATCCCATTGAGCGATGCTTCAAATACATCAGTCGTTAGTTTATTTAAGCTGCTAATCTTCGTAATCGACTTATTATATTCCAACATTAAAATGTAATCCCACTTTATATGCAACTCTAAATGACCATAGCTACCTTGAGGAATACTTGTTATTTTATTATTAAATTCTGCATCTGTATACCATCCATCAAAATCATAGCCCTCTCTAGTTGCATTAGACAGTATAATAGATTCCGACTCTGCTGTGTATTCAGATGGATTTTCCCCTAAAAGAGTTCCACCGTTTAATTTGCAATTAACGTTATAGGTTATTATAGACCATTTCGCAAATAGGTCTAAGTCGATGTGGCTTCCACTAGATATTAACTCAACCTCTTGTGTAAAATCAGAATCACTGTACCATCCATCAAAAACATAACCGCCTCTTGATATAACTTTCAGAACAATTTCTGGACTTTCGTAAGTATAACTGTAGGCGTTGTCATTCTCAACATTAAAAGTATTATTATACATAATATTATATTTTTTTAAAGACCATTTTGCAGTAAGCTCAACATCACTAGCAATTGACCAAACTTCAATACCGATACCATCTCCATCAGTTATTAAAGCATTGCTTAAGTCCATCCATCCATCAAATGTATAAGCAACCTTAACAGGCACATCAAATTCAAACTTTTCACCAAATACAACATTTGTGTTGTTTATTTCAGTTCCTGTATTGCTATCAAATGTTATAATATATTCATTACTAATCCACTTAGCGTAAATATTAACATCCATTAGCAATTTTGTATTTAAACACAATGAACCGTCAAACTTGGAACTGAACGTATCTTTATCGTGATACCAACCACCAAATGTATAGCCTTCCTTAATTGGGTCATCAGGCATAACATCAGATCCCCCATCTGTTGTTGCAATTGACACATAAACGTCATTGCCATCATTGAAAAAAATCTTATATTCGTTTTTTGCAACACACGCAACTAGACATGTAATGCAAAGGCTAACTATAATCACGCAAAGCAGTACCTTGCTAAATTTTTTCTTCATACTCATTATTCACCTCATAAAATTTAACTTATTACATAATTTGAATTATTTATAATTATTTGCAACCTACTTATTAAATTTGATTATCGATTACACCACATACCCAAATATTTTCACTCAAAAACATAATAGTTCATTTACCATATATTAACATATTATCATTACACCTAGCCATTGTCAATAGCAATGCGGTAAGTTGTAACATTATGCAGTAGGTGACAACTGAATTTACTGCAAAACAATCTCAACATTTACAATAAACCTATATTGTAAACTTAATGCTTGAAACGAGTAAATAACTTGTATATAGCTGACGATTTTTAGAAACAATTTTACACTTTTATATGAAAAATATACATTTTTCGGGTAAAAAAAGCATGAATTATTGGAATTATTGAAATAATTGCTTCATATTTAAGTTAATTAAATTATTTTTTCAAAAATTAACCTACGAAAGTATATAAAAATTAACGTTATAGGAAGAAATTAAATTTTAAGAAAGCAATCTTGAGGTATCGCAAACCAATTTTCGTGACTTTGTACGATTTGCAAAAATTATTAATTTTTACTACTAAATGCTCTACCGTGAAGCAAAAAAACGCCATACTAGGACGCTTTTGAAATCGATAACGATACTTTTACTTGAGCACGCTCACTTTATAAGCAAGTGAACGCCTATGATATACATTGATATAATAGTGTTCACATCCACATTCTCTTGCTTTTTCCATATCTTGAATTATCAGACTAAATTAAATACTGTTGATTTTCTCTTGCTAAAGTTTTTATCAGCGATAGGTATTGTTTTATAATTTATCGCCCGGCTCGCGAATGGTGCCGCATGCATCTAGGTCCAAACAGAAATTATAATGTATAAAACATTTATCACTTAACAAATTTACAACACATAAACTACAATATTTATACTCTGCATTACAATTAAATACACCTGGAGATTAAGATAATATATCCGTAATTTCAAAAGATAAGACAGTTTCAAGCACTAGCCGTGCCGATATGACATAGGAAACACTTTACCAAGAAACTCTACTATTTACTCTACCATAAAGCCAAAATCACCCTAAAATAGGGTGATTTGAGAGCTGCTAACGAGATTTAAATTAGTGATTTTGCTCGTGCTAAGAAAGTGCTTTACCACAAGTTATATCAATATTTGATGATTTAACGGCATTTATAGGCATATAATAGCATAACTTATACATTTTGAATAATAGGAAATTGCGATTTACTCTACCATAAAATTTATGTGGCATGGAAAATGCTCTACCATGGTTTTAGTCCGTGTCGATGCTTACCAAGCACGCATTGCCGATTGGGGTTTCTTGCGTTAAAGCGTTTCTCATGTCATCTCAGGGGTTTTCATGCGATATCTTTGAATGTA
>CAMQSU010000027.1 GCA_947037025.1 uncultured Clostridia bacterium | reverse complement strand
ATAACAAACTCTTACTTGACAGAGCAACGGAACTACACAACCGTGCGCATTATATCACTGAGCAGAATATTTGCGACATGCACTTCGAGGACTTAAATGAACTTAATCCATTACCACAAATACCTTTTGAAGTTTCTTCTATAAAGAAACGAAAACTAGACAACATGGGTAGAATATATTTAGATAATAAGATCAGCTACTTCATTTCGCCTACACTTGCGTACAAAACAATTCAAATTAAGGTTACTCATGAAACAATCTCTTTCTATACCGTACAAGGCGAATTGATTCGCGAAACTGCTCGCATATACGGCAAAAATGGCTCGAGATATATTAATCCCAAGCCATACCTTGAACTACTGTTAAACAAACCTAATGCTATCCTTAACTTCGACCTATCCGACATCATCGGAGCAGATGTTGCAACAGAGATTTTCTCTTTGGACATCAAAGATAGGGCAATAAGGATTAGAGACATAATAGATAACTTATAATTTAAAGGATCTCTTGCACTCTACCTACTTTGCCATCCGTTAGCATAACTTTAATTCCATGCGGAGGAGTACTGCTATTAGCAAGCAATTTAGCAACTTCTCCCGCTGCCAGCTTTCCAGTTCGTTGATCACTTTTAAAACTATTTTAACCATTTCCCCAGTCTTTACATCTGCTCTATTCCTTCCGTTTATAATAACTCCTTCATTAAAAACACTCAACACGTAGAATATTATTTTATACATGGATTTATAAATACCGTCTTTGAGATGTGTTAACCAAGTATCACCCAACATAGTTCATGCGTTGAATTTGCTCTATGACATTTGATATTACTTGCTCCATCATATCCTGATTGTTAAATAATTTAGTATAAAAATCGCTTTCACCATTTGTGGATGTTTCTAACTTTCTTAACACAAAATCTGTTAACTTGTCATCGACTGCCCCTGTTGCTTTTAAACCATTAACCTTTACCTTATTTATAATTGCAACATCGGATACTATTGCATCAATCATAGAGCAGGCATCATCACGCTCATCATCAGATAATACAGCATTAAGAGTCTGTATTATTTCATCCAAAAACGCATATTTATTATCTTTTACCACAATAATATCTGTATCAGCTGGCAATATAATTTCTTTTTTTTGTAGTATGATTTCGTGCTCATCTTCTTTAAGCACTAACCTTGCTGAACTTAGATCTATATACTCCTCAGGATTAACAACTAATCCAAACTCTTTCTCGTATAAAACCTTGCATAGTGTTGTTAAAAAATCAGAAAGCTGTAGCATTTTCTCATCCCATCTTTCAATCAACATTCCAACATAATAATACAATCTTATAAATCTTGTACACAGCTTGAAGAAATATTTTCTTTTGTCATCATCTAACTTTAAATATTCGTTCTTAGAATCACTTATTATTTTTTCAATTTCTGTAGCATTTTTTGATCTTACATACTCTCCATACTCAGCAACATTAGCAGCCGAAAATAATTCATAAGCGAAAATTTCTTCCTGTCTTTTGATTAATTCGTCTGGATTAGTTTCATTTTCTTCTGGCAGCCAAATTTCGCTATTGTAATAATATTCGAAATACGCTTTAATATCCTTAGACTTATTAACAAAATCTAACACAAATGTTTTCTTGTTAATATAACCCCTATTTATCCTAGAAAGGGTCTGCACTGCTTTAACTGCACTGTTGAATCTCTTATCAACATACATACAACAAAGTAATGGCTCATCAAAGCCCGTTTGTAGCTTATCAGCAACAATAATGAGTTTCACCTCTGGATTATTTTCAATTAATTTTCGAATGTCTTTTTCTGAATAGTTTTTATTTAGATCAGACTCAGATAATAACATGCCCTCATAATCAACTTTTCCTGTGAAAGCTACCATAGTTTTTATATTTAAATTTCGTTCTGCAATTAGTCTATCAATTATAACCTTGTATTTTACGGCATGCAATCTCGATGGTGTGACTATCATGCCTTTTGCTTTCCCATCCAACCAGTTAATTCGAATTCCAGAGAAATCATCTAATATGTCAATGCACTTCTTTGTAATTACTGAATCATCCGATGAAATGTAGTTACATATTTTTTTCTTTGATTTCTTGATATCATACTCATTAGAACTATCTTTTTGCTTGTCAATTTCATAAAACATTCTCTTGTTCTTGTAACACATTAATGGATTTAATATAAACCCTTCTTCCACAGCTTGTCTCATTGAGTATATATGAAAGCATTCTTTACCTCTAGGGTTACGCGTGCCAAATAGTTCCTGTGTTTCTTTTTTCGGAGTTGCTGTAAATGCATAATAACTAACTTTAGAAGTTGCTTTGATTTTATTAGATTGCCCCATTAGCACAGTATCTGTATCTTCCAGCACTTCAGATTTATCGTCAGACTCAATAGCATACTTCAAAGTTTTCCCTGTAAAAGTCTCGCTTACCTTACTCATAGTCATACCAGCAGTAGATGAATGTGCCTCGTCAATGATAATCGCATATCCTTTAGCTTTCTTTTGTGCAAGCTGCTCTAATATAAATGGAAATTTTTGCAGAGTTGTACCTACAATCATATTTCCACTGTTTATGTATCTTAGGAGCTCGCTACTATCATTTTCAGCCCATTTCACACGTGTTTCCCCATTGTCTACAGCTATAAGCTTATCTCTAAGCTGCCCATCAACTACAGTTCTATCACTTATTATAATAACTGTATTAATTTCTTGCTTTGATAGCAAACGGAATGCAAGTAATGCAAGTGTATTAGTTTTACCACTACCTGCACTGTGCCAGATTATATATCTACCGCCGACCCCATTATCATCAAAATCTTTTTCACACTTCACTATTGCATCTAGCTGGTGATAACGTGGGAAAACTATACTAGCCTTGCCTGACTTTCTATTAACTTCTTCAAAAGCCAATTCTCTGATTATTTTCAAAAGCATGTCACGCTTTAATACTTCTTCCCAAATATAATTTGTCTTATGTTGCCCTTCTATAGCTGGTGGATTTCCGGCAGAGCCATCCTCTCCACCTTGATTAAATGGCAAAAAGAAACTATCCTTTTTATCAAGCTCAGTAGTAACATACGCTTCGTACTCATCTAATGCAATATAAACCAAACTGCGCTTGTTGTATGCAAAAACCAGATTCTTAGGATCTCTAGAGTTCTTATATTGATTAGTACCCTGAAACCTTGCTGATTGTCCTGCAGTCTGCTTTTTCAACTCAATCATCACAATTGGTATTCCATTAAGAAATAGCGCAAGGTCGACACGATTACTTCTATCTTTATTAATCTTTGAAACATCCTCATATTCAAACTCATAAGATATAGATAATATATTTTTAGCATATAACTCATCCGCATTCATCATTTTATCACTATTACTCGGACTTAAATACGCGACCATAATACTTGCACCAGTCCTCATATCTTCGATAGGGGTTTTCAGTGTATTAAGCAGTCCTCCAGTGTAACGATTTTTAATTAGCTTACGGCTATTGATTTTATCGTTTAGCTTCTTTAAAAAAACCTCTTCTGCATCGTCACCGTAGTAATCTACAAACTTAGCCCACTCGTCTTTTTGACTGTCAGCTATAAATGCAAAAAGCTTTGAAGTATCCAAAGCATACTCAAAGTTATAATCTTCCTTCTTATTTAATTCGTACCCCGTTCCTAATAGATATTTATATATCTCATTCTGGAACGGTTTTTCTAACAGAAAATCCGTTTTCATTTCACACCTCACTTATATTATATTGCTTTAGTTATTTCGCTCAAATAATTAAAGCAAGAATAACGCCACCAACAACCGTCACTAGGATACCACTAATAATACTTAGCACGCCCTTTGCAACTTTGCTTAACTTCGCTTTTCGTTTTTCACCATTTAGATCCACATCAACCGATAAGCTCGCTGATTGCAATGCAGAATCAATATTACCAAAATTTAAATTAGCTTTTTGCGAAGAATTACTAGTACCAATTTGCATAGGACAATTATTACCAGAGTTGCTTATTTGATTGCTTATAGTATGATTGCTTGTTACTGTAATTGCTTGTTCATCAGATATTAATATATATTCGATTTTTTCCTCTTTGTTCTTAAAATAATTTTTGCCGTTTCTTGTCAGCGAGACCATAACTAGAAAGGATCCTCCAAATGTAGCTGATAATCCTTGTCTTCCGTATGCTATATAACCTTCAGATCTCAGAGACTCAACGATATCCCTAGAGCAATATTCATTTGTTACCATATTATAATCTTGAGCGCTATTGTCAATCAGCCCTTTCAAAGCTTGTTCACATTCAACATCTAATAAATTAAAACTTGAATCTTTCTTTAACAGTGCTCTAATATAAATATCTCTATTTTTAAAATATGTTCTACCTTTTTGATCAATTCTTCCAAACATCGGAACATCCTCAGCATACTGTAATTCTGATATATATCCCCTACTTGTTAAGTCCTTTAAATTCGATATTATTGCATCTTTCTCAGATAGAGTTATTTCTTCTTTAAACAAATCAGCAAGGCATTCTGGGAAACCCATAGTTCCCATATGCTCATTGTCTAAACAATATTTTAGTAACTCCTCTGTTTCTTTATCTAAAAAATTCATACGCTCCCCTTTGAATTTGCTTTCATTAATTCCTATATATTCTCTTATTTCCTTTTCTACTTCCTCAAATAACTCATCAAAACCATCTATTAAGTTACTCATATTACCTCTTTCTTACCTGTCACATATTCATAAATCAGACTGTTTTTATAATGTTTCAACTTTTCTAAAAGTAATTTTTTATCCGCAATTACGCTATCTATCCCAGTGCATTTCCCATCTAGATATTTTGCTATTTTTTCTTGCTCATCCAATGAGAACAATGGAAAGCTACAATTATTCACTTTAAACCCTGTTATCAATGGCTGTGCATTAGATTCATTCAACCTGTTAAGATTTAGTGAAACTAACACATAATAAATATAATTTTTATCACCTTCTTTTATATTCACAATCAAGGAATTATCCGTAGCCCATGCTTTACTTATAAGATTATTTACACATCCACAATTTGCACCTACTCTACCTATTAAAATATTACTCTCATTTACATTGTAGTTATCGCTATTTCCTAATTGCTTGCCACCCCCAAATACTGGATAATCGCCTTCTACATTAAGCTCCGAATTTGAGATATACTCACCCGATGATATCTCCGCAATATATTTGATTTTACATAATTCGATATTTATTGGAATTTCACCAATCCATTCTATGCCTGATGGTTTCATTATAGCAGACTTATCTAACCCTTTAGTGACAGCTTCAGTTATTACAGATTTCTTATACTCTTGTAGCTTATTAATACTTATCTCCACATCTCTAATATTCTCGTTAATCTCGCCACATTTTTTGTCAAGATATTTTGCTATTAATCCCTGTTCAGTAATTCCAGGTTTAGTCATATAAATCGTTATCAATTCTGACCCATTAATTGCCGGATAACTCACCCCAACCGAGCGGCTTACTACTTCTGATATAAAGTATTCACTTCTTGTAAAATACATAAAATACTTTGGTACTAGTTCTTCACAAGGCGACAATACTGCGAATCCAGTTGACGCAATATATTTATCACTTTCATCAACAAAAGCTATAGATCTCAAATATGTTCTTACGGTTGATACAATCACATCATTTTTACACACTATCATTCTAGCCCTAGACGGGCTGTTCTCAAATTTTATATTTGAAGAACTTATCTCGCCCACTGAGTTTACTGCAGAAATATCAATGTACTCAAATTCAAAATCCGGGTCAGTTTTATCGTCTAAAGTTCTTCCATCTAAAATACAATTATATTTAATTTTTTCAATTTGCCAATCAATTGGAATTTCACCAATCCATTCAACGCCACTATCTTTCATTTCTCTCATCACTCGCCCCTTTCACATATAAATGCCAAGAAATCCGCTCCAACTTTAGTTAGATGATTTGCCCTTGTCCATTCAGGCGAGCCCTGCTTATTAATATCAGCGGTGTTCACTAATCCGTCTGAAGATAGTATCTGTATGTATAACGTCGCATACTCAAATTCACTCTTCAGCGATGAATCATTATCACACATTACATTAAATATTGACTCACGCACATTGCATTGGGTGTGTATTGTCCCTCCTACTTTTTGCGAATATTGGTAATCTTTTTGCTTACTCATAGCAAGTAAAAACTTAATGTGAGTAAGAGTGTATTTTGAGATTAGTTCTACAAATAACTTTTTTTTGTCGCCTTCCATATCAGTCATCAGCGATCTATCTGAAATTGCAGAAGCGAAATATTGCATTTTTTCTTCTTGATCTGTTTTAATTACTTCTTTTATAATTTCTTTTATTTGCTCTTTCATATATTACCCCTTTAACACTGTCAACATTGACCTTTCGATTTTTTCTTCCAACTTGATTATTTCCTTTAGCAAATCACCGCTTTTTGCAGGTGCTTTATATTTGTAAAAATATCTAGTAAGAGGTATCTCGTATCCGATCTTAATCTTATCTTTATCATAACAGTAATTTGGCACAAATGGTTTTACTTCTTTATCTAAATAGTTATCAATATTTATCACATTAAAAGAATCATCTAACATTGGAATATTCTCGATATCAGACTTTCCCTTTATAACTTTTGGTTGCTTTTTCTTATCATATTGTTTCTTACCTTTACTATCTAGGTCAAGCTGATCTACAACTACTTTGCGGTACTTAAAATAATCATTAGGATACTTTTTGCAGAAATCTCCTTCTTGATTTGACTGATAAATACTTATTATATCTTTCTGACAATCTTTAGTAATTTCCCTTCTTTTATTTCCCATTGATTTTTTCATAGGTCTATAAAAATTAGGATCATCACTATTATCTCTATCACTTGCATCAATTAGCTGTATAGTGTGATTTCTACTTTCCGACTTAGATTTTGATAATATCCATATGTAACTAGCAATACCAGTATTGTAGAACATCTGCTCCGGCAATGCGACTATAGCCTCAAGGTAATTATTCTCTATAATAAATCGACGAACTTCACTCTCTCCGCCTTCAGCGTCACCACTGAATAATGGACTACCATTATGGATAATAGCCATTCTGCCTTGCTTTTTTAACTTATGCAACATATTCTGTAAAAACAACAGTTGTCCATCATTAATTCTTGGCAACTTATCAAGAAATCTTGAAGTTTTTTGGTCTTCAACTTCTTTCTTTACAAAACCCTGATCGATCTTCCACTCACAGCCAAAAGGAGGGTTTGTGATGCATATATCGAATTTTTGCGATGCAAGCTGGTCTTCACTAAGAGTGCTACCCTCGTATATATTCTTAGGATTCTCTCCCCTGATCATCATTTCAGCTTTGCAAATAGCGTATGCCTCAGCGTTGACATCTTGCCCATACAACAGCACTTCATTTTCGTCTTTATTTAACCTTTCCATTATACGCTCTTTGGCTGTAAACAACATACCACCCGTGCCACAACAACCATCATACACTTCTATAATTCTATCTTTCTTTTCAAACTCTTCAATATGCTCTGCAAGTATTAGATCTACACATAAATCGACTATTTCTCTTGGTGTGTAATGATCTCCAGCTTCTGCATTAGCTTTATACTCACGAATTATCTCTTCAAAAATATAACCCATGCTATGCTGATCCACTGCACTCAAGCTGAAATCAATATCTGCAAATTCTCTGACAATTTCTAATAACCGCTTAGCCTTTGATAAAATCCTAATTTCTTTATCAAACTCTAATTTATCGAATATTTCTCTAGCACTTTCACTAAAAGCATTTAGGTATTCTTTAAAATTAACTTCTATATTTAAAGCATCGGATAATAGATCTTGAAATGTAATACACTTTTTATTAAAGAACGGAACGCCACATTTTTTTATGATAGCCTTCTCTAATGCTGCATCATTCATTTTTTTATATGCAGGCAGATTAATCAACTGCATTATTTCTTCATTTTTATCTTCCAACATGCAATCAAATCTACGCAAAATACTAAATGGGATAATTACATTGCCATATTTTTCACTTACATATAGTCCTCTCAACTTGTTTGCTACACTTTTAAGAATATGTTTAATTTTCTCATCAAGTTTTGATTTATTTTTTACTTCGTTATTAATCACGGTTATTCTCCTCTTCTAGTATTTTTAATAGTTCTATATTTTTATACAACTTTGGATTTCCTCTTTTATTCGGTATTATTTCAGAAGTTATTAATCCTCGCTCTTCTAACATTTTGGTATACTTTGTAATTGAGTCTTTATTTATGCTTATACCAATGTATTTTTGCTCTTTGCTACTATAATAATGCAAGTTATGAAAATCCTCAGTAGTAAAGTATACTTTTTGAAACACTCTATCTACCACTGCTTTCAACATATTCATTTGACCTTTAAAATTGACCAACTCTTTTTTTGACGTATAAACTTCAATCTTTTCTCTTATTTCATTAATAATCCGAAGCGTTTTATCTGCAGCCTTGTTAAAGCTTATTAACATGAACGTAACAAAACCTGTAAAATCGTCATCTTCTCCTACTTCCTGTAAATACCTATAGTACTCATCTTTATTTTTATTTATATATTCGCTTCCATAAAGTATCGGTAGACAAATGTATTTCTTTTGTACCAATAATAACAAATTAATTATACGACCTATTCGACCATTGCCATCTTTGAAAGGATGTATCTTCTCAAACTGATAATGTACCATCGCTATCTTCACTAGTGGATGCTGGAAGTACATATCATCATTGTATACAAATTCTAGTGCGTCATCGATCAAATCATTCAGCACTGCCTCTCCATGTGGCGGAGTATATATAATTTCTCCTGTAACATTATTTCTAATTCGTGTATATGAACTTTCGATCCTTGTACTGTTTTTTCTTATTCCACTTGCTGACACCTCTAATAATGAATGAAGCTCCACGATATTATCTCTATTTATCATCGGTTTATCTTGGAGTATTTTCTCTCCTCTTCTAATTGAATCAGTATATTTCTCCACCCACTTTGCGTTACGTGTTTCTTCTACGCGGGCAAGAGTACGATATATTTCATCATCAGTTGTAACATAGCTCTCAAGATTATTTGACTGCTTCGCTTCCTGAACATATAACGTGTCGATGAATATTTGTTTATTCGGGATTTTTCTCAATTCATAATCGAGTATCGCCAAAGACTTACTTGCTTCCTCTGCTATCCGCAAGAGAAATCTATCTTCTTGAAAATCAACTTTAGTCAATTTCTTTAATCCATTGTTTGGTTTAGTTGTAATCATCAGCACCCTCCTATCTAACATACTTCGATTATAGCACAGTTAATTCAAAATGTAAAGAGGTTATTTGTCCGACGAATTTAGTAAAACTCGGATAAATACGCTATGTTTTAATACTATTGTGCGCCATATAATTTTAACTATTAAAATAGCAATCGAAAAGTACTAATATCAGCACGCTATCGATATATCTAAATTGTTTGTTTAGGCATCAAAAAAGAACCTACACAAATTGTCCGATCAATTAAATGACTCCGACATATTTTGATAGGTTCTTAATATTATATATACTTATTTAGATCTTCATCATCATAGTAATGTCGTTATCTACTCTATAGTAACATTAATCACTACAATAGTATCATTACCCCACTCGTCTACAACAGCAATTGTGTACTTGCCGCTTACAAGCTTTTCTCCATAGTTGAGTATCTGCATATCACTGATATTTCCTACCCCAGCATATACTTCTATCATATTTACTGAGCTATTGTCAGTAGCTTTTATTAGACCTACTAAATCATATGCAATGCTGTCCGCTCCTAAAGATACACTATCTGGACACTCCACAACTGGAGGCGCTACATCAATGTAAGTATGATTAATATATAACTTTTTTTCTATATAGAAATAATTATGCCTTAACACAAATCCATCTGCTTCAGGTGCATCAGGAATTATGACAGCTGGCATATCGCTAAAGCTTATATTCTCTACATTAGATATAAGTACAGACTTATCATCCATTTTCATAAACAATGCTACGCCTACTACATACGTACTATTACCTAGCACTGGCAGCTGCAATAAATTGCTATCGAATTGATATTTTCCACCATCAGCATTATACTCATGCTCATCAAGCACTATATAACTATTGCTAGTGATAGAGCTCAATACAAGGCCTATATATACATTTTCTTTACTATCATATGCGTTATTATAAGTATAAGTCGCATTTGTATTTAATAATAAACTACCCTCACTAATGCTTGCAATAGTATTAGTAGTTGATAATTTGTATGCGTACTCATTCTCACTTTTTTCCGATACACCAATTTCATCCGCACGTTTTTGTGCGCTATATAACTCATCATAATTTTGCATCATATAGAATGATTTGTTTTTATCTGTCGCAGCAGTATAGATAACGCTATCTATAGCAGCCTGATACTCAAAGGTAGTAAGTGATGTATCTAAATCATAAATCAAGTCATCAGAATTTCCACCTAATGCCTCAGCAATTCCCGCTACGCTTGTAGTCATGTTTATAATCATTTTGCTTAGATTATCATCTTTATCACCACTCTCATAATAATAAGCTAATTTAGAAGTAGTAATATTTGCCTCAGCAGTGAAACAATCACATGTATAAGCTAATGATTTTTCATGATGCGAAAAATCTTTAGGATTGAATGCTGAGCCTAATATATGCACTTCATCATCTCCATAAATCATATCATTGCTTGTTTCATGATTGCTGTTCCAATTCAGAATATCTCTTGCTAATTCCGCATCCAGCATTTGATTTGCGCTATTGTAAACATCAGTTATTTCTTTATCTACAACATAGCCAATTGTGTACCCTTGAAATTCTGAAGCAATGGGTGGAATAATCGAATACTTCGGATCTAAAGCATTCACTCTTCCCCACAACAAGTTTAATACATTGACCTCTCCATTAATTTTCTCATAGGATGAAACGCTAGTCACTGGCGGCCTAGAATCAAAAACATCCGGCAAATAATGTTCAATTGATGTAAAAGACATATTATCAATATCATCATACTCCATTTGCGAAATAATTACGCTAGACCCAAATTCGTTTAATGTATCTAGCCCATAAGACCAAGAATGTATTTCTCCACCATTTTCACGATAAGCATCCACAGTATTGTGTCTACTTCTTACAATTGATTCCATCTTAGTAAAACTCTTATCTTTAACATTTTTCAAGTATTGATATCTAACTGGATAAACTTCCTTTTCTACATGTAACGCATTGTATAAAAAACACTCTACTACCTCGTCACCATCTTCATAGTAATAGTCAATTTGCATTGTAGAATACTGGTATACATTTGGATTATTTACATCTTTCTCAATATTCTTACCCGTCAATGGGTCTTTTTCAATTACCGAGCTAGTACCAGTAGCCTTAAGGACATCTTCATCATAATAGCTCGCCACAGTATCCCAAGAATACCTGAATATAGATAACTTTTGCGTATTCGGATCTAATGTAACCTTAAAGCTCCAATTACTCAAATACGAAAATTTCTCTGATGAAATAGTACTTGGCATACGAACCCATTTATTAAACGTATCTACGTTATCTATTATAAACATCATTTCATCTTTAATGTCTAAGATTGTATAATCTCGTTTTCCTGCTGCAAAACCCTCTAATAAAGATAATTGTGCCACTAATTCATCCATTTCCTGTTCTTCTATAATATCACTTTCAGAACGCATAGATCTTCCTTGCATATCATTATTATCAACATCTGGCAAGTATTGAGCATTTTCAACCCTATCCTTTAAATGATTAAACAATATAGGATTTTGAATATAATCATTAGCGAAATATATAACAGAAAATACTATTCCTGTTATAATTACGGCTAATGTTAAAATAGCACTTGATGTTATTATTATTTTTTTCTTTTTAGTCATTTTATTTCTCCTAACTATGTTCATTGCTTAATATTATACCACGTATATCACATAGTGTCAATAATTTTACATGCAATTTGGCTTGGCACACTTTATCGCCCTTACCACTTTCCTGTATTACCATTACTGCCTGTTGTTGATCCACCACCTGAACCAGGTCTTCCTTTTACTGATCCGTATCCTGCATCTCCGCCAGTTCCACCACGTATCCACCATTGATCAGTATACCCGCCAGTACCGCCATCACCGCCAACACTTCCTGATCCATAAGCTGAACCGCCGCTGCCACCTTTGCCACCCTTCGAACAGCTAGCTGCACCAGCACCACCACCATTACCACCGCGACTTCCTTTCACATTATTGCCCGTTGATTTGCCGCCATTGCCGCCTCTGCCACCAGTCCAATTGAAACTTGCAACACCAGCACCAGCGCCACCATTGCCGCCTACATGTCCCTCGCCACCGTCGCCACCATTGCCACCATTGCCACTAGGGCCACTATATCCTCCGTTGCCGCCTTTTCCGCCGTTTCCTGAATTAGCACGGCTACTATCTATGCCTCCTAAACCGCCTAAACCGCCATTGCCGCCATTGCCGCCAGAACCGACTTTAGAACTTACCATCATTTTTGATGTGCCTTTAGCACCGTCACCGCCATCACCGCCGACTCCGCCGTAGCCATTAATTCCACTAGTGCCATCCATAGATGTCTTTCCTGCTTTGCCGCCATCACCACCTAATCCGCCATCGAAACCTGATTCAGCAGCAGCCTGTTCATCATGGTTATCATCACTGTACACACCATCTCTGCCTTTACCGCCTACTCCGCCATTGCCACCAGCTCCGCCGAAAAATGTTACTCCATCATGCATAGAAGGAGTATTGAAATTTATTGCATTTCCACCAATACCGCCATCGCCAGCATTTCCACCAGCAGCATTTTTTCCAAACATTCCATCAAAGCCATCGCCGCCTGTTCCGCCATCGCCACCATTAACTCGTAGGGTAGGATTTGAAGAACCTGATACTGACTCAAAATTTATTGTTCCATATATAGATTTTGATATTGCTAAACTGCCAGCTCTACCATTTTGTCTGTTGTATCCATCATATTGATCACCATTATTTCCATCTAGACCATCATAACCATTACTACCAGAGATGCTACTTTCTCCCTTAAATGCAATAGTTATTAGACCCGTACTTTGCGTAGCGTCAAGTGCAGTAGATTCTTTCATTGAAGTATACTTAAAGTTATCAAAGCAGATAACTAAAGGTGTATTTCTACTTTCCACAATGATTTGAAGATTCTCTATTATTTTATCGGATGTGTTTTTAAAAGTTATTGAAGTTGTATCAGATGTTATTTTAACAGTTTTATAATCAGTTACTGTTACGTCAATAAAATTTAATACTGCAATACCGTCAATTGGTGTGTATAAAATATTAGAATCAGAGACTATCAAATCGATCACTACAGCATGAAGCTTTACAACTGCATCCTGAGTAGTTGTTAAATTTATTACACTTTGACCGGCATTATAAACTATTGCTCCACCAAGTGATAATGACCAGCCTTTCAAAATAATGTCCTGAGCTGACTGAACAGTAAATAATTTATCATCATCGTATAAATTTGATGCCTCATCATAAGTGTGAGTGCTACTTTCACTAATGGCAGCGCCATTATTAAAGTACTCAACAGTATACGTAATAGGAGCCCACTTTGCTGTTAGCTCGATAACTAAATCATTTCTTGATGTTGGGATATTAATCATGCTAGCATTTTCAGTATTATCTACCGTTATAACTTGATTAAAAATGTTTGTATAAGAGTATGTCCAACCTAAATGATTATATCCTGTTTTAGTGAAGGCATTAGGTGTAAGATAATTTTTGTTGCCATAAGTGTGCTTGCTATCTTTCATTGTGCCTTCAGCCTCAAGACTGCTTACATACTTAATAGTATAATCATTTGCAATCCACATAGCGTTCAAAACAACTACATCTTGCTTAGTTGCGATATTTATTTCTTCTTCATTATCAAAGAAGTCTACTGCCTTGTTACCATCATAATTAATATAGCTAGCTACCCAACCAGTGAATGAATATCCGGCTTTTATGTATGAATTGACGATTAATGTTTTATTTCCATTGTACACATGTGAACTATTGTCCATAACACCGAATTCTGCACCATTAGAATTATAACAAATATCGTACTCATCTAGCTCCCAAACTGCTGAAAGAGTTACTTCATTTGTAGCAAAGTTTATTAATGAAGATGGTGCAATACTGCCCGTTACTTCATTACCTAAATCATCAATATACGAGTAGTTCCAGCTTGTTAGATTATAGCCTTTATTATAGAATGTGCTTTCGTTAATTGCAATTATAGTGTCAAAAGCATGCTCACTGCTATCCATTGTGCCATGTGTTTCATCACTTACATAATTAACTATATATCTATTAGCACTCCAAATTGCAAATAAAAGTATGTTGTCATTTAAAATTTCTGTCAAATTCTCAACAACTTTCATATTGATAAGTTCAGCATCATCACTACCTTTATCAAATGACCAACCCATAAAAGTGTAACCTGATTTTGTATAATTATTATCATTTAACTTTTTGCTTGTATCGTATATATGATTACTTGGAGACATAAACCCGACGCCGCCATTGCTGCCATAGCTTACAGTGTAAGTATTTGCTTGCCACTGTGCGTATAACTGAACGGTTTCCAGTGCCGCACTAGATAGGTGAGATATAATAGCTTGGTCATTTAATATAACACTAGAGTTATCTGTAGCCGACCAGCCTAAGAACTTCCAACCTACTCTGTTTAAAATATTTTTTGACAGAGTACTATCTACACCATACAGATGACCTGAATCTAACATATTGTCTATGTCGTTAATATGCTTAGCACCAAAATTTGCATTGTACTCTACATAGTACCTTAACTCTATCCATTGCGCCTCTATAGCTAAATTGCCGACCATTCCGCCTGCAAGATGAGTTATAATTTGGTCTTTACCATCAATATTAACTTTCCAACCTGCAAAGATGTGTCCTGCTCTTGCAATATTATTTAACATGAATTCATCAGTTAGGACTGTATATTCAGATATATTGTTATGGATTATATCTGCAGTATTTGTGTATGTGATATTATATTCAATAGGCTGATTTGACCATATTGCTTTAAGATTTATATCTGAAATAGCACTATTGCCCTTACCTGTAATTGAGTGTATTATCTCACCATTTTCATTTACCCAATGTATAAACGCATATCCCTTTTTGTATGGATCTAAAAGCTCTGTTGTAGGCGTGGTTACAGTATAGTTAAGCATACTATGTTCGTTCTTAACTCCGCCATTGGCGTTGTAATTTATCTGGTATGCATGCTCTTTCCACATTGCAGTAAGCACAAGGTCACCAAAGTCGCCACTTTCTACCGCAGTAATCTTATTACCCTCACCAGTTATCCATCCATCAAATGCATATCCGAACTTAGTTGGGCTTTGCAAATCTATATCTTCTGCCGTTGTGTATGAAACCGGATTAGATATGTTATTAACTCCATTGTTTAGATTATAATTTATGCTATAAGTTATAATGCTCCAGCTAGCTGCAAATACCACGCTGCCTGTGCTGCCTGCACTTATTGTATCGACAGGAGTCCAACCACCAAAAGTATAGCCCCCTCTTATAGGGTCATTTAATGTTAGCTCATCCTCTATGTTGTATGTTTGAGGATTCATAGTATTGTCAGCATTATACATTCTGTTATATGTGATTTTGTATTCAATAGGATTCCAGTTTGCGTATAGTTTAATATTTTTGTTACTAACTTCAATATCACCATATTTATTATTGAATGCGCTATCAGTATACCAACCCTCTATTTCGTAGCCGAACTTTGATAGGCTAGGAGCATCAACTTCCATTCCTTGTGGACCTTTAGTGCTTTTTTCGACTGCTCCGTCACTGATAAATTCTAGTGTATATATGCTCTTAGCTTTTGGCCAAATGTGAGCTGTATTAACACTTATAATTGATGTTTTTTCATATACTACACCTGAGAAAACTGAATTTTTAGGTGAGTAATACTTATCAGATCCATCCTCTATATTAATTGCTTTTAATTGACCGCATCCGTTAAATGCTGTTGCATCAATTAATTCAATAGTATTAGGGATATCAATTTCTATTAAATTTGTACAGTTTTGAAATGCGTGTCTATCAATATACTTGATACCAATACCGTTATCACTATCCTCAATATCTATAGTCTTTATCGTTGAGCCTAAAAACGCTTTTTCTTCAATAATAGTAACTGAGTTAGGGATAGAAATATTAGATACATCAGCATTGTTAAAGGCGCCTTTTCCTATAGACGTTATAGGCATTATGTTTCCATCATTTGTAATTTCTCTTGGTATAATAATTTCCTCAATATACTCTGAAGTGCTTAGATTGATGATTTTCCCTTTTTCAACTTCAAGGAATTGGTCAGTCTTTACAATTACATTAACACTAATCATATGTCCACAATATGATAAATCAAGATCATCCCTATAAGAGGCAAATCTGATCCCATTTTCTCCAGTTTGGACATCAGTATTAAGAATAACCGGTATCATACCGTCCATTCCACTTACTTGACCTACTGACGAGTCAACAATGACAATTTCATCCGTACCATCTTTAAATGTTACTTTAATGCTTGAATCAGTTAAAGTAGGGGTTTCTCCTACCTCGAAGACTGTTTTATAAGTCCCTTCTACCAACTCGATTCCTGCTATGTTTTCATAAACATATTTACTTGCACCTGTACATGCTGAAAGCGTTACCGCAACAACGACTATTAGTGCTATAAAAATTAAAATACTTTTCTTTTTCATAATATTACCTCCATACTAAAATTATACATTTTGACCTATGTTAGCATCATATACTCTACCGTAATTAATGCAATCTATTACTTGTCCATCATTGGTGCCTATTATTCCTTTTACTGCTTTTTTATAATCATACCCATTAACTTGTATCACATCGTAATTAACACATTTATTCACTAGTCCATCAATTTTATTGACTCCCACGATGCCACCAATTGAAGAACTTCGCCCAATTATGAATACGTCGTTACTGCATTCATTTATAATGCCTTGATTTTCTCCTGCTATTCCGCCGGCCACTACATTTTCGTATTGTATTCTAAAGAATTCAATGTTGTATGAGATCATCATGCAGTTTTGAATCGTGCCGTAGTTCTTTGCAGCAATGCCACCTACATTCACTCTTCCCTTATCTTTGCCACCGATATCTATACTCATATCTCTAACAAACAAGTTCATAATTATTCCTGTATTTATTTCAAATAATCCAGCATTTTTATTATCTGTTAACTTACTAATAC
>CAMQSU010000026.1 GCA_947037025.1 uncultured Clostridia bacterium | reverse complement strand
TGTAGCATTAGTTATATTACCATTTATAGTTACACTTTTGCCAGTTGTTGTAATATTAAACGCATTAGAACCGATAGTTTTAACCGTACTAGGTATGTTTATCTGAACGCTAGTACCAAAAGTTGCATTGCTGAATAGGGATGCACCTAAAGTTGTAACAGTACCATAACTTAAACCGTTAATTGTTGCGCCGTGGAATTTAGCGTTTAATGCAACGTTAGTCGTAAGAGTTAAGTTAGGGAATGTTGTTCCATTAAATACTGATGCACCTAAAGTGCTAGTTCCTACTTCAAGTGAGTTAATAGTCTTTCCATTAAATGCACTTGATGTTGAAAGAGCTCCGCTTATTGTAACTGTACCACTGAAAGTTGCACTTCCCCAAATATTAGATGGAAGTGTAGTTACACTGCTACCTAAAGTAAGTGAATCAAACACTCCGCCAATAAATGCGTTTGTAGCAGAAGTAAGGTTAGTAGCATTAATGGTAACTGATAAGTTATTACCCGTTTCCCTATTATCAATCGTAAAAGCATTTGCACCGATTGTTGTTACATTTTTAGGTATTATAATACCCAATCCACTATTATTATCATATGTAGTGCCTGCGAAAGCTCCTGCACCTATCGATATTAGACTATCTGGTAAATATAGATTGTTAATATATTCCGCGCCTGCAAACATATTTGCTGGTATGTTTTTTACCCCTTCGCTAAATGTAACATCACCAAACTCATTAAGATACTCATGACCAGTAAATGCGTATGCAGCAGAAGTAAGGTTAGTAGCATTAATGGTAATTGAAAGGGTGTCCGCATCCTCAATCGTAAAAGCATTTGCACCGATTGTTGTTACATTTTTAGGTATTATAATACCAAGTCCCTCATAATCATCATATGTAGCTTCTGCGAAAGCTCCTGCACCGATCGATATTAGACTATCTGGTAAATATAGAGTGTCAATATATTTAGCGTTTACAAACATATTAGCTGGTATGTGAGTTACCCCTTCACTAAATGTAATATCGCCAAACTCACCGCCAGTAAATGCGCCTGCAACAGATTCCTCTGTAAGCTTATTAGTGCTGATAATAAGAGACTCGCCGTCATTAATAAATGTGAAAGCACCTGGTCCGATATAATCTACATTTGCGGGAATAGTAATAGTAGAGAAGCCAAAATTTGAGCCCTTAAACATGCCATCTGGTATTCTTGTTACATTCTCACCAAATACAAGGCTAGATAAAATTCTATCATTAAACATTGTACCTGTTTCAAGGAGGTTTGTAGCGTTGATTATTAAATTATTCACTTGGGTTACAACCCCAACGCCAAGCAAACCATCAGGAATTGTAGTTACACCTTCACCTATTGTTAAACTACCTATTACAGCGGCATTCTCTCCTGAAAATGCATTGATAGCGGTACCAATGTTACCTTCAATAACAAGATTATATGGCACATATACATCAAAAGCCATAGGACCTATATAAGTTACGCTGCTAGGTATTGTAATAGTAGCATTCTCATCAAAAGCTACGTGCGCAAAGGCATAATCTCCGATATATTTTAGGGTAGGTGGAAATGAAAAAGCTCCCTTAATTGTAACCCCCTGAAATGCACCTTCTTCGATACTTTCTAGCGTTTTCGGAAGCACAACCCCGCCACCAAAAGTCATGCTACTAGCCTCGTAGAATCCAATCATTTTGAGGTTTTTCGGCAAATGAACTAGTCCAAAAAACGTGCAACCATCGAAAGTTGCTAATGCTTCTAAATTGTCGGGCATAGTTAATGTGCCCTTAAATTCCGCATCCCTGAATGAGTTAGGCGCTGATACAATGGTTGGCGACAAAACCATATCACTCAAAAATGTTGCTCTTTCAAATATACTATCTGGTAGACTTGTTATGCTATTATTGCCAAAAGTCAACGATGAGATATTCAAACCGAATGAGTTTAAAGCAGAAGTTAATTCACCCTCAATAGTAAGGTTGCAAGCAGCCGACGCACTATTTAACGCAAATGCATTGGCTCCAACTTCCGTTATTGAACTTGGTATAGTTAAGTCAAAATTGTTTTTTATTGTTGCATTTGAAAATAAGCTTGCATTTATTACGCTAAGGCTTGTGCTAAATGACACGCTAGTAATATTAGCATCCTGAAAACTTCCGTATTTAGCCATGTTTTCTGTCACTGTAATGTGATTAAATGTTGAACCAAGGAAGCAATTAGCGCCGTAATTTACGTATCCATCTGGAATAGTCAAATTGCCGAATATTTTGCCACTAAATGCATTTGGAGCAATACCAGTAACTATCACTCCTTCTTCAGTATGTGTAGGAAGATCAAGGTCTTTACCTTCCTCGTAATGGCCTAATTTGAATCCTATCAGGGTTCTTCCAATAAATTCAAACACTCTTCCTCCTTGATTGAAAATCACGGTTCCTCCGTTGCCGTCTAATAATGTTTTCATCCCTTGAGAGCGCACATATATATTGATTGCAGGTAAAACTCCATTAAACATAGTGCTGCTATATGTTACAGCACTTGTATCTGTCGCCTTAACTGTTACACCTCTAGTTGTTAAATTACTAAAAGCATCATTGCCAACAGCTGTTATCGTGCTCGGGATTATAAAAGGATCATTAATTGTTGCGTTCGCAAATGCAGATGCGCCAATTTTTGTGTAACCCTCACTAAACTTAACACTCTGAAAAGTTTTGCCAGCAAATGTATTATCAGAAACACCCGTAACTTTTGTACTGCTTCCCTTACCTGTAATCATAGGCAATACTAACGGCATTCCTGGTGTATAATATTCTGTCTTAATGCCTGCTACCTCACTCCCAATAATATAAAACATATCTGCCACATATATGACTGGTATTCTATAAAGAGGATGATTGGAACCTATACCACCCTGTTGGGTGCTGTTCTGCACAACCAATTTGGATTTTTTTATATTAATGCCTATAAACGGATTATTTCCTGAAGCGGACAACGTATTTGCTGAGCCCGCATAAACTATATTGCGTAAATTTGCCATATTCTGGAAAGAGCCGTACATTCCAGTTAAGCTTTCAGGAATCACTATGTCGCCCGTAAACGCTACATTATTAAATACCCTATCAATGCTCTGGATATTCGGTGGTAGAATAAGTTGGTGAGTAACTTTTAGACTGCTAAAAGAATCTTGCATTATATGTGTAACATTGACAGCATACGAAAAATCAAAATATGTAATATCGGATACTCCCGTATCACTATAAGAAAAATTATCAAGGCCAACTACTGGCTTTCCTTCATGTGTAGCCGGAAAAGTGATAGTTGTTCCCGAGTTATATACCATACCGGATGCATAAAAACCCTCATAATATTCAGAATAGGTATAAGTAAGCGTTGCATCGTCATATCCGACCTTTGGGTCAGCAGAGTCTAATCCGGAAATCACTGTGCTGTCACCTGTTGCAGTGTTTGTGTCTGTTTTATCCGTCACATCATCCTTAGGCTCGCTAGACTCTAGGCTTGCAGCATAGTTTTTGCCCTCAATGACATTCATGCCTAATGCTCCAACAGTTGTAACAAGCATGCAAATGATTAGCATGATTCCTACACTTATTCTTAAATTTAGCTTCATTCTCTTTTCCATAGTTCCGTTCTCCTTGACTTTAACTTTTTTATGTTTGCAAAATCATATTACAGGCTAATCAATTTTGCCGTAATTATTACATATATCATATACGCATGATATTCAAAAACTTGCACTCTTGCGCTTACACGTATATCTGTACTATAATTCATATTTAATAAATATAACATATTTAGCATGTCAAGTCAATTATTTTGTCATACTTTGTCTAATAATATACTTTTAGTATCCATGCCGCGTTTAAACATAGTGTATAATTACATATGTTTGCTGATTATCTTCTTTTTGCAGGCTAAAAAGATAGTTTTAATTAGCAGCATTTGATAACCCAATTATGATTGATGAGATATTTTTTGCATGCTTTTAATTAGCAGCATTTGATAACTCAATTATGATTGATGAGATATTTTTTGTGTGCTTTTAATTAGCAGCATTTGATAACCCAATTATGATTAATGAGATATTTTTTGTATGCTTTTAATTAGCAATATTTGATAATTTTGCTTCCGTAAAACTGGCTGCTTACCATTCATTTTATAAAGCATATATTTTTGGTTGGATAGGCGTTTAGCTGGGATTTTGTAAAGTTTATTTTTCCATTTACTCTTGGCATTTAGCTGCGATTCTATGATTTTTTATCATTTTTCTACGCCGCAAATTAATATATAAATTTTGATATTTTATCAAAATATTGCTAATTTTTTAGCGTTTATTTTCTTTAGAATCATCAGCATATAGTAATTAGGATTTCGGTGTAATTTGCAGTCATTGCTTGTACAAGTTATAAGATTAAAACTGCAGCAGAATATTTTGAAATATCACGGCAATTATACAAATATTTTTGCAAATACTTCCTGCAAATTTACTTGTCACAAAAAGCAAAGTAATGGCAAAATTATAGCACTAAAAACTGCACATGTTATATTATGAATATCGAGTAATAATTTGCTAAAATTAAAGCATATAATCTGCTGAAATAATAATTAATTTTACGAGTAAATACTGCAAAAAATCCTTATTTTTATTGATGTTTTAAATGTCTTTTTTTGCTGATATATACGCTAAACTTGTCTTAAAAACAGCATTATAGCGCTTATTCTTACCTAATTTACCTTTTTTTTCTGTTATATTTTTTATAAATAAATTAAAATAATTTTGTTATATTACAGGTAAATATTTACTAAAATTATTATATAATAATACCATTTTAATAGTCCAATATATTGACTAATTTTAATTGCTTTTTGCTGCAGCATAATCATAGTTTTTTGCATTTTGCAATCATTAGTTTTACAGTTTTTTTGCGCACAAAAAAGCAGCTTAACAATTTATGTTACGCTGCTTAATTTATTAATTTTATTATGATAATATACTACTTAAATTGCGCTGTTAATTTACTTTTTTTAACATGCAATTTTTTTGCTTTTTTATTGCAATTTTATTAAGTTAATGCTGCTTTTTGCTGCGCGTTTTGCGTTAATCTTGATGATTACCAAGATCCGCCGCCTCCGCCGCCTGATCCTCCGCCGCCGCCGCTACTTCTGCCGCCGCCACTTCTCGATGATGAGCTTGGTGGTCTTGCACTACTAGCAGAGCGCATTACATCGTTAGCAGAGTTTAGCGCTGATGTGAATATTACTACATTAAACATTCTACCAGAGTGGCGATTATTATCCCACGATGGTGGCTCAAGTGGTATATCCTTAAACTTATCTTCCCAAACATCACTTACACCCATTACTTGCGCATAAGGTAGTATATCGTAATAAAACTCTGGGTTTGTTTCTATCATTGCCTCTAATCTATGCTTTTCTGCAAGTACAATAAAGTTTTTAAACCCTGCTATTTCACCTAAAATTTCGTTATATGAGCTACTTCTCTTTAGTATGTATGGAGTAAGGAAAAGCGGTAATACCGATGCAAATGCAACTATTACTGATGCAAATACTTCTAATCTTGCTATATATATGAATGCTAACGCTAATAATGTTATAAGTATCGCGCCTACGCCCATATATATTCCTATCTGCTGTCTATGCTTTTTCTTAGAGTATTTTACGTCATGTCTAGCCATTTCAGCGCCCTTTGCCGCATAACCTAGCAAGAATAACCCCATAAAGATTGACATTATAACTGATTGCATGTTTACTATATTGTTTACTAAATAGTCTAATCCTATCATTATTAGCGGTAGCAAACACGCTACGCCTGTTAATACTGCTGCTATTATTTTAGTGACTGGATTATATGTATACTGCTTTAGCGTTCTCTTCAATCTTTGCTTTACTGACTTTACTACTGTGCCAAATTTATAGTCCAAATTTCCTATTATTACATCATGTCCTGTTAAAAACAATCCTTCAAATAGCATTTTATCGTAGCCATACGCCATACTTTCTCGATCTTTTGGCGAAGAAAACTCTTTAAGCTTGATTAGTCTTGTCATATCTGGGTCTTGCTCGTTGACATCTATCTTCAAAAACCCTTCATTCGCCCAATAGAATATCATGCTTGTTATATCTTCTTGATCAACATCACCATCAATGATATATCCCACTTCACATGGATACATTCCTCTCGGTGCTTTGAACGCTACTGGCATGATTAACGTTTTTTCCTTGCCTAATATCGCAAATACTATCGCAAGCACTATCGCCGATAGCCCAATTATCATTAACATTATTAAATTCCACTCTATTCTAACGGTAAAAGTTCCGTCTGCATAGTCCATGTTAGATGTTATGCCGCTAAATGCTTCTAAAGCACGCACGCCTTCCGTTCCCGGCTCTATTACAGTGTAACTTACTCCATTAATAACCTCTTTTTTAGCCCTAATCACCGTATTTGCACCGTTTGTCAAAATTCCCTTCTTTCCTGATTGAAATTCTATTGTTGGTGCCGAATCATTTGGCTGTCCGATTAATACTTTGTAATTATTTATGTATGTGCTAAATCCAAATGGTATTATATTTAGGTCGACTGCATTATTCAGTGTCCGCCAACCCGGCAACACCATTGTGTATGATACCTTGTACGTGTGCGCGCCTGTTACATACCGACCCTCCGTACCTAATCGCAGCCTTGTAAAGCTTCCCGATGCTGATACATCCATACGATGGTCGCTTTCCACCCTGATATCATTGTATCTCTCGCCGTTTGTCATCGCTAAATCAATATATATTCCTTGACGCTTTTCTGTATACACTACATCAAATTTAGCATCAACGTCTACTATCTTATCCTCGGAAATATCATATTGATATTCCATGTTTTCAAAATAAAAGCCTGTGTCTGGTTGTTCCTCAAACTTACTCGGCGTCAATGCTGATGAAAAAACAGATATTACTCCTATTAACATTGGTATCATAAGAACAAATGGAATTAGTTTAAGCAGTTTCGCTTTTTCTGATTTATTCATTGATTTCCTCCTGTTTTATGTATTATTTATCGATTTCTGGTCATTTTTGAGTCATTTTATCGCTTTTATTATCTTCTAAGGTCTATTATTTTATGTCACCTTAGGTGTTTAACATCATGTTTTTTTGCGATCTTGCTATATAGCCGGTATATATCCGATATATAGCTGTTTTCAATGACTTTTAATTGATTATATTAAAATGTTACTTTTACGTTCTCTCTTTCAGCTACTTGAGCCTCAAAGAATGGACGCTGTTCAAGTTTCATCTTGCTAGCAAAATGACTTCCTGGAAACTTCCTGATTTCTGTATTAAACTTTTTAACTGTTGCATTGTAATATGATCTTGCTTGAGAAATTTCATCTTCTATTTCTCCAAGCTCTCTCTGCAACATAATAAACTGCGTGTCTGCCTTTAATGCTGGATATGTTTCTTGCATCATCATCAATCTACCGCATACGTTGTCTAGTGCGCCCTCTGCCTCTGCTCTTGCACCGCCGACTGCAGTTCTTGCTGTGTTTCTTGCAGCTACTACCGCCTCAAGTGTCGCGCTCTCGTGTTTTGCGTATCCTTTTACCGTTTCTACTAGATTCGGAATCAAATCATGTCTTTTCTTTAGGTACACATCCATTGTTGAAAATGATTCATCAATTAGCACTTCGCTCTCTACAAACTTGTTCTTTATTGATATGCTCATTCCCACATATGTTATGCCGCCTATTACGACCACTCCTACACCTACACCTATTCCTATTGTTGCTCCTAAACTTAATGCACTTAATACCATTATCATAATCCTCCACTTTTTATATTTTGTTTTAGTTCTATTTCTAATATTACGTTTAATTCTTTGGTTCATTTTGTAGTGTTTTGTTTAATTTGTATTTTTATAACTATGATTTAATTATAATATAAAACTATAAATAATCAAAGATATTCATATTATAGCATATTACGACATTTTTTGCAACATTTACATGCATTTTATATTAATTATATTAAGTATCACATTTTTATGCTAAAGCTTTTATTTTTTATTTTTTCTGTTGCTTTACTATATTGCTTTAATCTGTCATTCTTTAATTACCGTATCATATTACAATATACTATAACTTTATATAGTAAATGTTGCTTGCTGCTTTTTCATAAGATAATTTAGCATGTATGTTTTTTGCATACTATATTTTTAGTTTATAATTTTTCCAAAATCTTTTGCTTTTTATATAACAAGTTTATTGCTTTCTTGTCATATGATTTTATAGCTTAATTATTTTCTTTTTCTACATAATTCAACAATTTGCATTATCAGCAATCCTGTATTAATTTATTTGTATTTATCTTATTTCTATATTGATTACTATATTATATTTTTTAACTTTTATTAAATTTTTATTAAGCTATATTATTGCCACTTTTTATATTTTTATGTTTTTTAATTTATACTTATTACAGCAAAAAAAAGCAGCTTTGCTATTATGCAAAACTGCTTTTTTATATCTTTTATTTATAAACAATATTCCTATTTAATTTTTTATTTTTCGTTGATAATATACTTTATTAGCACAACAGTTTTCTGCATTATTTGCGGAGAACATCTTCGGTTTTTAATAGAAAACCCTTCTTGCTTTTAATGTTTTATCTGCGCAAAATAATTTTGCATTTCCACATAATTATTTACGCATTATATTCTACTATTTTTTATTATTTGCATCACATTTAACATTATCATTTTCACAGCTTTATTGTTTTTATACGCTACTATTTTCTTGAGTTATTTCTCGCTTTTTTAATACTGGTAATGTGTCTAAATAAACACTAAATTTTCCATCATTTTTTTTGCCAATTTTAATCGTTTTTCCTTGTATTCCTAGCACTCCAGTTAGTAAAGGAACTGCAATAAATATTAACGACATTATTAGCAAAAGCACATAAATAACATATAATCCACCTGTATTTGGAATAAATACGTTAAAGTCAGCTACTATTTTGTCTAACATCATAAGCTCTCCTAGTGGACCAATTATACCACTTTGTGCAGGAAAAATTGCAACAAAAACATATACTAAAGGCAGTGTTAAAATAGTGCTAAATGATGTCACTCCAATTACTAAAATTTTGCGTAATTTATCTCTTTCGATAGTTAGTGAAACACTAGAAAATGTCATGATTCCTATCGCCATTATTGCTATCACTATTACATACTTTGATAACACACTTTTCATGCCCGCATATCCATCAAAAACTATAACAGCTTCCATTGCAGTAAGCAGAAATAATATCCCCAAAATTGTTACACATACTGATAGTGTAATCAATGCTATTTGTATAATTTCTTTCTTGCTTAATTTATTCATGCTTATCTCCCCTTTTATTTAAAGCTGTAATATCTGATATATTTTCTTAACTTTTTGCAGTTGCTTTTTCATTATATATTGTTCTTCTTTATCATTGTATGCATTGTATTAAGTTTATGTCCATTATTCGATTATTTATTCTGTAGTGTTTGCATTTTTTGTTTTTTATTATTTTTCATTATCGGTGTTTTCTAAGCTACTACTACTTGCATTTCCGTCATTTATTTCTTCATTCATTTTGCTTTCTTCACTTAGTATTTCTTCTGCTATTAAATTGTTTTTATTATAGTGATCGCTGCTATTTTCTTCGATTTTTGCGTCTATTATTAATGTAGGCGAGTATAACAATCCCTTCTTTTTATCATTCATATATATTGCAAAATAATACACTATACAAAGTGCAAGACATACTGCTGATGATATTGATACTGCTAGCCCTATAGTATATAATTGCGGGTTTTCTTGATTTGCAAAAACATATGATAATGGTATTCTAATCAAGAACGCCGTTCCTAGTCCTTGCGCCATTACAAAAACAGTATGTCCTCTTCCGTTGAAATACCCCAACATACAAAATGAAATGGATATCAAGAAATATTCATAAGCAGTCCCTCTCAAATATTCACCTGTCGCGGCTATTACGGCTGGATCCTGTTCAAATATTCTTGCGAGCTGCTCTCCGCCAAAAAATGTCAGTAATGTTATTCCAACTCCAATTACGAATGAAATAAGCACAGATATAATTAACGCCTTCCTTGCTCGCTCTGGCTTTCCTGCTCCCATATTTTGCGCAACAAATGCCGACAATGCCGACATAAAGGACATTGGAACTATCGACAAAAACATAAATAACTTCTCTGTAATTCCGATAGAAGCCGACTCTACAAGACCTAACCCGTTAACTATCCCTGTTATTATCAAAAATGACATTGCCGCAAGAAAATCTTGCAATGCGATTGGTGAACCTATTTTTAACACTTTAACTACTGATTTTGACTTCATAAACTCTGCTTTATTGTACCTAAACGGCAATTTTGCACGTTTAATATAGAAGATTGAGAATATCACCGATGTAGCTTGAGCTACTACTGTTGCTATCGCAGCTCCGCTAGCATCCATTTTAAGACCTGCAACTAATGCAAAATCTATTGCTATGTTAATTAAACAAGATATTGCTACAAAAATCAGCGGCGACAGTGAATTTCCTACACCTCTGAAAACGCTGCTTATTCCATTGTATGCACCTACAAATATTAATCCACCTGAGCATATTCTAACATATGCAACAGTTTGCGAAACTGCCTCCGCTGGCACGTGCATTAAAGAAACTAACGGTCCTGCAAGCGCCATTCCTAAAACTGCTAAAGTTATGGTTGCTATCGATATAATTTTTGTAGACGCCATCATTATGCGGTTAGCACCTGCAACATCACCGGCACCCATTCTTTGCGCTATCAAAATCGTATTCCCTGTTGACAATGCGATAAGTATAGTTGTGAATGCGTGCATTAACTGACTTCCAGTACCGACTGCTGCTACCGCTGCGGTGGCTTGCTCTGGCGTCTCGCTGAATTGCCCCACTACAAATAGATCAACTGCCCCATAAAGAGCCTGTAACACAAATGATAGCAGCAACGGTAGCGCAAATAGCATTAATGGTTTGGTGATATTACCTTGTAAAAAATCTGATTTCTGTTTCATTTTGCTCCAGTAAGCCCATATTCTCCTAGTCATTTGAGTTGAAAAAAGGCACAACTTAATTGTTGTACCTTGATAACGCTGACGTACGAGCTTAATTCAGAAAAGCCTCAGATTTTGCATTTAATACAATTTCCTTATCATTTCCTCAATATAGTATATATGATAACAAATACATTGTCAACTAGAATTTGGCAGTTTTATTAAGATGTTTTCGGAATCTAGCAGCACAATTTGACATTACGCAGCAAAATATATTGTAATATAGTTTTTTGTATGCTATAATCAATATATAGTTGCATATCGTGCTATGATAGGAGATATTATGGAAAAGATACTAGCTGAAATACGCTCAAATCAAAACAAATTAATCAAGATCGTGATGAGCGATAATATTAGCGATTCTACTAAAGGAAAAACCACCCTTCACCAAATAATATTAAAGGGCGAGTTATACTGGCAATCAGAATGCATCAAAAACAATCAGGCGCACCACGCAAATATACAAGATTTCGACCTAGCAGACTGGCTTTCTGTAGAGATACCCTCTTATAGACAAATAAACTTGCTGTGCAATGGAATAAGTATTACTTATTTTCTGAAAGCTTCTGGCAAATATAGACGTTTACAGTCTTCAAATAACCTGTCAAAAGCGGTTGAAACTACGCATAATAAGGTCAAAAATTATATTTTGGCGGAAGGCGATAATATTCCTGCGCTAATTGACTTAGGCGTTTTTAACAGCGATTTCATGGTTGTAAAGTCCAAATATGACAAATACAAGCAAATAAATAGATTTATCGAACTTGTAGATGACATTTTTAAAGGTACAAACAGAGAGGAAATAACGATCCTTGATTTTGGCTCTGGAAAATCGTATTTGACATTTATTATGTACTACTATTTTACAGTGAAAAAAGGAATAAAGGCAAAGATTATCGGCTATGATCTAAAAGCTGATGTCGTTGCAGATTGCAACAAAATTGCTGAAAAATATGGCTATGATAATCTTAAGTTCATTGTAAGCGATGTTGCTAATGATAATCTTTATAATGAAAATATTGATATGGTTGTTACTTTGCACGCATGCAATACTGCTACCGACTATGCCTTATATAATGCAATTATTAGAAAAGTTCCTTATATTTTATCAGTTCCATGCTGTCAGCATGAAATTAACAGCACTATCAGCAATGGCGGAGACCTTGATATAATGATGACCCACGGACTTGTCAAGGAAAGAATGAGTGCGCTGCTTACAGATAGCATTCGTGCAGAAGTGCTAAAAGAGTACGGTTACAGCGTGGATATGCTTGAATTTGTAGATTTTTCTCACTCTCCCAAAAACATTATGATTCGTGCCAAAGCTGAAAACACAGGGGATAAAGATTTAAGCCGCGTGAAGGCACTAATGTCTAGCTATAACTTTGATCATACGTTAGTTAAACTTTTGGATAAATAATAGCAACACTTTAATCGATATATTGCTTAGATAAATTATAAATATAAAAATAGGCAGAGATACTCTCTTGTATCTCCGCCTATTACTTATTTATTTGATCCTAATGGTTTCAATCACTTGATTATATATAGTTGCTTTCGTCTTGCATATTTAGCTTTGCTACCTATGTTTAATCTTAATTGCAGATTATAGACAATATTTTTCTATATAAACATCCATTCTTGCAAGCAGTTCAGTATTCTTTTCAACTTCTTTAATGTATTCATAAATATCATAGATACTTACTATAGAATGCACTTTTATTCCATATTGCTCAGTTAAATACTGCTTAGTGCTGATTGTTCTGCCTGGTGCAACTTCGCTCCTGTCTACTGCAACCAGCAGATCAGTCACATTGCTGTTTTTAAGAATCGGCATACATTCTTCTACCGAAGTTCCCGCAGTTATTACGTCCTCTATAATGACAACGCGATCCGCTGCTTTAGGCTTGTAGCCTACTAATGATCCGCCTTCACCATGATCTTTAACTTCTTTTCTATTAAAAGAAAATGATATGTTCTTGTTATAACTATTATACATATGAGAAGTTATTCCCGCAACTAAAGGGATCCCCTTGTATGCAGGCCCAAATAAAATCATATCATCACCAAGCGTATCAACTACTTCACTGTAATATGCAGATAACTTGCTTATCTGCTCACCAGTACAGTAATTACCTGTATTTATAAAATATGGCGTGTTTCTACCACTCTTTGTGACAAAATCACCGAACAACAATACATTTGAATCAAGCATTAACTTGATAAACTTCATTTTTTTAGCTTGCATATTACACCTCTTTCAACAAATTATTTATTTGACCGCACAGATTGCGCCCTTTATATAGTGATTATAGCACAAATTGCCAACTGTTGCAAGTATTTATATATTATTCTGGCAAAAGTTGCCAACGCTCTAATTTTCCTAAATCGATTAATCTATTGATTATATAACAATTTTCTCAATATGGATTGACATTAGCATATATAAAATGTTACAATATATTAAACAAGGAGGTGCTACATGGCATTTTATGAATTTTTGAAAGATAAAAAGAAAGAGTTAGGCATGAATATGACTGAGTTTTCTAAATTGCTTGATGCTAAAAAAGTAATCGTAGAAGATTGGGTTCTTGGAGAGCGTTTACCTAGAATAGATACTCAACGCGATATACGTGTACTTCTTAACAAAATGACTGAACCTAAAGACGAATAAAAAATTAACTTTTAATGATATAAATCCCGACTAAAAAATATTTAGTCGGGATTTTTTTTCCTAATTATTTGATTATACTATTTTTTTTTACCATATAAATAACTGAAGCAAATTGTTATACTATTGATTTTTAATATATACACTATTACAATTAAACTTATTTTTTTATTACTTTTTTGCTGGCATTTTTTTCTGCAATTTTACAAATGTATTAGCACTATCTTATAAAGATTATCTATCATATAATATTACAAAATTTTCTGTTTTTTAGTTGCTAATTTAATGAATAAATCAGATATTTTTCTTCGTTAAAAATAGTATTGTTAATGTTAAATAAATGATATATATTATAATTTATTTATTAATTAATTGAATGATTATTTGGTTACGGATTTATGCTATAGATAATAATTTTTTTTTATATAATGCTGTTTTTTTACAATACTGTTTTTAATATTTTTTTCTTATTATATTATTTTTTACTTGTTTAATTTATTAAACATCGTATGTTTTAACATGCAATCTTATTTGCTTTTTATCTTTTAAATCTTGTGTTATTTTCTAGTTTTTTTCTACTAAAATATAAGTAATTTCAACTAGTTGTTTTTTGCACTTTTTTATTTATTTTTTCGCTTCTTATTTTATAACTTTTTGTTTGCTTTTATTGTTATATATATAATTATAATAATTAATATTTTACAATATTATACATGCCTTTTTTTGCATTATAGAGTCAATTATATTTATTGATTTACTTTTTATTGTTGCAAGTAATCCACTCTTGCCATGTTTTTGTAGCTTCTCCTACTGTCGCTTTTCTACTTTCACATTCTCTAACTATTGGTGTTAAAAATAGCTTTGGATTATCTACCAAACATTGCTTTTTCGCATCAATACTTCTGAGCATGTTGAAGTTAGACACGCTATATAATAGGCTTTTTTTATCTACTATTTCTTCTATGTTTTTCATGCCTATTAATACACTTTCTAACTCCCTCAAACTCATACCTTTTTCAGCAATATCTATTGCTTGATATTTGATTTTTCTCTCTTTAAAAAACCTTTCTGCTGATTTCGTTTTAAAGCATTTATTTTTACCATATATTTGTATATTCATTTTGACTCCTTTTATTAAATATATGATATCATAATAAATTGATTTTGTCAATATATGTTTATTTGTTCTTTTTTGCTTTGTAATATAACTGTATTCATCTGTTTTTCTATTTAATATATCGTCATTGTGGCAGTATATGTTTCATCAAAATTATAATAATTTTTATTGCTTTCGTTTGTCACAGTTGCAGTGACTGTGTGCACTCCTACTTGAGATTTTTCATTGCCATTATAAGTAACTATAAAACCATCAGGTAAATCGACAGGTGCAAGAAATATGCTATGATTCATTGAATCGTACTTTATTTCACTATCATATAATGCTATATGTTCATTTTTATACACTGCCTTATCTATAGTTATTGTTGTAATCATATCTGGTATTTTTGCATAGTTTGGATTGCTGTGAGAAAAAACTGCTCTTGCTTCATATACTCCAGCTTGAGTATGACTTGCTCCAATATATTTCACGGCAACTCCCTCTGGCAAAGATCCTTCAATTGTTGCATTGTGGCCTTTTTCAACACCTTCTGTGGATAAATAGTATACACCCCTAACAGGATTAAAACGAACGCTCGACATGTCAAACACGCCCCTTTCTATCGTTAGTACTGCCACCTCGTCATCAATAATATTATAATTGTTTTTATCATAAATAAAAATTGCCGTTATTGTATGCAATCCTTCCTCTCGCTGCTCATTACCACTATAAATAACGCTAACATTATTCGGAAGATTTCCTTCTATGGCTATGCTGTGCGGTGTTCCATCTAAAATTACAGTCTTATCCTCAAATGTTATATCTGATTTATCGAAAGTAGCTTTTTCGATAGTCCATTCTATAGTTATGTCCTCATCCGACCCATTATCCCATGTATACTTCGCTTTGTCTTTCAAATATATTGTAGCGGAATAGTTGCCCGCATCTATTGCGGAAGTTTTTCCAATTACTTGATAGTAAGTATTGCTTTCTATGCCAAGCGACAAAGCATCCCCACTATAAATGTATTCTGTGGCACAGTTTGGCGTCTTAACCACTTCCTCGTTTTGCTGTCCATTGCCGTCGTTTATTAACTCATCCTCCCGAGATCCTCCAAAATACCCTGCCGCACCAAGACCGATTGCAATTAAAACTGCTGCTGCAAAAAATATTAATAAAAGCTTTACAATTGCACCTGACGTTATTTTATTCTGTAATCTCATCTTTTCCCCGTTTTCTATGCTTTCAATTTTCTAAATGTATGAGTATATGACTTATTAGAATATGCGATAGAATTTGTATAAAACTTTATTGGCCTGGCAACTATTTATGCTTTTTTGGTTTCCCTTTACTGCTATTTTCCTTTTATAATTATAAATCAATTGCCAAATTTTATCAAATTACAGATTTTTATTAATTATCATCATTTTCTATGGTTACGCCTTAATTGAGACTACACTACATGTTATCTACTTATTAATCCCCTTTAGTAGTGATTTCTTTATTTTTTTATACTTTTTTGAATATATTTATTTAATATTTTGCATTAATCCATTTTTGTTGATAATTTGCGAGGTTTTTTTCAGAATCTGTCTTTAGATCCTTTTAATATTTTCCTGTTTTATTATTTTTACTAATTATTAGATTGCATTTATGTTTTTTTGCATAAAAAATGCACTTCAATTTCTTGAAGTGCGTTCTTTAATTTATTGTGTTTTGATTTGTGTTTTTCACGATTCTATATATTGTAATATCCTTCTTTGTTAAAATTGTACCAGTCATCAATTTCTTCATTAGTTTTAACATTCAATTGTTTTAATATTTCTCTTGCAAACTGTAGCGCTGCTGACCCATTTGCTGTTACTATACCACCATCACACACACATTGCTTTTCGATAAAATTGCTTTCCCCGCTATATTCTGGACATTGGCTGATTATATATTCTACAGAATTACCTGTATGATTAATATAATTTAGATAATTATTATAAGCTAAATATGTAGTTGCGTCACATATTGCCGATATTAAAACTTTTTCATCTATTGCGATATCAACTAATTGCTCTACTTCTGGAAAGATATACCCGCAGTCTCTCCATACAATGCCGCCACATAATAATAACATCTCTACATCAATTAATTTTGCGTTTTTCTCTAAAAGCTCCGCAAGTGAGTAATCTGGAGTTACTTTTAACCCTCCCATTGATAAAACTGCATCACTTGTTTGTGCAACAGTGCTTATTATATAGTCTGTACTTGCACCATTGATTTGCGGACAGATATACGCAATTTCCCAATCCGCGTAGCCATTAGCTATAAAAATTAATATTTCTTTTTTCATTGAGTCCCCTCTACTATGCTTTAATAGTTTTTTATTTTACATCAGCAACTATCATATAATTATAATATAGTTATAATATGCTTGATTTTGAGCATAAAAAAGACGGTCTAACAACCGTCTGCTTTATTTGGTGACCCGTGGGAGAATCGAACTCCCGATTCTGCCGTGAGAGGGCAGCGTCTTAACCGCTTGACCAACAGGCCACATCTGGTGGGAGTTACAGGGCTCGAACCTGTGACCCTCTGCTTGTAAGGCAGATGCTCTCCCAACTGAGCTAAACTCCCATAATGTTTTTACTAAACTTCTGTTTAGGAAAAATAATGGATTGGATTGTTTTGTTTTGTTTATTGCTAAACTCTACTAAAACATTTCACCAGAATATGATTAACTTAATAATTTTCCTTTAGTCGCAACTAATAACTTAATATAGCTTGTACTTTTAGAAAAAATGGTGACCCCAAGGAGAATCGAACTCCTGATTTCACCGTGAAAGGGTGATGTC
>CAMQSU010000025.1 GCA_947037025.1 uncultured Clostridia bacterium | reverse complement strand
CGCCGTCTATAAAGAATTTAGAGATGTTGAAACTTGGTTTGCTGAAATGGAAGAATTTCTTCAAGGCAAGAAAGAAAATGCCGATATATGATAGTTTTAAGAGGTGATTTTTGGTTAATTATTTTATAATTTACTAAAAACCCTCTTATTTGCTTTATTTTTATATTAAAATAGTATACAATGTATTCATATTTGAATTGTTTTATAATATTTATAGTCACCATATTGCAAGTGTGATTTTACTTTAGTATAGACATTAGTTTGTCTTTTGCTAAGTATAGTGATTATTATTTTTTAGAATCTAGGAGGGGACAATGAGTAATTTTATAATTTATCTGAATAACATTGATTATTTTGCGATAATTGATTTGGTCGTTATCATTACTTTATCGACAATATTATTAGTGTTTTTTAAGCGTAGAAATAATATCAAATTGGCATTGATATTCATGCTATATATGACAGCATTAGCAGGTGTTAGTATTGCTACCGCTTTGACTGATAATAATATATTGTATGTTACCGCTCAATTGTTAAGTACGGGTGTTATCTTTATTATGATGGCTTTCTGTGTTGTTTATCAACAGGATTTGAAATCTATCGTAACTCGATTTAGTAAATGGCGTGAAACTAAAGATGTAATTAGCTATGGAAATAATGATGATGATCTTAGATATGCTGCCCGTGAGCTTGTTAAAGCTTGTCAAACACTAAGTAAAAATGATATCGGCGCACTTATAATTATTACGCCAAACAATATCCCAAATCATCTTTTAGATACGGGTACTATTCTTAGTGCGAAAATTTCTAACGGTTTACTACAATCAATATTTAATACCAAAGCACCACTTCATGACGGGGCAGTAATCATTAAAGAAAATGTTATTCTTGGTGCTGGTTGCTTTTTGCCGATTTGTCAAAGAGAAGATATCAGCAAAGAATTAGGTACTAGACATAGAGCTGCGATAGGTATTACTGAAGAAAGTGATGTTCTTGCAATAGTTGTTAGCGAAGAGACAGGTATTATCAGTATCGTTAAACGCGGAGAAATTAAGAGATATATGACTCCAGAGAAATTACTGGAAGAGATTGAATGCGCATATGGTCTTAATTACAGTCACAATAAACATAAAAAGAGGTAATTTATATGAATAATATTATCAAGACTCCTAAGATTCTTATTCCAAATGACGGGGTAGATCTTAGCAAGTGGTCGGTGGTTGCATGTGATCAGTATACTTCTGAAGCAGAGTACTGGGATCAGCTTAAAGAATTTGTTGATAATGCTCCATCTACGTTAGATATTATACTTCCTGAAGTGTTTTTGAATGACTTGGACAAGCAAAAGATTAGCAATATTAACAATAAAATGAATGCTTATTTAGATAGTAACTTTTTTAGAGAAGTTGATGGTTTTATATTAGTAAAGAGGACATTAGCCGATGGTAAAGTTAGGCTTGGTTTAATGATTAGTGTTAATTTAGAGGCTTATGAATATTCAGCAAGCAATATATCACAAATCAAAGCTACTGAAATGACAGTTGAGTCAAGGTTGCCTGCAAGGATTATGGTTAGAGAAAATGCTAGCCTTGAATTACCTCACGTAATGTTGCTTATGGATGACGCTCTTGGAGAAATAATAGAGAATCTTTATGCAGACTCTGATGATATGGAGAAATTATACGATTTTGACCTTAATATGTCAGGTGGTAATGTTGTTGGATATAAGGTCGTGGATAGCGACGCTGTTTTGAAAACACTAGAGGATTTTATTTCATCAGACAGAATGCTTGAGAGATATAATTGCGAAAATGGTTTAGCATTTGCTGTTGGTGATGGCAATCATTCGCTTGCAACCGCTAAAGAATGTTGGAATAAAATAAAGAAAACATTAAATCAAGATGAGATTTGTAACCATCCTGCAAGATTTTCGCTTTGTGAGCTTGTAAATTTGCATGATGAGTCACTAGTTTTTGAACCTATACATAGACTTCTAGTAGGGGCTGGTGAAGATTTTGTTGCTAGCATGATTGAATCCCTGTCAGGTGAGGCACGTGTTAGGGTTAGGTTTGATGATGATTGTCAAAGTGTTGCTGTTTCCGCAAATCCTAGTGATGCAATTAAAGATATTCAAGATTTTATAGATAATTATCTGCTTGACCATCCTGAAATAGTAGAAGATTATATTCATGGTGATAATAACCTTAGAGAACTTGTTAAAAAACATGACTCTGTCGGTATTTTTATGCCTACAATTTCAAAAGATGGGTTCTTTGACTATGTTATCAGACGCGGAGTTTTGCCTAGAAAATCTTTTTCTATGGGTACTGCTAATGATAAAAGATATTATCTTGAGGCTAAGAAAATAGTTAGGTAACATGCATTTTGCATTATTATTCTAATTAAATAAATATAACTAACTAACAATATAGAGAAAATACATCAAGCAGAAACAAGAAATAATAAATAAATAAAATACGTTAATATAATCGCTTTTGTTGCGATAAATTACATAAATGGAGTTAGAAATGAATATAAAAGTTTGCAAATTCGGTGGAACATCAATGGCTAATAGTAGCAATATTTTAGATGTTGCTAACATTATCAGTAGCGATGCTACTCGTAGGTTTGTTATCGTTTCCGCACCAGGCAAGAGAACTGGTGCAGATAGAAAGATAACAGATATGCTTTACGCTTGCTATCATGATGTTGAGCTTAACGGTGAATGCAGTGATACATTTGGCAAAATTCGTGAGAGATATCAGGAAATTGTTGCCGACCTTAAACTTGATCTTGATATAAATCATTATCTTGATATAGTTGAAGCTGAAATTAAAAAATATCGTACTAGTGACTTTGCTGCTTCTCGCGGTGAGTACTTAGGCGGCATTATTATGTCTGCCGTTCTTGGTATTGAATTTGTTGATCCTAGTGAAATGATTAGATTTAATGACTTAGGTGAGTTTGATGCGGAAACGACTAACTCTCTTGTCGCTGCTAGATTAAGTACTGTTGATAAGGCTGTTATTCCAGGGTTTTATGGCTCTGATGAAAATGGTGATATCAAAACTTTTTCTCGTGGTGGTTCTGACGTTACTGGCGCTATCATTGCGAGAGCTGTTAATGCTAGTATTTATGAGAATTGGACTGATGTTAATGGATTTATGACTTGCGATCCTCGCATTGTTGAAAACCCTGTTCATATTGAGTCTTTATCTTATAAAGAGTTGAGAGAACTTGCGTATATGGGTGCAAATGTTCTTCATCCAGAGTCGATATTTCCTGTAAGAATTAACAATATACCTATCAATATTCGTAATACTTTTCAACCTGATCATAAGGGTACAATGATTGTTTCAGAGCGTGAAAAAAGAAATGATAACAATCTTATTACAGGTATTGCAGGTAAGAAAGGTTATAGCATTGTTTACATTGAAAAGTCTATGATGAATAGTGAACTTGGTTTTGCTAGACGTGTTTTAAGCGTTTTTGAGTATTATAATGTTTCGTTTGAGCATATGCCAAGCGGTATTGATACGCTAAGCATTGTTGTTGCTGATACTGAAATCACTGGTAAAGAAGATGTGATTTTGGATAGATTGAAAAAGACTGTTAATCCTGATCATATTGAGTTGCTTACGGGTTTTTCAATCATTGCGACGGTTGGTCATGATATGTCTTTTGTTCCCGGTACTGCTTCAAGATTGTTTGCAGCACTTGCTAAACAAAATATCAATATCCGTATGATTGATCAAGGAAGTTCAGAGATGAATATCATTGTAGGTGTTAATACTCCTGATTATGAAAATGCTATCAAAGCAATTTATAGCGAGTTCGTTAAGTAATTTGCGGTGGTAAATTATTTATTAATTATAATATTATCACTCATAAGTATACTTGTGAGTGATTTTTTATTTATATATGTACTATTATAATATTTTCACATTTTACTTCATATAATATTTATGAGGTGAATATGGAAAAGTATGATATTATTATTGAAAATGGAGCAAGTATATGTTATAATAGAAGAGGTGATAGTATTTCCGCATTAAAGACTGGCGGACGCATCAAAGTTATTATAAAACCTACTAGCATTAAGGGGCTTATAATTGCACTTGAAAACACTTGTGATGATAGAGTTGTGTTAGGATATATGACAAACGCACTTATTAGCGACAAGGGTATTGACAAGGAAGTTGTTTTAACTTCTGGTGTGAGAGGGGTACATATTGATGAGAATAAACTTGTTTGTGCTGCGGGCGAAAGTCTTACAAATGTTTGTGTGATAGCAAGGAAATTTGGTCTATCTGGTATGGAAAAATTATCAGGTATACCCGGAAGCATTGGCGGTGCAATTGCCATGAATGCTGGTGCTTTTGGCGGATTTATGGTTGACATAGTTGAGAGTGCAAAAGTTTTTCATGATGGGAAAATTATTGAAATGTCAAAAGAACAATTAGGCATGTCTTATAGGCATAGCAGCTTGCTTGATAGCGGTTCAGTAATTATTGAAGCAACTATTTCTCTTACTCCTAACAATCCTTTAATCATTGCAAACAGCATGAAAAATGCTAGGTCAAAGCGTCAACAAACTCAGCCCTTAGAAGTGTCATTAGGTTCAGTATTTAAAAAGACTGAAGATAATGGAGCAGGTTATTACATAGAAAAATGCGGTCTTAAAGGGTGTAGAATTGGTGATGCGGAAGTGTCAACTAAACATGCAAACTTTATTATTAACACAGGAAAATGTACGTCAAACGACTACTATAAACTTATGTGCCATGTGAAACATATTGTAGAAAACGAATGCGGTATCACACTGCAGAGAGAGGTAAGATTAATTGGAGAATTTGAAGAATAAGTACGGAATTATTGCTGATTATCATACGCATACTGTGTATAGTCACGGAAAGGGTACGGTAGAGCAAAACGTTATTAAAGCTGTAGAGTTAGGGCTGAAAACTATTGCTATAACAGATCATGGCCCACACCATTTTATATTTGGTGTTAGCGAAGAAAATTTAATTAAACAAGCAAGTGAGGTCAGGGCACTTAGAGATAAGTATCCTGATGTTAACATACTTACTGGCGTGGAGGCTAATATAAAAGGTCTGAGCGGCGAGTATGATATTAGAGAAGATATTAGGCATGAGCTAGATATAGTTTTATGCGGTTTTCATAAGCCTGTTTGGAGTGATAAAATGTCTGACTATTTTAAACTATTTTATAATAGTTATTCTAAAGCACTTTATAAGCCAACAAAGATTCAAATTGAAAAAAACACAAGAGCTTATGTAAAGCTTATTCAGAAACAACCTATTGATATTATATCGCATATTAATTATCATTTAAAGGTTAATGTTTGTGAAGTTGCAAAAGCTGCTGCTGATTATGGGGTTGCTATAGAAGTATCTACAAGGCATGATGATTGCACTAAAGCTGACTATGAAGAATTGTTTGCAAGTAATTGTATGATAACTGTTAATAGTGATGCTCACAAAGTTGAAAGTATCGGAGAAATTGGTCGTGCTCTTGAAGTATTAAATGAATATAATGTTGACCCAAAAAGAGTTATTAATAGTAGTTTCTGCCATTATGATTTTAAGTGCAAAAATAAACTAAATTTATCACACTAAACTAATGTAATTATATAATTTAATTATGCGAGCATTCAAAATGCTTTCTGCAAGGATTTGCAACATATTTATTTATAATATTTTAATGAATATTAGCAAGTAAACAGATGAAATAGAAAAGAGGAGTTACATGAGTTTTAATACTGATTTTAAGAATGAAATATTAACTACTGAACTAAATACTAACAGGGAAAAATTTGCGTTCGTCTCAGCAGTGCTGCGAGTTTGCGGAAGTATTCATATTGATAGTCACGGAACAAATATTGAAGTGGATAATGAGCATTATATATTAATATCTAAGTTTGTAAATGAAATTAAACATATTTATGATATTTCTGTTGAAATTGATGTGCAAAGACAAACAAATATATCTGATAAGTCATTTAAGGTGAAGTTGCCGAGTAATTATACTGAACGAATTGCTGATGATACTGGTTTTATTACATACATTGGTGGGCATGCTGTAGGGTTTTCATCAGGAGCATACAGCGAATTTGATTGTAAGGAAGAAATTAAGGCGTATTTGCTAGGGATAGTTGCAAGCTCTATAAGCATTACAGTGCCTACAAGTTCCGCCTCTAATGATCTAGATAACGTGTATTCTGGCGGCTATCATTTAGAGATGTTATTTTATAGCGAACACTTAGCTTATGACATTATGAATTACCTTGCAGAATTTGATATTTTTACAAAAAAAATTGCTCGTGGAGAGCATTTCGGATTGTATATTAAAGATAGTAATTTTATCAGTGATTTTATGGCGTTTTTTGGGGCTAGTCAATCAGTGCTAGAAATTAACAATATTTTGGTTTTAAGATCAGTAAGAAATGACTCTAATCGTGTAAGAAATTGTGAGCTTGCAAATATTGATAAGTCGATAATTGCTAGCATTAAACAGGTACAAGCTATACAAATAATTAATGATGAAATTGGTATTGATAATTTGCCTGATAAGCTAAAAGAACTTGCATTATTAAGGTTAGAATTTACCGATTATACACTAGATGAATTAAGAGAAACATTAGGCGGAGATATAAGTAAAAGTGGCATCAATCATAGGTTTAGAAAGATTATGGAGATAGCTAAAAATATCAGCAATCAAGGAGGGCAATAGGATGAATAAACCTTTTATACATTTACACGTTCATACTGAATACAGTTTGCTTGATGGCGCTGCAAGGCTAAAAAATGGCAAAAAGTCTCCGTTACTTGACGCATGCAAAGCTAAAAATATGCCGGCAATTGCTATTACTGATCATGGTGCAATGTTTGGCGTTTATACGTTTCAGAAAATGGCTGTTGCTAGTGGTGTTGAGCCTATTATTGGTTGCGAGTTATATATATGTGATGACATGCATGATAAGAGTAATAAAGTTAGGTACCATATACTTTTAATCGCTAAAGATAATGAAGGTTATAAAAACTTAGTTAAGCTTGATTCTATCGCATACACTGAAGGATTTTATTATAAACCTCGTATTGATATGAAGTTTTTGAAAGAGCATTCTAAGGGATTGATTTGCACAACTGCTTGTATTGGTGGAAAAGTTGCACAACATCTTATTAGAAACGATTACGAAAAAGCAAAAGCACACGCGATTGAGCTTAGAGATACTTTTGATGAAGGTGATTTTTATATCGAAATTCAAGATCATGGTATCCCTGAGGAAAAACTTTGCAATCCGCTTTTAGTCAAGATTGCAAGAGAGATTGGCGTTAAAGTTGTTGCAACTAATGATGTTCATTATATTGAGAAAGAAGATGCAGAGATGCATGATGTGTTGCTTTGTATTCAAACTAGACGAAAAATTAATGACCCTAAGAGAATGAGATTTACTGGGTCTGAGTTCTATATGAAAACTTATGAGGAGATGGCAGAATTATTTAGTTGGTGTCCAGAGTCGCTTGAAACACCATTCGAGATTGCTGCTAAGTGCAATGCTAGAATTGAGAAGAAAGATTTGCTGCCTCCATATTATCCTGAAACGGGACAAACTCCTGCTGATTTTTTGCGTAGTCTTGGCGAGGAAGGTCTTATTAAGAGATATGGTAAAATAACTGATGAGATTAAGGATAGATTTGAATATGAGCTTGACATTATTATTAAAATGGGATTCTCTGAATATTATCTAATTGTATGGGATTTCATTGATTATGCAAAGCGAAATGATATACCAGTTGGCGCTGGTAGGGGTAGTGGCGTAGGTAGTATTATTGCTTACGCTGTTGGAATTACTAACGTTGATCCGCTTAGATATAACCTTTTATTTGAAAGGTTTTTGAACCCTGAGCGTGTTAGCAATCCCGATTTTGATATTGATTTTTGCGTTGATGGCCGTGGTCAAATTATTGAATATGTAATAGAAAAATACGGCGCTGATAAAGTATGTCAAATACTAGCGTTAGGTACGATGGCTACAAAAAATGCAATCAAAGATGTGGCGCGTGTTTATGATGTGCCGCTATCTGAAGTCAACACACTTACAAAATTAATACCAGCAGGTAAAGTTAAACTGAACAAATTGTTAGGTCGTGAGCCTGATGCAAATGGAAAAACACCTGATTTAATTCCTGAAATTTTGCAAGCATACAATAACAATCCCGAAATGAGGAAAGTTATTGATATTGCACTGAAACTTGAGGGAATGCCTAGAAACTGTTCTAAACACGCGGCCGGCGTTGTTATTTGTAAGGAAGTAATTTCTGACTTTGTGCCACTATCAAGAAGTGGCGAGGATATCACTACTCAATTTCAGAAAGATGAGGTTGAGGAAGTTGGAATGCTTAAAATGGATTTCCTTGGACTTAGAACATTAACCGATATTAAAAAAGCTAAACAATATGTAATGGAAAATACTGGCAGAGTAATAGACTTTGAAGAGCTTGGTTATGATGATAAGAAAGTCTATGATTTATTAGGCAGCGGCGAAACTGATGCTGTATTTCAGCTTGAGTCGCCCGGAATGAAGAAGTTTATGAAACAATTGCAACCATCTTCACTAGAGGATGTAATTGCCGGAATTTCTCTTTATAGACCCGGCCCTATGGATAGTATTCCTAAATATATTGAAAGTAAAAATTTCCCTGAGAAGATTTCTTATCTGCATCCACTTTTAGAGCCAATTCTGAATATGACATATGGTTGCCTTGTATACCAAGAGCAAGTTATGCAAGTTGTGCAAAAGCTTGCAGGCTACACTTATGGTAGAGCTGATATTTTGCGTCGTGCTATGGGTAAAAAATATGCTGATGTAATGGAAAAAGAACGTGCAACATTTGTATACGGCGCGCCTGCAAAAGAAATAACTTATAACCCTGATGGGACTATTAAGAGTGCTGCTGAAAATGCTGTTGAAGGAGCGTTAAGTAAGGGTGTAACTCCAGAGATTGGTAATACAATATTTGATATAATGATGAACTTTGCATCGTATGCATTTAATAAATCTCATGCTGCAGCTTATGCAGTCTGCTCATATGAAACGGCATTTTTGAAATGTTATTATCCTGTTGAGTATATTGCTGCAGTAATTAATAATCGTATTACTAACCAAGATGAAATAGCTAAATATGTTGAGTACCTTAGAGAGGCGAAAACTGTAGTTCATCCGCCTGATATTAATAAATCAAACGTGCATTTCACATGTGAAGTGGGGAGTTTGCGTTATGGTTTGATGGGTATTAAAAATGTTGGTGAAGCGGCAATAAGTAGTGTAATTCATGAGAGAGATGAGAACGGTGCATTTAGTAATATTCATGATTTTATAAGGCGTTGTGATAAATCTGTCCTTAATAAGCGTATGATAGAATCATTAATTAAAGGTGGTGCGTTTGATTGCTTCGGCGAGACTAGGGCAACTTTAATTGCAAATTATGAAACAATTATTTTGCTGAATAATCATGATAAAAAAATTAGCTCATCAGGGCAGCTTACAATGTTTGATATGCTTGATGAAGAAGTTGATGATACACCGCTTCGTGTGATTGATGAATATCCGCGTAATGAAGTATTGACGATGGAAAAAGAAATGCTTAACATATACATGAGTGGGCATCCACTTGACGAGTATCGTGAGCTTATAATAGCAATGAATTTTACTCTAAACAATATCAAACCGCTTCTTCAGATGGAAACGGAAAGCTTAGATAATGCGGAAGAAGATGACAATGATATGGCCGGAGATGTGACAACTATTGTAACTGACTTTGACAAAAAGCAAGTAGAACTTGGTTGCATGATTACAGAAATTAGAGTTAGACTTACTAAGAATAATAAAACTATGGCAATGCTGAAGGTTGAAGATTTATACAGCTCAATTGATGTGGTCATGTTTCCTAACTCATACGAGAAATGCAAGCATTTGCTAGAGAAAGATAAAATAGTAAAAATGAGTGGAGAGTTGCAGGTTGCAGGTAGACCGCAAATTGTTGCAAATAGCATTAAAGAGTGGAGCATTAACGGCGAGGATAGTCAAGCACTCCGCAAATCAATTAATAAAAACAATGGGATTCTTAATAAATTATATATAAATATCGAGTCAGAGGATCAAGCGGTTGTAGAGGATGTTTTAAGCGTTCTTGATGCGTATCCGGGGCTTATGCCGTGTACTTTGAAGTTTCGCGGTAAAGCGTTAAGTAGTGGAAGAAGCGTGCAAGATAATAATAGTTTATATTTAGAATTATCTAGCATTGTTGGCGAAAATAATTATAAGAAAGTATAATTTCCTTGACAAATTAGATAAAATATATTATTATGTAGTAAAGTAATGGATTTTCTGTTATTTTTAGTGCTTTTAGTCAATAATCAACTGATTTTGACAGTTTTATCATTTATTAATATATTATGCAAAATTGTCATATAGGTCATTTATTTACTTTATCACATAAAGGAGTGTTAGTTATGGAACTTAATTCAAAAGACTTTGCAAATGATTATATAGTTGTTAAAGCTGCAAATGAAGGTGCACAAGTCGTTGGTATGACAAGAGGCACAGACACTCGTCCACATCACACTGAAAATGTTAATGGTGGTGAGGTGTTAGTAGTGCAGTTTACTGATAAAACGTCATTAATTAAGATTAAAGGAACTGCGGAGATATACACTAAATTTGGGATAATTAAAATTTAAGCGTTGCTTGTTTTATTTATAAGTTAGTAATTATAATATACATTTATAATTTTAGTGATAATATATTATTAATAATATTTTATCTATCTATATAGTTTAATTCAAAATTTGCCATGATTGATTGCAGTTTTTGTCTGCAATACATGGTCACACACAAGAGGTATGATTTTATGGAAAGAATTGCAATTTTAACAAGTGGTGGAGATGCTCCAGGTATGAATGCTTGCATTCGTGCTGTAACAAGATTTGCACTAAATAATAAGCTTAAAGTTTATGGTGTTGAGCGTGGTTATCAAGGACTTATTAATGATCAAGTTTTTGAGATGAATGCTAGGTCAGTATCTGACATTATTCAAAGGGGTGGCACTATTTTAAAGACTGCTAGATGTCCTGAATTTGTCAGCTTAGAGGGTCAACAGAAAGCTATTGATACGCTAAAAAAACATAAGATCGATGCGTTAGTTGTTATCGGTGGTAATGGTAGTTTTATGGGCGTTAAGGACTTGAAAAAGAATTTTGGGTTTAATGCTGTCGGCATTCCTGGGACTATTGATAATGATCTTCAATATACAGATTTTACTTTAGGCTTTGATACTTCTGTAAATACTTGCCTTAGTGCGATTAATAATATCCGTGATACTATGACATCTCATGATCGCATCAGTATTATTGAGGTTATGGGCAGAAAGTGCGGTGATATCGCTCTTTATACTGCTTTAGGTGGCGGCGCTGAGACAGTGCTTATTCCTGAAGTGCCTTACAATATTATTGATATCGCAAAAAAACTTCAAGACAATGCGGAAAAGGGTAAAAACTCTGATATCATTGTTCTTGCTGAGGGTGTATGTTCTGCGCAAGATTTAAAGATTATGCTAAATGGCGTTAGCCCTAAATTATCAATTAGGCCAACTACTTTAGGTCACATTCAACGTGGTGGTTCTCCTAGTATGGCGGATAGAACTCTTGCTGCTAACTTTGCAGTTAGAGCAGTTGAACTGTTAATGGAAGGTAAATCAGGTCGTGTTGTCGGCATCAAAAATAATGCCATCATTGATATGGATATTGATGAGGCTATGGCTTGCAGTGTTGATTTTAATATGGATCTTTATGAGCGTATTAATATACTAAGTATGTAATTTTTTATAAAAATCGGAGGATGTTTTTTATGGCAATATTAAGAGGTGCTTGTATGTTTGGTCAGTCAGGTGGACCATCATCAGTTATTAACAGTAGTGCAGCGGGTGTATTTATCGAGGCATTAGAGCAAGAGTGTATTACTCAAGTTTACGGTGCTGCTCACGGAATTAGAGGTATTCTTAATGAGGAATTTTTTGATATTTCTCAAGAGGAAACTAAGGAGCTTATGCTGCTTAAAAATACTCCAAGTTCTGCACTTGGCTCTGTTAGATACAAGCTTGAAGACTACAAAATAGATGATACTGATTACAAGAGATTGCTTGAGGTATTCAAAAAGTATGATGTTAGATATTTCTTCTATAACGGCGGTAACGATAGCATGGATACTTGTAATAAAATATCTAAATTTATGGCTGGTTCTGGCTATGAGTGTAATGTAATCGGCGTGCCTAAGACTATTGATAACGATTTGTTTGGTACTGATCATACTCCAGGTTTTGCAAGTGCTGCTAAGTATGTTGCAACGACTACTATGGAAGTTAAACTTGATGCTGGCGTTTACGATTCTGCAATGGTTACCGTTCTTGAAATCATGGGGCGTAATGCTGGTTGGCTTACTGCTGCAACTAAACTTGCTTGTTATAAAGGCTTAGGTCCAGAGCTAATTTATCTGCCAGAGAGCGATTTCTGTCTTGATAAATTTGTTGAAGATGTTAAGGAAGTAATGACGAATAACGGAGGAAAATGTTTAATCGCTGTTTCTGAAGGAATTAGAAATGCAGACGGTAAATATATTGCCGAATTATTTGCTGACAGTCTTGCAAAAGATTCATTTGGACACTCTCAATTAGGCGGTGTTGGTCAATCTCTTGCTAACTTATGTAGAGATAAATTTGGCTGCAAAACTCGTGCTATTGAGTTTAGCTTGATGCAAAGATGTGGAGCACACCTTGCAAGTACTGTTGACGTTGAAGAGGCTTTTATAGCAGGTCGCGAGTCAGTAAAAGTTGCTTGCGCAGGCGGCACTGATAAAATGGTAGTTTTTGAAAGATCTTATGATGAGAATGGTGATTACGTTTGTAATTATAATGCTATTCCTCTTGATCTTGCTGCAAATACTGAAAAAACTGTACCTAAAGAGTGGATTATTAATGATGGAACTCATATTTCAGATGAATTTATTCAATATGCACTTCCTTTAATTCAAGGTGATAACAAGGCACCTCTTGAGGATGGACTTCCTAGATTTGCAAAATTAAAAAAGGTTTTTGTTGAGAAAAGATAATTTATCATTATAATTTATAGCATATTAGAAGAAATAACTTCTAATATGCTATTTTTTTACATAATATTACAGCTTTTTTATTGTTAAATATTTTTATTGTAAAATTTTCAGTATTTTTCATTTTATTATTGACAATACATTAATTATATGCTAATATATAGTTGTGGTCGGTCGGACGGTCGGTCGACAAATAATTTAATACTAATAAGAGGGTTTTATGAGTAAATTTTTAATTAGCACAGACAATACTTGTGACATGCCAGCAGAATTTTGGGCGCAACATACAGACATTATTAAATGTCCTCTTCCTTTTTCTTTATGTGGAGTAGAGTATATTGAAGATGATGAAATATCTTTTCAGGATTATTACAGACTTCTATCAGAAGGCAATATGGCGAATACTTCTCAAATTAATCAGTATGAGTCTAATATTAAATTTGAAAAAGCATTATCAGAAGGATATGATATTATTCACCTAGGTTTATCTTCAGGTGTAAGTGCTTGCCACGAAAATTTTAAGCCAACTATCAAAGCATTGCTTGCAAAATATCCTGATCGTAAAATTGAGCTTGTGGATACTTTAAACGGCAGCGGTGGATTAGGGATTTTAGTTAGCGAAGCTTATAGACTTAGAGAAGAAGGTAAAGATATTACCCAAGCTACAAGTTACATTAATAGCATTCTTCCAAACGTTGTACCAATGTTTATTGTAGATGATTTAGTTCATCTTAAAAGAAGCGGTAGAATTAGATCTTTAGAGGCTTCAATCGGAACTCTTTTAGGTATTAAACCAATTTTAGCTATCGATAGTATGGGTAAGATTAGAGCGGAAAGTAAAGTCCGTGGAATGAAGAAAGCTTGCAAGGTTTTACTTGAAATTGCACTTCGTAAAATTGATGCAAAATTATGCAGTTTTATGGTTATGACTCATGGTGATGACGAGGTAACTGCACGTAAATTGGGTTCGGAGATTGAGTTAAAGACCGGCGTTAAAGTATTATATGTTCATCTAACTAAAGTCATTGGATCTCACACTGGTAAAGGTACTGTTGCTATGTTTTTTATGGGTGAGGCTAGATACGCTTTAAAATAAACAACTATAGAACTAGACAAAATTAACTTTAATTTTGTCTAGTTCTCATGATAATTGGAGCAAACTAATATGGATTATAAAGAAAAAATACTAGTAGAAGCTACTAAACTTTTTCTTAAGTATGGCATAAGTGAAACTGGTGTTGCTGAAATTGCTCGTGCTGTAGGCATTAGCAAAGGTACGCTGTATTATCACTATAAAAGCAAAAATGCACTAATTGATTCTGTTGCAGATGAATATTTTAGCACAATGGATTTGATGTTTTCTACATTTTTAACTGAAAAAAGAATAATAAAAAATATTGATTCTATAGCTAAATGGCTTGTGCATATTATAAAGCACAATGTTGAAGTAGAGTATATGCATTATTTGTTACTATCATATGGTATGATTAATTATCCTGAATTGAAAGCGAAATTTAAGGATAAATATACTGAATGGACGGGCATGATAATTTCTTGTTTAGATACTTTTCAAAAGAATCCTGATAATCATTTTTATGCTACTATGCTATTATCAATCATTGAAGGTGAGGCGATCAGAAATGTAATCGGTATGCCTAACGCTAGTATTGATAGTAAAAAACTTTCAAAACTAATCAAAAATATCAAAACTTCTAAAAATTAATATTATTATCTAAGAACAATTAATTTAATTTTAAATTACTTCATAATCATACAAAATATGACAAAATTTTTGTTTTATTATTATTTAATTACATTTTCTATATGATATAATAAAGGATATAACATTTTATTGTTGTATCATTGACTTAATACATAGCATATGGTAAAATTACAAAGTAAACAAACGGATTACTATAATTGCAAACAAAAAGGGGTAAAATGAAAAAATTCTTAATTAGTACTGATACATCATGTGATATGCCAGAGGAACTTTGGGCTGCGCATAGTGATTTACTCGTGTGTATGCTTCCATTCTCTATTAATGGGGTTGATTATACGCAAAATGATACATTGTCATACACTGATTACTACTCATTACTTGAAAGTGGTAAACTTGCTCAAACGTCTCAAGTTAATCAATACGAAGCTAGTATTATGTTTGATAAATACATGTCTGAAGGTTATGATATTATTCATATTGGACTTTCATCAGGTGTTAGCGCAAGTCATGTAAATTTTGAGCCAACAGTTAAAGAATTACGCAAAAAACATCCTGATAGGAAGATTGAAGTTATTGATTCTCTTTGTGGAAGTGGCGGTTTAGGCATTTTAATTAATGAATGCTGCAAGTGCAGAAATAATGGTAAAAACTTTGATGAAACTGTTGAATATATTACTAAACTTGTTCCTCATATACTACCTATTTTTATTGTAGATGACCTTAGACACTTGCGAAATGGTGGAAGAATTAGCGGTCTTGAGGCAAGATTAGGCAGTTTATTAGATGTTAAACCTATCCTTAAAATTAATTTATTAGGCAAAATTGTTGTTGAATCTAAGGCTAGAGGAATGAAAAAAGCCATCAGTATTATGATTAAAAACATAATAGCAAGCTTTGATTTATTGCTATGTGATTACCTGATTTTAACTCACGGAGATTCGCTAGATATTGCGAAAAAACTAGGCGAGCAGTTAGTTAAATTAACAGGAATTAAGGTGTTGATTTCTCCTCTTAATAAGGTTATTGGTGCACATACAGGCAAGGGAACTATAGCAGTTTTTTATGCTGGCACAGCAAGAATTTAAGAAAAATGTTGCTTAATTATTATTTGAAAATTTAAAATATTCGCTCATTATAATGTAATTTTTTGCTTTAAATGATTTGCAATTAATAATAACATAGCATTTACACAACTTGATTTTACTAGCAACCATATGTGAATATGGTTGCTTTTTTATGCAAAATATCAATAAATACCAATCAAATTTCGTGTAAAATGTTAAGATATATTGCATTCTCTTATACATATATATAAATATATTAGTAAAATAAAAGAAATTTTACTCAAAGGGTTGCTATTTGTTCCGATTTGCTTTATTATAGTACTATTACATGATTAAGAGGTGTTTAATGAAAAAATTCAACAAAGCAATCATCGCGATACTTTTACTTGCGGTAATTATGGTTGCCGTACTAACTGGTTGCACTCAAGGTGCTGACACTCAAGTTGTAAAAAATCACAATTTTGAGATAACAGACGATGAAAATACTTTAGAGACATGGGAGCAGTACAGTTCTGAAGAAACTCCTAATGTTAACTTTACTCAATATGACGTTCCTGCTGGATCTGTCGAGAGTGAAACTTTAGGAACAAACTATACTTCAATAGAAATTACTGAAGATTATGGCGTTGCTTATTATACTCAGAATGTTAAACTTTATTCTGGTGTTTATTATCATTTTGCTGTTGATTACAACATCACATCTTCACTCAGTATTGATAATAGCGATAAAGATTCTATAGGTGCTTACTTTGGATTTTTAGAGGATGTTGAGTTTCTTGATATAACTTCTAAAAAATCTACTAATGGCTGGAATACAAGAGAGGCGTACTTTGTTCCGAATAGAACTGCTACATATACTCTTGTTGCGGGCATCGGTCGTGAAGACTTAGGCGGAGCTAGAGGTAAAGTTTCTTTTGATAATATTAGCATTATGCAAATTGATAAAGATGCTGTCCCTGCAGGTTCTACTATATCTACGCTTAGCCCTACTAACAAATACGACAGCAGCATGGCCGGTGGTATTGCTTACACTGTAATATTCACTTTATTTGGTGCGGCAATTTTAATTGGTGCTTTCTTTGCTGTTAAGAAAATTATTAAAAAAGAAGGTTATGCTCATGCTATTGAGAGCAATGTCGATGGTAAAACAACAGCTACTGCTGTAATTTCTACTACTGATGATTCAACTGCTTTGGTAACTGGCAAAGCATCAAAATTAGATAAATTAAAGAAGGCACTGTATTCTCCGATGGCGTTATTTATTTATGTGCTTACTTCCGCTTTTGCAATTAGGTTTATTTTCCTAATGGCGACAGGTGGTTTTGTTGACGATATGACTAGACTAGGTGAGCTTGCTTTGCTTATGGCAGATGAAGGCATGTCTAAGGCTTATACGGGCTCAACATTGCTTCTGCCATCAGGTATGCTTTATATTGTTTACTTAATAGGTTTATTTACTCAAGCAGTCGGTATTCCAGCTTCTTCACTAGGTATGTCGATGCTTCTTCGTATTCCTAATGTTATTGCTGATATTTTTGCATGTTACTTGATATTCATTATGCTAAGCAAACATTATAACTACAAGATCAGTGCAGTTTTTGCAGGTACTTATGCAGTGCTTCCAACAATTTTTATGGCGAGCACGACTTGGGGTATGGGTATTAGTATTCCGATAGTATTTATCTTATTAATGTTTATGTTCCTTATGAATAAAAATTTAATAGGCTTTAATGCAATGTTTGCACTAGCGCTATTATTCAGTTATAGCTCTTTCATATTGCTACCTTTAGTGTTAGCTCTTGATGTTTATTATTGCGTTCTTGATAAAAAATTCATTATTCCAGTTTGCGTTACAGCTGTTATAGGTTTTGCAGTGTATTACTCGCTTGCACTTCCTTTCGCTTGGTCTCAATTAACTGGCGTTAATCCTTC
>CAMQSU010000024.1 GCA_947037025.1 uncultured Clostridia bacterium | reverse complement strand
AGGTATACGTATAAGCGAATTAGTTGGTATCGACATTACTGATGTTGATTTTTATACTAAATCATTCAAAATTACTCGTAAAGGTGGAAATCAAAGTATACTCTACTTTAATGATGATGTATCAATTGCTCTACTTGAATATCATGAGTCAAGAATAGTTATTGATGCTGAAGGGATTAATAAAAATGCATTTTTCCTAAGTTTGCAAAATAAACGAATATCAGTTCGTGCTGTTGAAAATATGGTAAAAAAATATGCAAAAATAATTGCCCCATTAAAAGATATATCCCCTCATAAATTAAGAAGTACTTTTGGCACTAATTTATATAGAGAAACTAAAGATATTTATGTTGTTGCTGAATTATTGGGACATAGAGATGTTAATGTAACCAAAAAACATTATGCTGATTTAGGTGAAGATATTAAGAGAGAGGCATCTAAAAAAGTAAAATTAAGAAATGATCCTCTAATATTAAATGAAGATGAATAAGTCAATTATAACGATAAATTACAGTTAGAATAATTAAAAACCGTCCAATTATATTTGGACGGTTTTTGCTTTGTAATTAAATTATAAGTTTAATAGATCTTGCAAGCAGTACATTGTGGCTAGTTTCACATGCTCATATGTAACTCCGCCTTGTACATATGCAATGTACGGTTCTCTTATTGGAGAATCAGCTGAAAGTTCGATACTCGCCCCTTGAACAAATGTTCCTGCAGCCATAATAACTTCACTGTCATATCCTGGCATTGCCCATGGTATCGGCATTACATTGCTGTCAACTGGAGAAGCTTTTTGAATGCTTTGTATAAATTTAATCAATTTCTCTGATGTGTCAAATTTAATTGATCTAATTATATCATTGCAATTTGCGGTTGGTGCTGGCATTACTTCATAACCTAAATCTGCAAATACTTGCCCCATCAATGCACTACCCTTTACGGCGTTAATTGCAGTTGTCGGAGCAAGGAAAATCCCTTGATAAAACTGCATATATCCTGCTGCATATGAACCAACTTCCATTCCAATTGAGGGCGCAATTAGTCGGTATGCTACTTGATCTACCCACTTAGTTGATCCTGCAATGTAGCCACCAGTAGGAGCTATTCCACCGCCTGGATTCTTAATTAGTGACCCCACCATCAAATCCGCGCCAACGTCAGTAGGCTCTACTATATCCATAAATTCCCCATAGCAATTATCTACCATTACAACAGTATCGGGGTCGATTTTTTTAATATGTTTTATCACAATTCCTATTTCTTCAACGCTCAGCGCATCTCTCCATTCATAACCTCTTGATCTGCCTATAAATGCTAGTTTATATTTACTTTTAGAAAATGCTTCAGTTATAGCGTGTAAATCAACTTTGCTATCTTTAAGTTCTATTTGGTCATACTCGACCCCGAAGTCTTTTAACGATCCTATATTATCTCCATAAATCACTGATCTTAAAGTGTCATAAGGTGCGCCTGTTATTGAAATCATTTTGTCATTAGGTCTTAATACTCCGAATAGCGCCACTGTTAGTGCGTGTGTTCCTGATGCAATGAGCGGCGATACTATCGCTTTTTCAGCATGGAAAATATCAGCAAATAGTTTGCATAACGTATCTCTACCTATATCATCATATCCATATCCTGATGTTTGGCTCATGTGTCTTGATGCAACATTATTGCTTTGAAATGCTTCCAAAACTTTCTTTTGATTTAAGAATGCTACGTTGTTTAAGCTAGTGAAATGTGCTGTTAATTTGCTTTCAGCTGTTGCTACAATATCGTATATTTTTTGATTGAAATCCATAATTATCTCCTGTATTTTAATATGCAGTCAGATGCTTTTATAAAGTCAGCAAAGGAATATCTCTTAAACCAAGTAATTTGCCTTTTTGCATAGTTTCTAGAGTTTTGTTTGATTTGATTTATCACTTCTTCAATTGATAGTGTGCCTGAAAAATACTTTGCAAATTCCTTATATCCAATTGCTTGCATACTCTGCATGTCAAAATTATATCCTAGTTCAAGTAAATGCTCTAGCTCAATTAATAACCCGTTATCAATCATTAAATCAACCCTTGCATTTATCCTCTCATACAAAATTTCTCTATCTATTGTAATAATATTCATATCAATTTCATATTGAAGTTCTTTGATTTTTACGCTATCACTTTTACTTTTGCCGCTAGTTCTAAAAATTTCTAATGCTCTTATTAACCTGCGAGTATTGTTTGGATGTATTTTTAACGCATCAATTGGGTCAATTAATGCAAGTTCATCATGCAAAGATTTTGCACCGCGTTCAATTAGTTCTTTTTCTAACTGATTATGAATTTTACTGTCAGAAACTACTCCGCCAAGGGTATATGGATATATTAAACTATCAATATATAAGCCGGTTCCACCAACAATTATAGGTGTTTTTCCTCTAGAGATTATCTCAGTTATAATAGGTTTTGCTGCGTCAATATAGTCAGCTACACTAAATAAAACATCCGGTTTAATAATATCAATTAAATGATGAGGAATATTTTGCATTTCATCTATTGTAACTTTTGCAGTACCTATGTTCATATGTTTATATATCTGCATAGAATCTGCACAAATTATTTCTCCGTTGACAAGTTTTGCTACTTCTACAGCCGTAGAAGTTTTTCCTGTTGCAGTGGCGCCTGCTATAATAATTATTTTCTCCATATTTATTCCTTTTTGCATTTTTTTGCTAGCTATCTGCTAAATATTGCTTATAGAATTCTCTTAAATAATTTATCTATATCTTTACGTGTTATTTTAATTATAGTTGGTCTTCCATGTGGGCATTGGCAAGGATTATGTTCCTCTATTTGTTTTATAAACTCGTTAATTTGTATTTCGTTTAGCATTTGCCCCGCTTTAATTGCTGCTTTACAAGCTGCCATTGCAATGCTTTCTTCTAATAAATCTTTCAAATTGATTTTGTTTATTGAACTTGTATCAGCAATTAGATACTTGATAAAATTTTCTGCGTTAAAGTTTGGTAGTATTGTAGGAAGGCTTTTTATGCTAATAGAGTCTACTCCGTGACCTTCTATTGTAAGCCCAATTTTTTCTAAATCTAATGCAATATTTAAAATATAATCTTGTTCGACTGCTGTTAAATGAATGATTTGAGGTGCAAAAACTTGTTGTGACCCAATTGCTCTTGCAGATATTTTGCTTATTATTTTATCATAAATTAATCTTTCATGCGCAGCATGTTGATCAATAAGATATATCCCTAATTCTTTTTCAACTAATAAATATGTGTTAAATATTTGTCCTAAAACTTTATATTTCTCAGTTGATAAATTTATTTCCACATCATCAAATAATGTAGATTGAATGTTGTCTGTGTTGATTTTATTGCTGCTCCCGATATTATTATCTGTAACTTTTAACATGTTATTATTAATGCTTTTGCGAGTGCTAAAATTATCAGCTTTAATATTCATTATATCATTTATTTTTGAGCTAATAGTAGTGTTTTCAGTATTTAATTTATTTATATTTATAGCAATATTTTCATTATTTTCATTCATATTATGTTGATTATTGTTAAAGTTGCTTATATTGTTGAACTCGTTATTATGTTTGTTATTGTTTGAATTACTCATAATATTGGTAGATAGCTCTACATTAGATGTATTTTTAGAGTAATCTTTGTTCATATCAGCAATTGTATCAGTTTTTATCGAATTAGGGAGTGTATTTGTGTTTTCGATATTACTTGTGATACAATCAATAGGATTGGTTAATTCTAGCTTATCATCTGATATGCTAAATACCTTACTGCATCTTGATAGTGCAAGTTCAACTCCCCTATATATAGATGAGAAAACTGCATTATTATCAAAGAATCTAACGTCTGTTTTGCTTGGTGTTACGTTAACATCTAAGCTGTCAAATGGCATAATAATGTCAAGTATAAATAACGGAAAATTTCGTTTCATAAGTCTATTTCCGTATGCTCTTGATGCAGCAGTTGATATTGTTACGTTCTCTATTAATCTACCATTTATAATTGCAGTTTGAAAGTTTCGGTTGGATTTTGTAAGTTCTGGTGTGCTAATATATCCTGAAATATTTATGTTGTGAGCATTGTGCTCAAAGTAAAATAATCCTTTAGTAATTGAGGTTGGATAAATTGAGTATACTGCACTCTCTAAACCTTTGCCATTTGAACTATAAATTAATTTACTATCAGCAAAATATTTGAATGATATATCAGGGTTTGCTAGTATCAGTCCAGTTATAACTGATGTTATATCAGATTCTTCGCTTTTTGGTTTTTTAAGAAATTTTTGTCTTGCGGGAGTATTGAAAAATATATTTCTAATTATTATACAGGTTCCTATGTTTCTGTCTATGTTTTCATACTTAATTTGCTCTCCACCGCGTAGCTCAAGAAATGTACCTATTTTATCATCTGCTGACTTTGTAGATAGCTCAACATTTGATACAGATGCTATTGATGCGAGTGCCTCTCCTCTAAATCCTAATGTAGACATGGAATTAAGATCTTCGTATAAACATACTTTTGATGTTGCATGTGGCATGAACGCTGTTTTAACATATTCTTTATCAATTCCGCAGCCGTTATCAGTGATTTTAATGCTAGTAATACCACCATCATCAATCTCTATATTGATTATGCTTGCACCTGCATCGATACTGTTCTCGACTAATTCCTTAACAACACTCTTTGGCCGTTCAACAACTTCGCCGGCAGAAATTCTATTATAGACATCACTTGTCAGTATATTAATTTTTACCATTTTTTAATCTCCTTACCATTTCTTTCAAGTTTGAAAGCTCATTAAATGCTTGCATTGGAGTTAAGTTGTCGATATCAATTTTTGATATTTTATCAGAAACTTCTTCAATTATGCTGTTGCTGAAAAAAGATAATTGCTTTGTGTTGTCATTGTCTAATTCTGCTATACTATCTAGCATGATAGAATTTGTATCTTTTGCAATTTCCTTCTGCTCTAGTTTAATAGAAATATTTTTTGCTCTATCTGTAATTATTGTTGGTATTCCAGCAAGTTTTGCAACTTCAATACCAAAACTTTTATTTGCTCCACCGCGAGCTATCTTATGCGTGAAAACAATTTGATTGCCTAGTTCCGATACTAAAATTCTGTAGTTTTTGACACCTTCTAATAAACCTTCTAGTTCATTTAATTCATGATAATGTGTACTAAATAAAGTCTTTGCATTCATGGTGGTTGAAATATATTCAACAACTGCCCATGCAATTGAGAGTCCATCACAAGTTGATGTTCCTCTACCGATTTCATCTAGAATTAGCAATGATTTGTCTGTTGCATTTTTTATTATTGTTGCAACTTCAATCATTTCTACCATAAATGTACTTTGTCCAAACGCTAAGTCATCACTTGCGCCAATTCTAGTAAAAATTCTATCAGTTATGCTTATTTCAGCACTCTCTGCAGGGATAAAACAACCTATATGTGCAAGCAGTGTTATTATCGCAACACTTCGCATATACGTGCTTTTACCTGCCATGTTTGGCCCTGTTATAATCATTGATCTGTTGTCATTATCATTAATAAAAGTATCATTTGCAATGTATTGATTTTGACCTATTATTTTCTCCACTACTGGATGTCTACCTTTGATAATGTTAAGATCTTTTATGTCGTTATTGATAGTAGGCTTTGAGTAATTATATTCTCTCGCAACCTCAGCAAATGATACTAATGTGTCAATTGCTGATATACTATTTGCAGTGATTTTAAGGCTTGGAACTATTTCCAGTAGACATTTTTTTATCTCTTCAAAAATTGTTAGTTCTAATTTTAGTGCTTTTTCAGCTGCACTTAATACAGTATCCTCTAATTCCTTTAATTCATCAGTTATATAACGCTCAGCATTTGTTAACGTCTGCTTTCTGATATATCTAAATGGTACTTTATCCTTAAAACTGTTAGTAATTTCTATGTAGTATCCAAATACTCTGTTATAGCCGATTTTTAATGTTTTAATACCTGTTGCTTCTCTTTCTCTTTCCTCTATTTCTTTTTTCCACTGCTCGCCATTAATTTTAGCATTTAATAATTTATCTAAGTCTTGATTGAATCCAGCTTTGATAAATCCGCCTTCTCTAGCAAGATTAGAACATTCCGAATATATTGCATTGCTTAAAAGTGTTGCAATATCAATCATAGGATCAATATTATTATTTAATCTTTTTAGCAAAGTTGTTTCAGCGGTCGATAGAATTTGTTTTAATTCAGGTAGCGCTAGTAATGAATCGCTAAGTGCAAGCATATCTCTAGGACCTGCAGAACCGTATGCTATTTTGCCAGCTAGTCGCTCAATATCACGCATTTTACTTAGTTCATCTGCTGCTAATGACCGCATTGGATTGTTTGTTGTAAGTTCGCTAACGCTGTCTAGCCTTGCATTTATCTTTATCGAATTAATTAGAGGTTGATCTATCCATTTTCTAAGCATTCTTGCGCCCATGCTTGTCCTTGTCTTGTCAATTACCCAAAGTAATGAGCCGTATTTTTTCGTATCACGATTATTTTGAGTAAGTTCTAAGTTTCTTCTAGTTGAACTGTCGATAAACATAAAATTATTATTTTTAATCACATTCAATGTGTTTATATGTGATAATGTGCGTTTTTGTGTATCTGATATATATTCCATTAGTGCACCAGCGGCAGGAATTATGCATTTATTTCCTTCGCACTCAAAAACTTGCATGCTGACAATATTTAGGCATGATGTAAGTTTTTTATATGCATTATGGTAGCTATATGCGCTGTCAATATACATATATGGTTTAGGAAGTTTACCTAGTTTTACCGACTGTATCAAACTAATTATTTCATAAGTTTTGCTGTCGCAAATAATTTCCGATGGCATTATTGTAACAAGCATATCCTCAATAGCATTTTTACTGTTTGAGCTAAGTTCAATAGCGTTAAATTCGCCTGTTGAAATATCGAGCCAGCTTAGTGCAGCACTATTGCTAGTTGTGTAGACTGATGCAAGATAATTATTTTTTTGTTCATCTAAAATGTTATCTTCAATGATAGTTCCGGGTGTAATTACTCTAACTACGCCACGCTCAACCATGCCTTTACCAGGTGTAGCTTCAGTTAATTGCTCGCATATTGCAACTTTTTGACCTGCATTAATAAGCTTTGCAATATAACCATCTACAGCGTGAAATGGAACGCCGCACATTGGAGCGCGCTCCTCAAGTCCGCAGTCGCGACCTGTAAGAGTTAGCCCTAATATGTTTGATGCTAAAATGGCATCATCAAAAAACATTTCGTAAAAATCGCCTAGTCTAAATAGGACTATAGCGTCTTTATAATCTTCCTTTAATGAAAAATAGAAAGCCATCATCGGTGATAGTTTTTTAATCATTTTAATTCTCCTCTATAGTGCCAAATAGCGATGCGGATTGTGTTTTGCTAATTAAAACATTTCTGAATTGACCTACTAGATCCTCTCCGCCATCAAATGTAACTAGCCTTCCCGCATCAGTACGACCACTTACTTTTCCGACACTCTTAACGCTCTCTACTAAAACTCTATATGTTTTGCCTTCGCACGCCTTGCTTGATATTTTTGTAAGTAAATTTTGTTCTTTAATAAGTCTTTGTATTCTCTCACTTTTGATTGCATATGGTATTTGAGGTAAGCTTGCTGCAACAGTACCCTTTCGCACAGAATAAATGTATGTGAATGCACTATTAAATGCAACGTTTCGAATTATATCCAAAGTATCTTCAAAGTCAGTTTCAGTCTCCCCAGGGAATCCTACCATAATATCTGTAGTAATGCCGCATTCAGGCATGATTGCTCTAATTTTAGTAACAACATTCAGGTAGTATTCTCGTGTATACCCTCTGTTCATTGCTTTAAGAATGCTATTGCTTCCAGATTGTATCGGTAAATGTATACTCTTGCATAGTGTATCGTATTTTGCAATTATTTCAATTACTCTAGAATTTAGATCTTTTGGATGTGATGTCATGAATCTAATTCTGTGATTTCCCTTAATTTGTGCAAGAGTTTCTAATAATTCAGCAAAATCAGCACCAGTCACCTTTTTGTCGCTGCCATAAGAGTTTACATTTTGTCCAAGCAAAGTTATTTCCTTATAACCTTGATTAATCAGTACGGTTACTTCGCAAACAATATCTGATACAGTTCGACTGCGTTCGCGACCTCTAACATACGGAACTATGCAGTATGTGCAAAAATTATCACATCCATACATGATATTCACCCATGCATTGGCTCCAGATGTTCGATAATAGTTTTTGCCCTCATTAATTTCCGGTCTTTCGCTGTCATCTATCAAATAGGTATGAATTTTACTTTGTTTTAGGTTTAATACGCATTCAGCAAGCATGTCGATGTTGCTAGTCCCTAAAACTATATCGATGTGTGGATATTTTTCAGTAAGCAGTTGCATTTTACCATCCTGCTGACTCATGCAGCCCACTATTGCAATAATTAAATTAGGATTTAATTTTTTTTCATGTTTAAGTTCTCCGATATGACTAAGAATTTTTTGCTCAGCAGTATCACGAATGCAACAAGTGTTGAAAACGATAATATCATAATCTTTTTCGTTCGAGTTTTCATAGTCAGTGTATCCGATTCCTCTTAAAATACTAGCAATTTTTTCCGATTCATGTACATTCATTTGGCATCCGTAAGTGTTTATTTTGTAATTCATAAATAACCTCATCTATTTAGTCTATAATATACTATTATAATATTAAAAGAAAATAATATCAAGTCTTTTAGCTAAATTAATAATAATTTCCATATAATAGCACAAAATAATTCTAAATAAGGAGAGTGTGTATGAAAATTGCTAAAATATTGTTAGTTATTCTTTTAATACTTGTATTTCTTGCTGGTATTGGCTTGCTAACGTGCTACTTACTAACTAAGGATGTTGAATTGGATGTGTCAAAGCTTGAAAGCAGACAAACAAATGTAAAAATATTAGATTCAAAAGGTAATGATATACCAATTAAAAATAATATATATACTCCTATTTCAGAAATTAGTGATGATATAACATCTACTTTTGTATCAGTTGAGGATAAGCGGTTCTATAATCACGGCGGAATTGATACGACTAGAATATTGTCAGCATCAGTTAAAAACTTATTTAGTTGGAGTTTTAAGGAAGGTGCATCAACAATAACTCAGCAGCTTATTAAAAATACTCATTTTACTAACGAAAAAACTATAACAAGAAAACTTGGTGAGATTAAGCTTGCATTAGACTTAGAGCGTAAATATACCAAAGATCAAATACTAGAAATGTATTTAAATGTTGTTTACTTTGGATCAGGTATATATGGTATTCATGATGCGTGTTTAGCATACTTTGATAAGTTGCCAAATCAGATAAATTTAAGTGAAGCTTGTATCATTGCAGGAGTTGTAAAAAACCCTAGTAAAAACTCTCCAATTACTAATATTGAAGGTGCAAAACAAAGACAAAATATTATACTAAATCTATTGGAAAAGCAAGGTAATATTAACAAAAACACCATTGATAGTGCTAGAAATTACAATATAATTATAAAAAACGGTTTAACTGAGAGTAATTATACGCATTCTTATCTAAAAAACGCTCTTGCTGAATGCAGTCAAATACTCGGTATAAGTGAGTCAGAAATAGTTAATAATGGATATAAAATAAGTACATTTTTAGATTCAAATATGCAGAAAATAATGTATGATAAAGCAGTAAATAACACTGATATAAGTGAAGGATATTTCACATATGCTACCCTAAATAATCAAGGAGTAGGAACCTCAACATATGTATCTAATGTGCCGCTGCTCGACTCCGAAATTAACCGTCAAGCAGGGTCTACAATAAAGCCATTTAGTGCATATTTGCCAGCATTTTCTCAAAGAATAATAACTCCACTTACGCAAATATTAGATGAAAAAATTAATATAAATGGTTATTCGCCAAATAATTATAATGGTGTATATCATGGAAATGTAAGTATTTCTGATAGCATTATTAATTCATATAATATTCCTTCTGTTAAAGTTTTAGAAAAAGTTGGTATAGATTATTCTGTAGATTATATGTCAAAGATTGGCATAGATATTAGTGAAAATGAAAAAAATTTATCACTAGCGTTAGGCTCTAACAGCGTAAACCCACTACAAATTGCAAGTAGCTACACTGCACTAGCAAACTATGGCAATTATAAAAGTGCAAGTTTCGTATCTAATATTATTGATGTTAATGGTAACATTATATACCAAGCAGAAAAAGAAGGAATCCAAGTAATTGATAAAAATGATGCATTTATGATGACTGATATACTACTTAAAACATCAAAATCAGGTACAGGTAAAAAATTAAATGGTTTCGGTTATGATATTGCTAGCAAGACTGGTACAGTATCTGCAGGAATTGGTAAAAATTCTGATGGTTGGTGTATTGCTTATACTAAATCGCATACAATGATAGCATGGCATGGAGCAAAACTTGATGAAACTTTAGATAATACGCATTCTGGAAGCAATTATCCTACTTTAATGGTTAGAGAAATGTGTGAATTATTGCATGATTCAACATATGCGGAAAAATTTAATCCTAGTGATGGAGTAACTCTATGTAAGATAAATTTAGAAGAACTTAAAAAAAATCAGCTACTATTAAGATTGCCTGAAGATACTAATATCCCATATGAAAGTTGCTATTTTTACAACGATGATTTGCCTGAAAATTATTCAAATGAAGAAATATCAATTCCATTTACTGTAACTCGCAAAGGTATATATAATATGATTGAATTTTCTTGTGAGACAAATGAAACTTACCAAATTTTCAAAACTGATTTATTTGGAAAATCTGTTATGGTTCGTGAAATAATTGCAAATGGTAATTTTATTAGTATACTAGATACTGCAAGTATTTTCTATCCTGTTGGTAATTATCATATAATGAAAGATAATTAAATTGCAATTCTGTTGCACGCAAAAAGAAACTAGACGATAGTATAATACTATCGTCTAGTTTTAATTTTATCATAATAATATATTAAATAAACTATTCATAACATATTGATATGCTTGCAATCTCATAGTTTGCATACTTATTATATAGTTAATATGCTATGGTGTTAAATTAATGTTTATATCATATATTTTTCTATTTCCTTCTAGGACAATTTCATAATTACTTGTTTGAGTGTTAATTACATTATTAATTTTGATATTATTTTCTGATGATTTGAAAATTGTAATATTTATATTTATATCTCCTTTAATAATGTTTAGTTTTATATCACCTAGTTTTGGTATATATTTTGGTTTAATCCTAAGAATATTTTCGTCAAACTCTATGCCTAAAATATCTTCAATAATGATCTTATACATCCATGCGCTGCTACCCGTGTACCATGTCCATCCACCAACACCACTAGTATAAACATCGGCACTCATAACATATGGTTCAACATCATATTTAGGATTATTTATTGCTTTATTGATAGGATTTATAAGCTCTAACATGTCGTATGCCTTAACCCTATCTATCATTGCAAGTGCTTTAATATACCACGCTACAGCGTGCGTATATTGCCCTCCATTTTCCCTAACACCACTAGGATAGTGTGATATATATCCATAGTTTTTGCTGTGATCAAATGGTGGTGACAACAGTTTAATTAATCCTTTTTCTTTGTCAATTAACTGCTCTGCGTTCTCCATAGCTTTTCTAGCCATTTTATCAGGGCACGCACCAGATATCATTGCAAAACTTTGACAAATTAAATCTATATTACAAACTGTTGTTGAAGAAGTCCCCAGCCATTCACCGTCTTTTGTGAATGCTCTAGCATACCAACCATTTTTATAAGCGCCTCTGATTCCTCTTTTTAACCTGACTTTATCGTGCGATAATTTATCTTTAATATCAGCGTCCATATACTTGCTGAACTTTGTAATAACATGATAGCAGAACATTGATAGCCATACGCTTTCACCGCTCTTTTCATCTCCAATATTATTAAGTGCATCATTCCAATCACCAGATCCAATCAGTAGTATATCATTTATACCATATTTAAGTGAGTTGTCAATAGCTCTAATACAATGTGAATATATGCTCTCAATAACGTCGCCTTCATTATATGCCATATATGCATCATGCACGCCTTTTTCAAGGTTTTTCCCTGTTAAATAACTTGCCTTTTCAGATAATATAGATCTATCACCTGTAATTCTAATATACTCTGACACCACGTAAGGTAGAAATAGTTTATCATCACTAATTTTAGTTCTAACACCTATATTTGGATTATGCCACCAGTGCAATACATCTCCATCAATAAACTGTCTTTTTGCACTTTCAATAATGTGAGTTCGCACATATTCGGGGTTACTGTATAAATATGCAAGACAGTCTTGAAGTTGATCTCTAAAACCAATTGCTCCACCTACTTGATAGAACCCACACTTGCCGTTAAGCCTTGCAGATACAGTCTGATACATTAATGATTTATTAAACAATATATCAAATGATTTACTGCTTGTATTTACGCTGATTTTATTTAATTGATTAAAATATGTTATCATTTTGTTACGCTCGGAAATAATATTCCCTTGATTATAATTGCATATGATATCATTATCACAACTCATAACTAAATATATGTTTAACTTTTGATTAGCTAAAAGTGATATATCTATATAGTTTGTTATGCTGTGTGCGTTCTGTTTAGTTTTTGCAAGGAAGCCAATAAAACGTTGATAAACTTTCTGCTTAGTATACACATTAAATATCTCGCATATTTCATTATTTGTCTTAATTAGGATGCCTTTTGGCTCATAATTCACTCCAAGTGCATATCTAGAATCAAGCGCAATTTCCATTTTTTGAGTTATATTATTATTGTTTATCAGTGATATTTCATATAGTTTGCTCTTGCCATCACTAAGAATGGAAACATTCACCTCGCTAATTATATCTAAGTTGTTACAGTTATATACTGTGCTTCCAAGTTTGTGACATACAGTCCCATTATTATATAGTTTGTTTATTTGCCATGATATTTCATTCATGTTTATCATGAGTTTTTCACTTGAATTATCTTCAAATTGATTATTACTCCACTCGCTTACTTTATTGTTTCGACTATTGCCAAAGTACGTAAAGCAAGATCCTTGAGTTGTTAGAACTGTTCCACCAAATTCTCCGCAAATAACATTTGAATAAGGTTTTGATGTCCTGCTGTCAATCAAATAACTATCACTTGTAAATCCACCATGTTTCACGTTAAACAAAATTTCTGGTTTAGCTGTAGGATCTGAACTATCCAATATTTCATTTTTTATTGTGTCGGAATTGTCCATATATTTTCCATCCTTATTTTCAATTTTATATAAGGCTATTTCACGTACATTATTTGCTAAATAACTGTCATTAATTATGATATAATTACCGTTGTTGCAATTAAATTCTTTTGATATTCTGCTTTCTATCTCTCCAACATTCTTATTTGATTTATCGTAGTAGATAACAAATTTATGAGTTGTTGGGATATCTTTCATATAACTTATTGCTTTAGATACAGCATCAAGTATATTAGGGTTATCATGATAATTATAATAAATAATTTTACAATCATGCGGACATTTTAGAGCTGATATTAAGTTGCTATAATCCTCTTTTGCGATTGCTAGCAATGCTGAGTTGCTATAGCTTCCGCAAGTTATAATCTTTGCTAAACTTAATGTCATGCAATAATCACTATTTTTTTCAAATAGATTATTTGATACTGATATGCTTTTTACTTTTGCTGATTCAATTAAATATTCGAAAGCGTTTTCACTATCAAGAACGGCAATTTCAGTTAATAATTCATTTATTGTGTCGCTGTATATTATTGAAAGATAATAAGTTTTAGTAGACATTTTATTAACTTTTGCTATCCCGTTGTAGCTAAAGCATGGTGTTACTACATCACCAAAAGAGTCAATATATTCCTCTTTATTCCATTTGTGTTCTTTAGTATAAGTGTCTATAGAATTTCTTTTGTTAGTTTCTAGAATAACATCATCTAGCCCATAAAGTTTTATTGCAACATATTTATCCCCTGATTCTGTTCTTGATTTTTGATGAAATATAATTGTATTGTCGTCAATTTTCTCGCTTGATTTGAACATGTCTGAAAATGCTGTATGAGAAATCTCGTCTATATATGGACAAATGCTTATATCCATATAGCCATGACAATTTTTATCTAATATATCGCTTGAATTGTTGCTAATTGTAAATTTATGAACCTCACCCTTAATGCAGTTTGGAATATATACTTGCTCACATATATTAGCTGAATTGTTAGTAAATTTGCAGCATACATCGGTAAATGTGTGGCTAAACTCATTGCCACTTAGTAAATTATCACATTGTCTATAGCTTAATGTTACTAAATCTTTTTCATTGCTGACAAAGTTGCAAAGACCAGATTTAGCATTATACATGCGCATTTTTCCTATAACATTACCGTTTACAATACTAGTATTTTGGCCACTATCTAAAGCAAAGTATGAGTATGCACCATTGGTTAATATGCCGAGTAAATCACTTTCGCTACAGATAAGTTTTTCTCCTTTGTCTACATTGTATACAAAGTCAGTCTTTGCAATTTTCTGTGATTTAGTCAAGGTGCGTCTTTCGCATAATAGTGTTCTTGCACCTTGAATTTTGCTGTCAGATTGGAAGTATGATGATATACATTCATTTCTTAGCATGTTAGCGATGCTTGTAATTATCATTCCTTGATGATGTGACATATATGAATATATAATATTTTTCTTGGTTGTAAAATCTACTGCTTCATAATAGCCATACTCGCCTATCATATCTTCATTTTTCAATATTGTTAAATTGTCAATCGCACTGCCGGCATTAATTGGCAGGCATAAAAATGTCGAGTATGGAGATATAACACAAGAATTTCTAGAGTTGCGAACTGCTACTTCATTTAGTCCAAAGGCATAATATTGGTAGTTTAGATTGTTATCAAATTGATAATGTCCAGATTCAGATATTCCAAATACACCTTGACATTTGTTTGCCTTGGCAATTTCCACGATGTTTTTTTCACTGTCTTCTAGTAACGAATTTTGTGGAGTTTTCATAAAAATCCTTGGCATCAAATATTCGAACATTGTGCCTGACCAGGACATTAAGGTGTTACCTTTTAGCCTGCTCATTTGTCTTTTTAATGACATCCATCCTGCAGTATTATGAGATATTGATGAGTATATATAATAAAGAGTTCTTGCTTCACTTGCAAGCATATCATAGTGCCCGTTAAATAATCTATCATTTGTGTTATATGATATATAAAATTGTCTATGATTCTTATCATATAAAAAGTCTAAATCAGTAGCATTTATCATGTTTTCAACTATATCAACATTGTCAAGATTATGCTTTTTAATAAACTGTTTTAATGTTATTAAAGATGCTAGAAAGTTTCCGCTATCTACTGAAGATATGACATTTGGGCTTAGAATTTGCTTTGTTTCTACATTGTACCAATTGTATAAATGACCTTTATATTTTCTAAGACTAGAAACAGCTTTTAATTTAGCGGTTATTTTTTCGTTTGCAGTTTCAATGTTTATTATTCCTAATTCATACGCGGAAATCTCTGCTAATAATGAAAACCCAATGTTTGTGGGTGACGTTGAAATAGCATTTCCTTTATATGGTTTTGATTGATAATTATCGGTGATCAGATCATTTACCGTACATTCATTAAAGAATTTATAAGTTTTTTCTGCGATATTTATTAAAAAATTACTATCTTCATTTTTAACAAACTGCTCTTTTTCTGATAATCCACCTGAAACATATAAACCTATGATAATTGCAATGAAAATTGAAAAGTAAGCTAATATAAATATATTATTGTACATTATTGCTGATATTATTGTTGCAAAAATTACAGATGGTAAAATCAGTGAAAGATAACTCAATACAGAGTTGCTTTTTTGAGTTGCTGAAAATGGTGTCCAGTTCAACTTGTTTTCAGGTTTAAATATACTGGTAAAAATCAACTCAACTATCACCATCAAGTTATTAATTGCTAAGAATGGTAATATGATAAATTTAATTAGCATTTCAAATATAATCTCTGCAATATATCTAACTACATATCTTGCTCTAACACCATTTACTGTGCCATTAAGTGCACCAAATATTCTAATAATATATTCTAATACAAATGCAGCTAAAAATGGTATTGCCATTAATATTGAAGAATATACAAGTGGTATAATTAGCAATAAAAGCAATGCAATTGGTGTGATTGATTTGATAATATTTGACACCATCACGTGTTTATATATAGGTTCTTTTTTGATTGTAGTTACCGAATCATTATCGTTTTTGATTTTATTTTTCACAAATCCAGCAAGTAGTAAATCGCCACGAAGCCATCTGTTTTTTCTAGTTATTTCCGAAAATAGAGAATTAGGTGCATCCTCATATACCCGTTCATTTAGCACTCCGGTATTCAGCAAAGATCCTTCAATAATATCATGGCTTAAAACTTTACCGGATGGAAGTACATTATATAATTTAGTGTAAAATTCATTTAATCTAAATATGCCTTTTCCGTTGAATAGTCCCTTTGATGTAAGATTATAATAGAAGCTATCCTCATTTGAATATCTATCATACCCACTATCATAATAATATTGTTTAGAGAATAAAGTGTTCATCGAATATAAGTTATATTTAGCATTAAATGTCATTAAATCGTAGCTGCTATTTATTGGATGCAGCATTGTGTTAATTGCACTCAAAACAGTTCCTGGTGTCAATTCATTATCACTATCAAGTGTTATTATAAATTTTGGTGATGATATATTTTCATTTAAAACAAATTCAAATGCAGAATAATTTACTCGAATAAGTGCATCAGTAAAATCCATTAGCGCACCACGTTTTTTTTCATGAGCTATATATTTATCTCCCAACTTAACAGGTTTTCTTATAAATAAATTGATGTCTGAATATTTGTTGATTTTATTTGTGATCGAATTTGTAAAATCGTTAAATTTTTCATGTTTGCTGCTTTTACTAGATGGATAATCAATTAATAATGCAAATTCTACATTCTGCATATGGTTGCCTTCACGTATTCTAATTATCGCATTTGCAACCTTCTCCCCTTCTATTTCATCGCATACAAAACATGGCATAACAACAATAGTTTTGCCGTCAGTATTAACAGTTTGGTTATCTAGCTTTGGTGTTGGTTTTTTGACTAAAAATAGCTTGAAAAAATATATTGCTAAATATTCTGTAATAGGTAATGCGGCAAAGAAAATTGCAAATGCAAATGTTATAATTGACCATAGTTTTACAGCACCAAAGATAGAGAATGCTATTGATGCAATTATATTAATAGCAAAGACCGCTGTAATAAAGAGATACTGAACCCCTTTTGTTGATTTGCTATTACTTTCGGGTAATTCACTACTCCTAATATATTTTTTTAGTTGCCTGCGTCCCTCAAATAAATAATATCCAAAATGAATATTATTAATTGCTGCAAGCTCAAAAGCTTGTTTAACTATAGATTGTTCTTCAATTTTATATTTAATACTAAGTATTTCGATGCTATTTAAATAAGCAGCTTTACTATTAATATCCATACTCATATAAGTTGAATCAGCAGACATCAATTGATTTGTATAACTTAAATTTACAATATAATCTAGGCTTAAATTGTCATCTATATATAGTAAAGTATTAATGCATTTTGCAGTTGTTCTGCCTTGCTCAACTAGTATTTTTGAAAATGAATATTCAATATTATCTATATTTCCATCATATTCTTGCGCTTTGGATTTATCATTATTGATATATCCGAGTCTGCTTCGCCAGTACATGTATGAGTCTAAATGCTGCTTTTTAATATTGAATTTTTCAATATTTGCGGCTTTTTTTGCATTTCTATATTCTTTAGATTTCATACAGATATTAGATATTCTTTGAATGCATACAAATTTGATTGCATCTGGCAGAGAAAAAATCTCATCTTTGTCAAGAGGCGTGTATAAGTTGAAATTATTAATTATTTCGGTTAAATGCTCTTTAGTTAGTTCATGGTCATTGCTTGACACTATAAAATCGGCAAGAATTAGTACTCGAGCTTTGCCCGAAATACTAGGTAATAGTGCAAAATAATTGTATTTTGATGATGTGATTGATGAAATTGCACTATAATAATTTTCATATAGCCAACGTTCAT
>CAMQSU010000023.1 GCA_947037025.1 uncultured Clostridia bacterium | reverse complement strand
CTTTCAACCATAAAATAACTCTTGAGGAGTGTGGCGGGTTTGAAATAGATGATGTTTACTTCAATACAACTTACACCCTAGATATGAAGCCACTTACAGCAAAAAACGAATATAGATTTGATGGCTGGTCAATAGATGACGGCAGTAAGGACTATATAGCAAGAGGGGATGTGGTAAATGAGGACACGACTTGGTACGCAAGCTATACTGCGGTTACCAATCAAGATAAACTCAGATTTATGGAGGATAAAGATCACGATGGTAATATTTATAAAGTTAAAGCCAGTCTAAATGACAAAAATTTCAGTGGGGAAATTATAATCCCTGATATGTATAAAGGAGTTATTGTATCTATTGTCAGTGGCATTGAGGATTCTAAAATAACCAAAATTGTATTCGGAAGTTTTGTAAAAATTATTGGAGGGTTTGATAGGTCTAATAGCTTAACGGAGGTATTTATTCCAAATACGGTAGAAGCAATTAACGGTGGATTTGAAAGAAGTGCTAACCTATCAAAAGTAGTATTTGAGGATGGAAATGAGCTTTTAAGAGTTACGATGAATGCATTTATGGATTGCCCTATAGAAACTCTTGAATTAAATAGAATGCCAAACATAGGAACGCAGGTATTTGCGCAGACGATATTTTACGGCAATAGTAAATTAACTAGCGTATTTATCCCTAAAGAAGTGGTAGGAATAGCACCTCACGCTTTTTTGAACAATACAACACTTGAGGAAGTTATATTTGAAGAAGGAAGCAAGTTAAACTATATCGGAATGAGTGCTTTTGGTGCAAATCATGCATTAACTGATATTAATATACCTAATGAAGATGCTTTTATTCATCCGCAAGCATTTGACTTAAGCGGACTTGTAACAAGCAATATAAGTAAGTCTCAACTTCAAGGCATGGCGGAGCATTTGTATATGACATATGCAAATACTGAGTATGGATCTACAGAAGGAATATTCAATATAGAAATAAATATTGATAAAAATGCAGTTAATCCACAAGGCAGCTACAATTTAGCAACTAATACACTGAAATTAACGTATGATGGTAATGTTGACCATATGGTAATAAATGTATTATCTCATGAATTTTATCATTATCTGCAAGCAGTGTGTATAGGGCAAGTACCTGATAAAACTAAAGAGCGAGTGTTTGAAGTATTGAGCCGTGTAAATCAATTTGTAAACACAGAAATAGAAATAACAGAAGATATGATAGTAAGTTGGAGCGTTCCGTATATACCTCCAACAACTGAAAACTTTGACGATTATTGGAACCAAGCATTTGAAGCAGATGCAAGAGCATTCGGCACTTTAATTTCAGGAATTTATGTAGAAAAACCAACAAACCCAATTATATAATATATAATAAATTTTGCATTTTTTCTTAATAATAAAGCAATAAAATATCAATAAAATATACAAATAATGCTAACTGATTTTATACAGCTAGCATTATTTTTTTGACCCTTGCAAAATTTAACAATATATGGTATAATATTATTATCAAAAATCAATCATTTTTAACAGCAATTTCACGAAATATCTAATACAAACATTCACTAATAACATATGGCTAGAGATATATGATCTTTAGTCATATTTTGCTGAATTTTAATATTCTTAAATGAAACACGAAGTATTGTAATTATAACTAATCGAGGTTTATCGGAATTGAAAGACGCAGTTGAGGATAAACACATAATGGAAACGCTGATGGATAGACTAACTGCAGATACACAAATATTAAGTTTGAACGAAGTCTTTCAGGACGTCATTGATTATGGTGGTCAAAAGAAATATATCAAGAAATAGTAATTTAATTGATTAAGAATGACATATGCAGCAATAGTGTATGAAAGTCAGAAGTAATAAAACAAGATCAATGATTAAGAAAATAAAAGCAAGTAGACAGAATTATAACAAAGGGAAAAATAATCCCAATTCATTAAATTTGAAAACAATACTCGAAAGAGTTTAATATAGATTTAATGTCTTACCTTTTGATTGATTATATTAACAAGTAACAAAAATCTCACAACATGTGGGTAAAACCTACATTGCGTGAGATTAATTACGAATTGTTAGTGGGGGGAGGTCTAAAACATAGGGCAATTCACCCCGTCAGCGGGGGGGGTAAACTCACACGAAATATATCATTAATCAAAATGAGGCAGATGCAAGAAACTTTGCAGAATTAATTACAGGCATAGTACCACTAAAACCAACAAATCCATAATAAAAATTAAGCAATTATATTGCAATTTATTCCAATAATAATATTATGTATTTTGCAATAAAATATTAATAAAATATAACAAATAAGGCTAGCTGATTTTATACAGCTAGCCTTATTATTTTTCCCTTGCAAAAGGTAGCAATAGTTAAATATATTAAATTAGCAAAACATATAAGCTAAAAATTATTATAAACGCAACTAATTGCAAATTAGATATAATATATATTCAAAACAACATAATTATATAGGATATCCGATATGCTTATAGAATACTTCTCTAACAATTCGAATATGCGATAATGTGTTAAAATAAAATCGGATTTATGATATGATTATGTGAGGTGGAAAATGGAGTATATACTATTAATTAAAGAAATAATGAAAGATAATAATATCAACCAAAAGCAGTTGGCGTTGACGCTAGGATTAAGTCAATCGCAGGTGTCTGAATTGTTAATGGGTAAATATAAGCCAAGCTATGATACAATACTGATAATTTGCGAAAAACTTAAAATATCTCCTAATTCTTTCTTTAATTTTGATACGAATAAAAATGATTTAGATTCAATTAAATCATTAACCAATGAAGAAAATCAAATATTAATGAATTTTAATAAACTTGATATGCCATTTAAGAAAATGTGTAATCATTATGTAGATCAATTGGTGCTAATTAGCGCAAGTTACGAAATAGTTAAAAAACAAAAATAAAATTGCCATTATAGAATAAATTTTTAGAGCAAAAATAATGCATTTAGGATATAAACAACAAAGCAAATGACTTAATATATAATTACGGTTTGCAATACATAATTATATTCGGATATCCTAAATTAATGACCAGCAAATTAATAAGTACATGGGGGAAAAAATGTATAAAATTTTGATTGTTGATGATGAAGATGAAATAAGGACAGCGATAGTAAATACTGTTGATTTTGAGGCTATTGGATTTAGTTTAGTAGGGGAGGCGTGTAACGGAGTTGAGGCGCTAGAGATGACAGAAAGATTAAGTCCTGACCTAATTGTAACAGATATAAAAATGCCATTCATGTCGGGTATAGAACTTGCAAGAAGTGTTCGCGAAATACATCCAAACACATTCATAGCTTTTTTAACGGGGTATGAGGATTTTTCATATGCAAAAGCCGCTATCAAGCATAATATAGTGAGTTATTTATTAAAGCCAATTAGTGCACAAGATTTTACAAAAGAGCTTACAGAAATAAAGAAGAATATGGACAACCGAAAAGAGCAATTAATTAATCCTCCAATATTGCCAGAGGTGGAGCAACTTAGACATTTTGAAATAGTAAATATTATAATGCCTATGTTATATTATGCTCAACCTGATGTTGTAATTGACTGGTGTGTAAAAAGACTGCAAGGAAAAGGGCTTAAACTTAGTAAAGACTCTGACATTGCAGTTTTAAGGATTGAATTTCCTGAGGATAAGCCTTCAGTTGGACTTGAGCGAAAACAGTTTTTGATGCAAATTGTAGATAAATATGTGTCAAATTATAGTTTTGCAATTTCGAACACTGGTATTGTGATGTTTTACGGTAATCGCAAGCAGCTTGAAAAGTTCGTTAAGATTATAGCAATGGAACTGATTGAAACATCTGATAAAACCTTGAATATGGAAGTTGTCGTAGGCGTATCTGGAATATATAAATTCACCAATTTAACAAAGGCATATAGCGAGTCAATATCTGCAACAGAGTATGCAAAGTCACTTGGCAGTGATATGATATTTATACATGACATTGAGAGATCTGACAGTGATTTTATTGATAAGTTTGCAAACCTTGGTAATGAATTAGAGAATGCGTTAAAATATACAATGTATAGTGATTTTGAGGATTATCTAATTAAAATTGAAGGGGATTTATTGTCGAAAAATGTATCGTTGCTTAAGTATTATAATTATGCTGTGTATGTAATATACCGTGCAATATCCTCACTTACGGGTGAGTTCCCTGATGAGATTAAGGAAGTTTTAGAGCAAATAATGACTATGGATGCAGTGACTCAATTTAAGACAGAGTTTAAGCCAGCGCTATGCAAAGTAAAGATTTATCTTGACAACATGAAGCGAGATAGTTCAACTAAACTGTGTGATGATGCGATAGCGATTATCGATAAAACTTATTGTGACCCAGATTTATCACTTAATTCATTAAGCTCGGCACTTTCATGTTCATCGCCATACCTTAGCATGCTTATTAAAAAGACTACAGGTTGCAGTTTTGTGAATATACTGACAAAAAAACGCATGGATATGGCTGAAACATTAATTAGAAGTACTGATTTAAAAATAGCATGTATAGCAGAAAAAACTGGATATTTAGATCAACATTATTTTTCATACTGTTTCAAAAAATATTTTGGAAAGTCACCGTTAAAGGTTCGACAGGAAAAATAGTATTATATAATAAATCATTAATAAATAAAACATATAATCAAATAATCTAACGCAATAAGGAGGTAGCCATGATTAAGAGTAGATTAAGAAGAACTATATCTAGCCACGCAGAATCAAACATCGGCAGTACTGTTAGCGGCGATAAAAAACCACACAAAAGAAAGACTATTAGTCTTGCAACAGTGTTTGTAAGTTTGATAATTGTCAGTATTATTTTGTCGGTACTGATTAGTTCGGTTATATATTCCGCTCAATACCATGATGCTATCAATCTAACTGCAAAGATTAGTTCAGAGCAGATTGTAACGCAAGTTAGCAGTAATGTTGGCAAGGACGTATCAGAAATTAAATCAAGAATTACAAAAATACGTGATAAAATGAGTGAGGTAACTACAGGGGATTCAGATGACTATCAAGACGTAATAAGTAAGTATTTTGAGCTTATGGTAGATGCGGAAGCACTAATCACATATAGCGACACTGGAACAGTAATATACCATGAAGCCAGTGCAGAAAACGGCTCGCTGACACAAATAGATTCAAGCGAAAACTTATCATTTGATAATAAGTTGTTTAGTAGTTTAGATGATGATGAAGTGCATATTTCTATGCCGCATGTGCAGAATATGCTGAAGGAAAAGTATCCATGGGTAATGACATTTACAATTCCATATTGGCTAAATGGCGTTAGAATGTATTTAAGCCTAGAGATTAGTTTAATATCTATGCTAGATGCAATTGACGGAGTGGGGGTTGGCGAGCAAGGCTACATATTTCTGATTGATGAAAGCAATAAAATAGTATATCACCCAAAGCAGACAATGATAAATATTGGGTTGTTGAACGAGGATCTTATTCAGTTTGAGGGGGTCAGTGACAACGTATATCTAATAGGTGATAAAGTAACGGTTGTAAAAAAAGTCAAAAATACATCGTGGCGCGTGGTGGGAGTTAGCAGCGCTGGTAATTTAGCAAAAGAGCAAGCTTTTAGTATAATGTTAGGAATTATTATAATGGCATCGGTAGGATTATTGATATCAATTATAGCAATCATGCTATACAGAAGACTAATGCACAGACCGATGAATTTGCTTATAAAGGCAATGGACGAGTTTGAACTTGATATAAATAGCTATGAGCAGCAGGGCGACATAAGCGTTAGAGAGCTAGATAGACTTTCAGAGTCATTTGGGCAGCTAGCTAGCAAAATACAGGGACTAGTGAAGCAAGTGTTCGATGAGGAGAATGAGCTAAGACGCACTGAGTACAAAGCTTTGCAATCACAGATAAATCCGCATTTTTTATATAATACCCTCGACTCAATATTATGGATGGCGGAAAAGAAGAAAACTGATGATGTGGTGACTATGGTATCAGCACTAGCAAAACTGTTTCGCATAAGCATAAGCAGAGGGGAAGAGTTTATCACAATCAGTGAAGAAGTAGAACACGCAAAGAGTTATCTAAAAATACAAAGTTACAGATACAAAGACATGTTCACATTCAACTTAAATATTGACGAGGAAGTCAAAGATTTAATATGTAACAAGATAACCTTGCAGCCAATAATTGAAAACTGTTTAATACATGGAATGAGCCCAGTAGATGTAATGACTATTGATATTGATATACATATTAAGGATGATAAGCTGTGTATTGATGTGGCTGATGACGGTGTCGGTATGACAGATAAACAGCTAATCAGTTTAGTTAGTTGTGAACAAAACGGAAATAACGGAATAGGAATTGCAAACGTCAGCAACAGGATAAAGATATACTTTGGAGAGGAGTATGGAGTTACGGTGCAAAGCGTGCAAGATGAAGGGACGACTGTTCATATATTGCTACCTATTAAACGGAAGGGGGATAATATTGATGAGGATAAATAAGATTTCAATATCTTTAATGGTAGCGATACTTGCGATGTCTAGTTTGATAGTTTTTCTAGTAGGCTGCGTAAATACGGAAGGCAAATATGTAGTAAGTTTTATTATGAAGTCAAGTGCCTCTACTTTTTGGAAAACTACTGTAGTTGGAGCGAATATTGCTGCGGCGGAGTATAATATTGATGTAACGTTTAATGCCCCGATAGATGAGTCTGATTATGAGTTGCAAAATGAAATGATAATTGATGCGGTGGATGCTAATGTATCAGCAATATGCTTATCAGCGATTGATTATGACAAAACAGCAGAAGCTGTAGAATACGCATTAAATAACGGAATCAAAGTAGTAATGTTAGATAGTTATGTATCGGAGCGTGATAAGTTAATTGAGATAGGAACCGATAACTATAAAGCTGGCGTTAAAGTAGGCGAACAATTATTAATGAGACAAGGAGATGTCGATGTTGCAATAGTTAATTTTTATAGTATGTCAAGCAATGCTAAGGATAGAGAACAAGGCTTTAGAGATGCTGTAGCAGATCATGACAGGATAAATATTGTAGATAGCATAAGCAGTGCGGCGGAAAGCGAAGGGATTAATTCACTAACTAAAGAGCTAATTAACAAAACAACAGTATTAGATGCAATAGTAACATTTAATGAGATAACGACTGTAGGAGTTGGAATGGCGATAAGGGATTTAGGTAAGAGTGATGACATATATGTAATAGGTTTTGATAACAACGTGAAATCAATAGGTGATTTAGAGCATGGATATATTGACACATTAATAGTTCAAAACCCATGCGCTATGGGATATCTTGCAATTAAGAATGCATATAATGAGCTTGAGCATATAAAGGTTAAAGATAGAACTATAGATACAAAGACTATTGTCGCAAATAGAGCAAATATGTTTGATCCAGAAGTGCAAAAGTTATTATTCCCAATAATTAAGTAGAATAGATATTTATATAGTATTATATATAATAAACAATAAAATATAAAAATATAAAATACATATATTATAATAAAAATAAATATAATAAATTTATTTAATTATCAATATGTTTATATGCATAATATATATCAATCTAGCAAAAAATCAAATTATAAGAAATTATTAAGATAATAATATGTAAATATACCGCTTAGCAACAAACGCTAGGCGGTATTTTTATGTGATTATTTAATATCAAAGTTAAGATAAATATTTAACCAATAATTAATATATATTTAACGGTTCTTTAATATAAAAATGCATTAATTTTTCACATAAACATATTAAAAATACCTATTACATTTATCAATTCTAGTTGATATACTATGTATAAGAAGTAATAAAAAAATTTTGGAGGGGACAATTATGAAAAGAAGAAGTAAGATTATGAGCATGATGTTAGTAGGGGTACTAGCACTTGGAACAGCAGTTGGTCTTGTAGGTTGTGCAGGCGGAGGTTATAAAGTAGGAATATTCCTATACAAATCAGATGATGCATATATTACAACAGTACGTACTGCATTGGAAACTGAGTTAAAGGGTATTGAGGGCGTAGAATATAAAGTATTTAATGGTCAAAGCGAGCAGGCAACTCAAACCGCTCAAGTCGAGGCAGCAATTACTGCAGGATATGATTTAATGGTATTCAATGTAGTTGATAATCAAACTGATGCTGGCAAAGGTTTTGCTGAAAAAGCTACTAAAGAAGGAATTAAATGTATTTTCTTTAATCGTGAAGTTAAAGATGATGCAATTGCAGTAGATGATAGTATTTCATATGTTGGTACTGATCCTAGCAAACCAGGATACATGATCGGTGAAATGATCGGTGAAATGATTCCTGATCAAGCAGCATTTGATAAATATGATAGAAATAATGATGGCAGTTTAAATTACGTAATGCTTAGAGCTGAGCCAGGTAATGCAGAGGCAGATGGTAGAACAACTTTCTCTGTATCAGAGGCTAATAAGCAACTAAATATAAATTTAAAAACAACAGACAAGGAATATCTTAAAATTATTGGAACAGAGCAAAATGCTGAGTGGAATACTGAGAAAGCTAATATTGCAATGTCTGCACTTTTAACAGCTGAAGAGGCAAATATCGACTTGGTAATTGCAAATAATGATGACATGGCAATGGGTGCAATCGCAGCTTTAGAAGTTAAAGGATTTAACAAAATCGGAAGCAGAGATAGTAACCCTGATAAGTTTATCCCTGTATTCGGTGTTGACGGGCTTCCTAGTGCTCTTCAAGCAATGAAAGATGGCCAAATGAGCGGTACAGTTAAACAAGATGGCGTGGCAATGGCTAAAGCTATCGCTGCAATTGTGAAAAACCACATGAATAGTGAAGCACTTCTTACAGGTACTGATTACAAATTTGATGAAGGTACAAGAAAATTAAGAATACCTTATGCAAAGGTAGTTTAATTTGAAAATACTTATATTAAAATTATAATAATTTTTATAGGGAGCAATTTGCATTGCTCCCTATAAATAATTGAAGGAGGATTATGGAAGATAAAATATTGTTGGAGATGACTGGCATCAGTAAGTCATTTCCGGGAGTTAAAGCTCTCGATAAAGTAAATTTGACAGTAAAAGCTGGCTCTGTACATGCACTTATGGGCGAGAATGGTGCAGGAAAATCTACACTGATGAAATGCTTGTTTAGTATTTACAATAAGGATGAAGGTCTAATAGAATTAGAAGGTAAGGAAATTAATTTCCGCAATCCTAAAGATGCAATGGAGCACGGCGTTGCAATGGTGCATCAGGAATTAAATCAAGTGCAAAAGCGTAATGTAATGGATAATATGTGGCTCGGTAGATTTCCGATGATGGCTAATAAAATTTTTGTTTCTGAGAAGAAGATGTATGAATATACTAAGGCATTATTTGATGATTTAGAAATTGATATGGATCCTAAGGCACTTGTTAGCGACTTGTCAATATCAAAAAGACAAATGCTAGAGATTGCAAAGGCAGTATCATATGAGGCAAAGATATTAGTTCTTGATGAGCCAACATCTTCACTTACAGTTCCTGAAGTCAAGCATTTATTCAAAATTATAAACAAGCTTAGAGATAGAGGTTGCGGTATTATCTATATTTCTCATAAAATGGATGAAATTCTTGAGATTTCTGATGAAATTACTATAATGCGTGATGGTCAATATATTTCAACCGATAATGCAAAAGACCTTACAATGACTGAAATCATTAAAAAAATGGTAGGTAGAGAACTTACAAATCTATATCCTCCAAAAACAAATATTGTTGGCGATGTTTTATTAAAGTGTGAAAATTTAACTGCAAAATATGGACCATCTATTCAAAATGTTTCATTTGATCTTAAAAAAGGTGAGATAATTGGTCTTGCTGGACTTGTAGGATCAAGACGTACGGAGTTAATGGAGTCTATTTTTGGAATGAGAGCACTTGAAACTGGATCGATTTTTGTTAACGGTGTGCAGGTGCATAATAAATCTCCAAAAATTGCAATAGCAAACAAATTTGCACTTATAACAGAAGAAAGAAGGCATAACGGTATTTTCGGAGTACTTTCAATCAAAGAAAATACAGCTATTACTAACTTAAAAAAATACAAAAATAAAGCTGGATTTTTGGACAATAAAATGATGGTAGAAGATACAAATTGGTCAGTAAACTCAATGAATATCAAAACGCCAACAATAAATACTAAAATTAAAACATTATCAGGCGGTAATCAGCAAAAGGTTATCATCGGCAGATGGTTGCTTACAACACCTGATATATTAATGCTTGATGAGCCAACACGTGGTATTGATGTAGGCGCTAAGTATGAAATTTATAAATTAATCATTGACTTAGCTAGTGAGGGCAAATCTGTTTTGATGGTTTCATCAGAAATGGGTGAGCTTATGGGGATTTGTGATAGAATATTAGTTATGAGTAACGGTAAGCTTGCAGGCGAACTTGATGCTAAGACTGCAACACAAGAGGAAATCATGACTCTTGCAGCAATGTATGTATAAAAGGGAGGAGAAAAAATGAACGAAAAAGAAAAAAACAAAGATGAATTACTCGATTTGAATGTAGATGAACTGACGATTGATAACACATTAGAGTCTGGTGAATCACTAGTCTTAGTAGATGTAATTGATAATCCAGAGAACGAAGTTGATTCAGGCATTGTGTTGCATGATTCGGAATGGTCAGATGATGCTCAAGAAAAAGTATCATTAAATTCTAAAAATTTCTTTATGCATATGGGAACATCCACTAAAGATTTCTTCCTGCATTCAGGAGTCGCAACTAAAGATTTTTGCGCAGCTATACCTTCTAAAACAAAAGACAAAACAGTTGGCTATATTGATAAAAAAAAGACAGCGTTTGAAGACTTTAAGACTTTTGACAGTAAGAAAAAGAAAAGTGTTATTACAGAGTGGCTTATAAATAATGCACTATATATTTTAATTGTTTTATTTATAATTATCGTTGAAATATATAATTATAAATTTTTGAGCTTCGGATCAATTGTTAATATTACCACTCAGTCTGCAGCAAGGCTAAGCATGGCACTTGGTATCGCAGGAATAATCGTTCTGACCGGAACTGATTTGTCTGCAGGTCGTGCAATGGGACTATGCGCATGTATAATCGCTTCGTTATTGCAGAGAAATGATATCGCAGCTAAAATGTTTCCAGGATTGCAGTATAGTGCATGGTTAATTCCTCTTGCATTAGTTATTGCTATCATCGTAGGTGCATTGATCGGTGCGTTCAATGGCTTCTTTGTAGCTAAGTTCCAACTTCATCCATTTATTGTAACATTAGGTACTCAACTTATCTTATATGGTGTGGTTCAGTTATTCATTATGCTAGGTAATAACGCAGGCGCTCCAATTGCAAGTCTAGATGATAGTTATAAAAACTTAATTACTGGTGGCTTTAGTATTGGTGATGTTATGATACCAAACTTAATATGGTTTGCAGTCGCCGTCACATTTATAATGTGGTTTGTGTGGAATAAAACTAAAATCGGTAAAAATATGTTCGCAGTGGGATGTAATCCAGAAGCTGCTAAAGTATCAGGTATTAGCGTATTTATGACAATCCTTATCGTGTTCACTATTGCAGGTGCTCTATATGGTGTTACAGCATTCATTGAGGCAGCGCGTATCGGATCAAATACAACATCTACAGGTGTAAATTATGAGCTTGATGCAATTGCTGCATGTGTAATCGGTGGTGTATCATTCATGGGTGGTATTGGTAAGATTAAAGGTGTTGTAATTGGTGTTGTATTACTGCAACTAGTTAACGCTGGACTATTATTCTTAGAGCTTAGTGCAGCATTCCAAACAATTGTAAAAGGTTTGATAATTTTGGCAGCAAGTGCAATTGACATGCGTAAGTATATCGCTAAAAAATAATATAAGGATAAATATGAAAAACACTAATAAAAAAAATCAAGAAGTTGATGCTAATTTAATTATTGAAATTGATTCAAATAAAACTGAATTAATTTGTATTGATAATAAAGTTGACAATGTTGTTGACGAAGCTATAAGTGCAGTTATTAAGAATGATGTTAATGCTGATATCAGCGATAACATCGAAGGTGATTCGATTGCAGTAGATGCTGATATTAAAAACTTAGATTCTACTGAGAGTGAGTTGGATACTGATAAAAAACCAGAAAAAACAGGAGGCATTTTTAACATTTACAAAAATGTAAAAATAACTAAGCGAGCATTAGATATAGTTATAGTTGCATGTTTAGTAGCACTCGTGGTTGTTATACTAGTTGGTGCACTTTAAATCTTTAAGCAGCTAAATAAAAATAGGGCTATTATAAGCTCTAACGAATTATCTATAGATAATGTTTTAGATATATTCGTCTAAATTTACTCCAGAAATAAAGTGGTAAAATAATTATCATGTTTTATCATTTTATTCCCTTTTTAGGCACCTTAGCAATTGCTAGGGTGCTTTTTTAATGAGCTGATATTTGATTAAAATAAAAAAACATCAAAAAGAATCAAGTTTTTTCATGTATATAATTTACGAGGGATATTGATTTTATAAGGAAAGTGTGGTATTATATATGGTGAACTATTTATATAGTGTAATAGGAGGATTGCAAATGTTTTGGAATAGAAGGAAAAAAAAGGCAAATAGTGTTAGTGCAGAAAAGGAAAAAAGTTCTGTTGTTAAAGAAATTGAAGAGACAATCGAGTATAGTGGTGAGTATGACGGTGACTTGTATCATGGCAAAGGCATTTTGGATATAACTAATAACTGCTGTGTAGCAAGATTTGAGGGCGAGTTCGTAGAGGGCAAAAAGCACGGCAAAGGTCATGATGTCTATAATTATCATGACGGAGATTATAGCATTTACGAAGGCGAGTTTGCTGACGACAATTATCATGGGAAAGGTGTCATAGATACGAAGGATAGATTTGACTCGACTAGATATGAAGGTGAGTTTAAATGCGGAGAGTTTCATAGCAAGGGCAAAAAGACCGTTGTTAAAAATGATGGAGGGTCTAGTACCTATGAGGGGGAGTTTGCTGATGGTGAGTATGAAGGCGTGGGTGTGTTAGTCGACACTGATGAAGAAGCTACAACTAGATATGAAGGTGTGTTTAATAACGGATATCTTCATGGCAAGGGGAAAGAGATCTTTAATAAAGGCAATGGAGATTCTCACATCTACGAAGGTGAGTTCGTTGATGGATTTTTTAAGAATGGCACGGGCAAAATAGTTTGCGACGCAAGTGGAGATTATGACATCTACGAAGGCGAATTTGCTGAAGGCAATTATCATGGTATGGGTGTTTTTGAAATGAAATCACATTTTGGTATATATAGATATGATGGTGAGTTTGCAAGGGGCAAGTATCATGGTAAGGGTAAGTTAGTGCTAGAGAATTCTGATTCTGATATATACAACCCTGATAATCCTAATAAGCTGGATATCTATGTGGGCGAGTTTGCTGAAGGCGATTATCATGGTATGGGAGAATTCAACAGTCGCACGGGCGAGAGATTTGACGGCGAATGGCAAAAAGGCAAATTTATGAATGGCGAAGGACTTAAGTTTAATAATAGTCGAGAAAGGCAAGAAGGCAGATGGCGCGATGGTGAATTTATAGAAGGCACGATAATTAAAGATTTTAATATGCTTTGCTACCATGGCGGATGGAGGGACGGTAAGAGGCACGGCAACGGTGTCATGGTAGATATTCATGGCAAGCGAAAGGAAGGCACTTGGGTCAACGGTAAGAAACTTTGATATTAGAATTACGTTGATTAATAGTAAAATCACATTTTATTGAGTGTGGTTTTTTCTATGCCAAAAAGGAGGTGTAATGGGAATATTTAGAGCGAGGAGTAGGGGCAAACCTACAGAGCAGACTGAGACTAGAGGGTAGATGGTAAGGTCAAGACTTTATAAGAGGTACGAAATGTTTCAATAATCAAAACGGGGTGCGAGCCAAGAAATATATTAATAATTAAAACGGGGTGCAAGCACCTTATGAGAAAAATCAAATACAATCAATAAACCATTCGAAAAGTAATGAAGCATAATGTTTTGGTGCTTTTTTTAATGTGCAGAAATTTGATTAAAATCAGAAAGAATCAAGTTTTTTCAGTTTAAAGTAATCTATAATAAAGATATAAAGATTGTTATCTATAATTTTTAATATGTATCAATCGCAAAATAAAAGAAGTGTGAGGAGTATGATCTTAACATAATCTTAACACAACATTAACTATATTATGATATTAAATCTTTTTGCATTCGGTTAAACTATATTCATGCAGCAAAACAAATTGGCATATTAATAGAAATCGTATCTTAAATATGATTTGTAGAAAAAAAGGAGAATGAATTTATGATAAAGTCAAGATTAAGTAAGTTGTTATTAGTTGGAGTTATGTTTATGATGTCTGCAATGACTATAGTGCTTGTAGGTTGTGGAGGAGAGAAAAATATCACAGTAATTTCAAGGGAAGCAGGAAGTGGCACAAGAAGTGCGTTTGAGGATATAATAGGAATTGATTCGGGTGATGTAAAAGCAAGTTTAATATCAGATAAAACTAATAATGTTTTAACTGAAGTATCTAACAATATCAACGCCATAGGTTATGTATCATTAGGATCACTTAATGACACTGTTAAGCCATTAAAAGTCGGTGGAGTAGAAGCTACTAGTGAAAATATAGTTTCTGGTACATACTCAATGTCAAGACCATTTGAACTTGTTTATAATACTCAAAATGGTATGACGAACGTAACAGCTGAGTTTGCAAACTTTATAAAAAGCTCACAAGCCAATGATATTATTGTAGCAGAGGGATATATACCTGTAGTGAATGATGCTAAAGAGTATGAAGTGACTACAAGTTTTGATTCTAAGCAAGTATTGAAGGTAAGTGGTAGCACATCAGTAGAGCCATTATTTGAAAAACTTTTTGCAGAATTTGAAAGTTTTCACAGTGACAAAGTAGTACTAGAAATGACAGCTAATGGAAGTGGGACTGGTATTAGTAATGCGACAGATGGTACTGTTGATATCGGAATGAGTAGCAGGGAGATTAAAGATAGTGAAAAAGAAAAAGTCTCTGTTATCACATTAGCTAAAGACGGCATTGCAGTGGTTGTTAATCTTGATAATCCAGTTAGCGACATCTCAATTGAGTCTTTAAATAAAATATATGCAGGGGAAATTATTAAATTCAGTAGTCTTACAATATAATAATTAAATGTGGATAAATGATATAGCTGAATTCTTTATCATTTGTTCCAATTAGAGGAGTTATGGAGAAACGATTAAAAGAAAAAGCCATGAAATTAATTTATGAGTCTAGTGCATTTCTAGGCATAGCAGTAGTGGTTGTCATCACTGCATTTTTACTCAGTATGGGGTTGCCAAGTATGTTAGAAATAGGTATATTCGAGTTTCTATTTGGTACAACTTGGAATCCTGCAAATAATGAGTTTGGAATATTTCCAATGATTGTAAACACGATTATAGTCACAGCTTTTTCTGGATTAATCGGCGTTACAATTGGTAGGTTTACTGCTATATTCATATGCTATTTTGTAGGGACAAAATTGAAAAAGGTTTTAATGCAATTAGTGCAGTTGCTAGCTGGAATACCATCGGTTATATTTGGATTCTTTGGTGTGCAAGTACTTGTGCCATTATTTTCAACATTATCATCATCTGGCATAGGGTATGGAGTGATGACATCGTCGATTATATTGGGCATAATGATACTTCCGACGGTGATATCAATCAGTGTATCAAGCTTAGAGAATGCTGACAAATTACATATTGAAGGTGCGTTAGCTCTTGGTGCAAGTAAGGAGCAATCAATATATAATGTGGCAGTACCATCAGCAAAAACAGGCCTGATGTCAGCAGCAATTCTAGGCATCGGCAGAGCAGTAGGCGAGACAATGGCTATTGTTATGGTTAGTGGTAATATACCTGAGTTTGCTACATCATTTTTCCAAGGTATACGTACCCTTACAGGTAATATAGTACTAGAAATGTCTTATGCTGAAGGCTTACACGAAGGTGCGTTGGTCGCAACTGGATTAGTTCTTTTCGTAATGATTTTGTTTGTGACTGTAGGTCTAAACATTTACAAGACTAGAAGTGGCAAAATGAAAAAAGGTAAAAAGATAGTTCTTGATAAGTGTACTGAGTCTAGTTGTCCACAATATGTATTGTCTAGGACAAAAGAGAAGGCTATCAAAGCATTTAGTTTAGGCTGTACTAGCGTGACTATGATGTCGCTAGTAGGCATAGTTTTATTTGTATTGGTTAAGGGATTGCCACATTTATCATTTGATTTTGTGTTCGGTGCATTCGAATATGGAGGGTCTATTACCCTATTACCTAGTATTGTCACGACATTAATGCTTATAGGATTTACAGTAATGATGAGTGTGCCAATAGGTGTAATGACGGCAATTTTCCTTTGCGAATATACTAAAAATGACAGCCAATTTGTCAAGCTTGTACGTATGTCTATAGAAACATTAGCAGGTATACCTTCTATTATTTTTGGTCTTTTCGGAATGATGTTTTTTTGCGAATTAATGGGTATGGGATACAGTATCATGGCAGGAGCATTGACTCTTACACTTATGAACTTACCTACTATTATCAGGACGACAGAGCAGTCAATATTAGAAGTGCCACAAAGTCTTAGAGAGGCATCATATGCACTAGGAGTTGGTAAAACTACTACGATTTTTAGGATAGTATTGCCTAGTGCGATGGGTGGAATATTGAATGGTATCATATTATCTATTGGTAGAATAGTTAGTGAGTCGGCAGTCGTATTATTTACAGTAGGATCTACAAAGTCAATGCCAACATCGCCTATGTCAAGTGGTATTTCGCTAGCAGTCTATATGTATATTCTAGCAGGAGAAGGGCTACATGTAAATGAAGCATATGGTGCTGCAGTAGTATTGTTAGTAATAGTTCTTATGACTAATTTAGCATCGCATTTTATAAAAAACTTTGCTCAAAGAAAAAATAGCAAAATATGAAATAATATATAATGATACTAAATTTCAAGCTTAACTAATGGATAAAAAAAGAGGTGAATATGTATAAATTATTTAACAGAAATAAAAATACTGAAGAAGACATGTTATCAAGGAAAAACATTGTCGACAAGAAAAATGACAGCTTAAATTTATTTGAGGGCAGTGCTGATATTAATATAGAAAATCTTAATTTATATTACAATAAATTTCAAGCATTAAACAATGTAAATATGCAAATTAATGACAAAGAAATCACATCACTTATCGGGCCATCAGGATGTGGAAAATCGACATTACTTAAAAGCATAAACAGAATGAACGATCTTGTCAGTGGTTGTCTTATTGAGGGCACTATTGAAATTGCAGGACAGAATGTGTATTCAAAAGATTTGGACATAGGCGTGCTTAGAAAAAATGTTGGAATGGTTTTTCAAAAACCTAATCCGTTTTCTATGAGCATATATGACAACATTACTTTTGCACCAAGAACATTTGGTATTAAAGATAAGACGCAGCTCGATGAGATAGTGAGGACAAGTCTTGAGAAAGCTGCAATGTGGGATGAAGTCAAAGATTGTCTAGGCAAGAGTGCGATGAGTCTGAGTGGTGGGCAACAGCAGCGATTATGTATAGCACGATGCTTATCAGCACAGCCAAAAATAATCTTGATGGATGAGCCAACATCGGCACTTGACCCTATTTCAACAGGAAAAATAGAGGATCTATGTCTACAGCTAAAGGATAATTTTGCTATAGTAATGGTGACGCATAATATGCAGCAAGCATTGAGAATAAGTGATAAAACATCATATTTTCTAATGGGTGAGATGATAGAGATGGGAGACACGAGAGAAATTTTTGAAAATCCAAAAGATATTAGGACAGAAGATTATATTACAGGGAGGTTTGGATAATATGACAGAACGATTTGAACGTAACTTGGCTGCATTTAAGTTGAATTTGCTTGAAATGGGGAGCAAGGTGACTTCTCAGCTTTCTAGCGCTTATGAGGGAATGCGGGAAAATGATAAATTGCTGCTTAATAAAGTGATGATTGATGATGACCGAATTGATTACTTTGAAAAACAGTTGCAAAGAGAGTGTTTAAACATGATATTATTAGAGCATCCTGTTGCAAAAGATTTCAAGTTTTTAACAGCCACTATTAAGATGATTACTGACTTAGAGAGAATAGGTGACCATGCTGAAGATATATCTAATTTATGTTTGCAATTTAATAACATCAAGAGTCTTGAGCTTGACGAAATCTATAAAATGTTCGAGCTAGCGATTCATATGGTTAAAGAAAGCATTAAAGCATATTTAAGCAAAAATGACAAACTTGCTACAAAGTGCATATTACTTGATGATGAATTGGATAAAATGTTTAATTATGCTAAAAAAAGTTTGACTAAACAAGTAAATCACGATACAATGTTAATAGAAGACCTTCTTACTGTGTTGCTTATTGCTAAGTATCTTGAG
>CAMQSU010000022.1 GCA_947037025.1 uncultured Clostridia bacterium | reverse complement strand
CGTTTCACCACCGCTTAAAGCGATAGAAAAATTAAACATTACGACCTCCTAAGTCCTTAGGCAATAGTGAATAGAACATCACCAGCACCAACTGTAGCACCCTTTGCAACAGCAACACTTACTACGCCATCTTTAGGAGCAGCCATAGCATTCTCCATCTTCATAGCCTCAAGAACAACGATAGTATCGCCTTTCTTAACAGTAGCACCACTTGCAACAACAACATCTAGGATTACTCCTGGCATTGGTGAAGGGAATGGAGCGCCAGCACCTACTGCTACAGGAGCAGCAGCTGGAGCGGCAGTAGGAGCAGCAGCATAAGCTACTGGAGCAGCAGCAGAATTTCCGCCAACCTCTTCAACTTCAACTACATAATTTTTTCCTTCAACATTAATATTAAATTTACGCATAATTTCTAATTCTCCTTTAGTTCAAATGTTTAATAGTACGCACTTTGAATTTAACTTTTCTCTCAGCGCACTCTTGCTCAGTCGCAACAGCGATAGCAGCAGTAATAACAGCAATAAGCTTTGCATCGATAACAGCATTGCAACTAGACTTGCAACAACTACACTCTTCAGAAGATGCAGCTGATACAGCTTTATGCTTAGCTTTAAGGTCGATGACTTCTTGCAACATGATAGGTTTAGTTACAGTATTAAACTCGGCTCTGATTTCAGCAACTTGTGCCTTAACCTCTCCTGCAGTTAACTCTTTACTACTACCCTTTATGTAAACTATGTTAAGCGCCTCATCACGAACGTCTATATATGACTTTTTAACAGCCAAAACTTCCGCGCGATTGCCTCTAACAACTAACATAAATTCGTCCCAATTGTCAAGATATTTGTTAGAAAACTTTAGTAATTTAACAATAGCAACAAGGAATAAAAGTATTAAGAAAACAACTGAAATACCGATCAATACAACTATACCAGGATTAACTTCTGCCGTAGCAGCTAGTATATTATTAATCATAAATCAAACTCCTTAGACACCTAGTAACATCATTAATGCACTAGCGATAAATGGACGCATTGTAGAAAGCTCAATGATATTATCAATATAGCCATCTTTAGCACTGATGAATGGATTAGCTTGCATCTCAGCATATCTTGCCGCAAGCTTATCACGAGTTTCGCCAGCTTTAAGCTCATCTGCGTAAGCAATGCTAACTGCAGCTTCACTAGTAATAGGACTAATCTCTGCATTAACACTAGCAAGTGAATAATCAAAACCAATACCCTTAGATGCAAAAACAGTGTACGCTAGGCCAATTGCCTTACCAGTGATAACGCTTATCATTGGAGTAGTACAACTTGCGATTGCAGACATTAATTTTGCTATCTTGATAGATAGACCACTAACCTCATCAGCAAGAGTTGAGTTAATACCTAAACAATCTACAAGAGATATGATAGGCAAACCGTTACTGCTTGCATTTTCTATAAAATTAAGAGCTTTATCAACGCCATCAACTGACATATAACCGTCGTTAATTGAGCTATCAAAAGCGATTATTCCTACTGGGATTGAGTTTACAAGAGAGTAAACTGTCTGCACTTCAGGAGCAAACTTAGCGTTTGCAGAAAGGAACTTGCCATTATCTGTAATAGCTTTAAGAGCCGCGTCAACAGTGTAAGACTTGTCCAATGCTGGAGTCTCACGATTAGCATCATCAGTACTCTCGCTAACTTCACTAGATAAAACCTTTAGAAGATCGCCGATAGTAGCTTTAAGCTCTTTATCACTGCCGTATGTAAAATCACAAGCGTTAGAGCTAGCTTCATGTGCTGCCGCTCCAAGAATTTTAGTAATTTTAGGATAGTCGTACTCTTTAGAAGCTAATGCTTGTGGAGAGTTTGTGCTGATGATAGAATCTTTAGCATTTGCAATAACGAAATCCGCCATGCCTGCAAGACTTGCCATCATGCCAACAGCAGTTCCCTTGATAACACAAATATGAGGAACACTCTCTTTTGCATTATTAAGAGATGAGATAACCTCAGCATAAGCTTCAAGCATTCTCACGCCCTCGCCAACTCTAGCGCCGCTACAATCGATGAAAGAAATTAATGGAGTACCAGTTTGTACTGCCTTGTTAATAACTTTATTGATCTTTACTGCGTGAGCTTCACTGAAACTTCCCTTCATAACCTCTTGGTTCTGCGCAAAGAAATGTACAGGAGTCTCGCTAATAGTTGCGTAACCCGTAACTACACCCTCTCCAAGAGCTTCCGAACAGTCAAGAAATGACTTGCCAGCAGTGAAAACATCAGTTTCTACGAAACTAGCATCGTCAATTACTTTAGATAAAAAATCTTTGATTTTTTTAGTGGCAGTGTCGATAGCCTTGATGTTGTCTTTTAACATCTTATTGTTGTTCATTCTTACCTCCATGATATTTATTTGTTATTTAAATTATATATATATTATAATATTAATTACAATATATATAACAGAGCGTCACTTGCCAATACCATTCAGGAAATTACACAATATAACAATCTCTTATAAGTTACGTGGTCGTCTACTTTTAACTAAAACATATAAACATGTGAACCAATTTACGCAACCTAGTTGACATGTCTATGCATATTAGCGAAAGAAATGATAAAATGAATAAGTTAGATACTTTGTCAAATTTTCACAACTACCACAACTTACATTATAGAGATAAAATGCTAAATAAGCAAGTGTTTTTACATAAAATATAAAATAAATTTATATATCAAATTTGCGGTTATTTTCCGTTGCATTTCAATGCAAAAAAGAGGTGATACTCACCTCTTTTCATTGTTGAAAAATTTTGTTTTAATTAAAATTTTGCCAATAAAACACGCAAAAAACGCGTGTTTTTGGGCAAAAAACAGCTGTTTTTGACATGTTTTCACACTGTTTTTAGCATGTTTTTTAGTTATTTCACTAATTTATCATTGCTTTCTCATTGTATTACAATTAATTATTATTGTTTATTATAGGCTACTCATTACTTTATAATTATTTTTTAATAGCCTTCTCGAAGCTTTAATATTATATATAAATTATTTTATTAGTTTATTATCTGCGCATCAATCACTAAATTTGAAGATTGTTTTCGCACACTAAATATTAGTTCTTCCAATGCATCACGCATTACGTAGTAACCCTTAGCGTTAGGGTGCAAACCATCATAGGTATACTCTTCTTTCAAGTTGCCTTTATCATCAGTAAAATAATCATAAGTATCTATGAATTGCACATTTTTCTCCACACACGTAGCAGCGTATAAGGTATTTAACTTCTTACTATCTTCATTAAGATTGTATTTTCTAACAGGAGCACTGCCGCTCTCGTAAGCTGGCAATACTGACTGCACATAAATATCCATCTTATATTTATTATCTGTAGCATGTTTTTGAAGACCATCGATTATTTCAGAAACATAACCATTAATCTCTTCGTTTGATGCGTTGTAAGAAACATCATTAACACCAATTAAAAGAATAAGGATAGAAGGCTTAAGAGTAGTGACATTAGTTAATCTATCACGCATACAAATAGCAGTATCTCCACTGATACCTCTGTTAAATACACGATCAGGATTAGCACTCTTGTATGGATACATATCATTTAATGGAGCGATTTCAGTAATAGAATCACCAAAGAACACTAATCTTTCCTCACCATTTGCAACACTTTCAGCAATTTCATCGGAAAGTTTCTCATTTTGCAAGTCAAAGTTATCTTTTTTAGTTTGCTTATACACATCATAAGTGCCATATGTAGTACCTCTATTAACAGCTTGTATAATAGGTGGAATAATCACACCTAGCAACAATCCTATTGATACAACTGCAAGTATAGCAATAATTATTTCACGATAATATTTTTTCATCTTTTCCATCTCATAACTCCTTACACATTTCAAATTATTTTTTATTTATATGATTTCATAAGTATTATAGCATAACAACTTTAATGTGTCAATACTAATTATTAATTATTATTTATTAATGTGCTTCGTGCATTGTCTTTCTATAATAATAATTATAAATATGACAAAATATCCGCAAAACATATTGTTTAGCGGATATTTTATAATTTAATCATAAATTTAGAACTATATATAATTATTAATTCAATTCAATTGCATTTTTATTTATTTAGCATTCTTATTGATTAAATCTTCAATATTTATTGTATTTTCTTTAATTACAACACTATCTGATATGCTCTCACTGACAACTCTATCATCTACATCATTATTATTTGATGTCATATTATCGTCATTAATTGATGATGTATTATCATCTTGCTCAATTTTTGCATCCTCAGCCTCAAACAAACCATTAAGAGATTTTGTTTTAAGTATCCTAGGACCGCACATCATAAATAATGTCATCCATACGCATAAACTGAAATATCCAGTATGCCATATCATAAATCCTATGCCGCCCCATGTATCAAAATCATGAGTAACGTTTACGACAGTGAATGCATCAACAATTGCCTGCCATCCATGTCTAATTTCCGGCATTGGAACATCCATTTGCAATTGAGCAATAGCCGCTGGCCAGTACTCTACTGGTAAATGAAAACCTAGTGAATAAATGCAATATCCTACGCAAAATGCTGAGAAAAAAACTGTCATTACTCTAAACATAAACATTCGCTTTTGCATCTCTTTATCTTTAAATGAAAACACTCTAATACATTGCATGATAGATAATGGAAGTATCGCCAAAAATGCTAATCCCCATAATGTTTCCTCAATCGCAAACAATACATGAATTTTTGTTATCGTTGCACTCGTTGCAAAAAACTGCGCTATAAACAGACATGATATGAAAAAGTATGGTGCAATTTTCTCATACAACACTACTTCTTTACGAGGAGCAGAATGTCCATTTATCGCTGGAACTTGCTCCGATATTCTCTGTAATGTTAGTATAATTACACTAGCATATGAAAGCTCCGCAACTGTTGCAATGCTTCTGATGAACAATGAACTATTAAAGAATGTATCAAACCACGCAAGTTGCTCAAGATAACTTGATACAAATACCGTCCTGTACGATCCGATTACGATAAATATCGTTCCGAAAATTAACATCATTAATCTGTATCTATCTTTTAGCACCCCAGCTTTTACCGACTTGTACCATATGAATGCACCTATAGATAAATTCATAAGACTTATCGCAACTAGGATACCCCACCACGGCCAAGCCCATGCAGTTGAAGAAGCTATCAAAATATTATTAACCATTGTTTTACCTCCGTTTATTAAAATATATTATTAAGATATATTGTTTATACTATACATTGTAATTAGACTATGTTCTATTGGCACTTTAAATTTATTTATGAGATATTTGAAACTTATTGCAATTACATGCTAAAACATCAAATATCAGTATCTTTTCCATAAATTACTATGAAATAATGCTTAATTCATAATTATAATTATTAATTAAGCATTATATCGCAACTATATCATATTAACTTTGTAAATTAATAACTGCACAATTCCACTAAATTTCCATCAGGATCACGCAAATAGATTGACTTCATATCACCATCAACGCCTTTTCGGCTAATGACTCCTAATATAATTCTTAAACCTTTTGCTTGCAATTCTCGCTTAAAATCTGCTATATCGCCAGAAATACTGAAACATAAATCAGCACTACCCGTTTGAACATTTGTAGCATGTGGAGATAACTCTCTACCTTTAATATGTACATTTATTTTAAAATCGCCTGCATATAATTCATATCTTTCACCATCAATTCTTGCGTCAAATCCTATAGTTTTATAAAACTCTAGACACGCATTTATATAAGCTGTTGTAATGACTACATGGTCTATTTTATTTATCATTAAAATAATCTCCTATTGTTAAGTAAAATATTAGTTTCTATATTCGCCCTTAAGAGTAAATTGAGATAAAATGTGCTTATCCATTTTTCGATATAAATCATTCATGAAAAAACCGTTTTCCATATCTAACATTGTATCTAGTGCAAAAACATGCAACTCATAAATATGTGGTGCATTCGGTGGTGCCATACCGCCATAAAAACTAGAAAGCTCCGCGCTTTGACTTCCGCCCTGCATGCTTGTCCAGCTATTTAATCCCTGAACAAACTCAGTTGTTGCAATGCTGACATTTTCTAATACTTCACTGCTTGTAATGTTTGCTGCAGTCCAATGTATCCATGAAAATCCTCCACTTACTGGAAATGCATCTTTATCCTCTAATACTACAGCATAGCTTTTTGTGCCAACTGGTGCATTTTCTATTTTGAAAGGCAGTGAGTATGTTGGCATTCCATTTTCATTAAATTGTGTGCCGTGCTTACCATATTTATCTTCTATAACCCCATTGATTATTCCTGTGCTTGTAACTTTCATATTATCCTCCATATTAAATATATTGATTGTGCTGACTTGCGTTTGTACGCTTATTGGCTTGTACTATATTTATTAACATTATACATTGTTTATATTATAACATGTTTTATGCGTTTTTAGTATTATAATAATGTCAATTTTTTATATAGAAATTTATTTATTTCTATTATATAATAATACTTAATTGCTTAACGCTTTTGACCAGCCCCAACTAACCTTGCAACCAGAACTATTCCAATTATTATCCCATCCAGCCGGTTGCATATCTGCCTCGACACGGATAATTAAATCATCGCTGCACTCATTAAAGACGTTTGATCCAACTACTGTTGTAGATATAGGAATAAATATCTCTTTAAGACTGATGCAGCCAGAAAAAGCACCTTCCTCAATGCTTGCAAGCGTTTCTGTTAACAATATCTTAGTTAGCGACTTGCAATCACGGAACGCATCTTTGCCTATGCTAGCAATTGAATTCGGCAATGTTATAGACTTTAAGCTATCGCACTCCCAAAACATCTGCGGTGGTATACTTATTAGTTGAGATGGCATTATAATACTTTCAAGTTTTTTGCATCCTTGAAATGCTGCTTTGCCAATATTATCTACACCATCGGGAATAGCAAACCGTGTAATGTTATCACAAACACTAAACGCATAACTTCCAATACTAGTCACGCTACTTGGCAATTTTATACTTTCAGCTAAATTATTATGCATAAAACACATGTTTTCACATCCAATCACAGTATAATCCACATTGTTTTGCGTGATTACTTGCGGTACTACTACTTGTTTCAACTTATTTTCTCCAATCTGCAAGCTCACCATGTTATTTGGAAATATTGAGTATAAAAAACCATCAACAGTCATTTCGCCTAATTTAACAGCTTTAACTTTACCGATAACTGGATTGCTTTTGCTATTGAGCATCGTGCAACAAGCAACATTATCTACTATATTATTAGCAGGCATATTAATGGTTCCATTATTACTAGCTATTACATTAACATTTGATGCCTGATTCACATTGCCATTTCCGCATGCAGCATTCAAATAGTTATCATTTCCGTAAAACGGCTGCGCTTGCTGCGTAAATATATCATTTTGATCCACATTGACTTTGTTTTGCGATTCAAATAGCGCATTATTCTTCAATAAAGCAAATGCGTCCATTTCTGCATCAATACTAGCAGGATTAAGAAAACAGTATTGATCATTTGCAATTACTGTCAACTTCATTCCTTCATCTATTCTTCCATAAAATGTACTTAAATAATCTCGAGTAGTAAGCAACTCTCGTTCCTTTCCATCAGTACTTACAAAGCGGATTAGATACTTTGAAAAAGTCTTAATATTACCACTTGTTCGGCTTTTGGCAGTATAAGTGTTACTTATAACCTCTCCGACTACTGGGTCAATTATTCCAAACATTGCTTTTTTCAATCTACTAATTATATTTCTTTTCTTCACTTCCTTGCTTAGCAATACAATAGGTAAGATTGGCAACAGATAGTGAGCAACACCTATTATTATATATAGGATTGATCCACCAAATAAAAATCTTAAAGATGAAATCAATGCTGCTAGAGACACTGCAACTACCAGTATTGAATAGGCAAATATTTTAAGGTCATGTGATGTCATATTCTTCATGAAAACTTCTCCAATTTTTGATATATTTTGTTATATTATATACATTTTATCATAATTATCATTATTTGTCAATTTATAGTCGTATTTATATAAATATACAGTAAAACATATGTTTAAAATATATTTCAGTCCACATATAATCTATTTAACTGATGATTGTATATATTTTGTAAATATTTTTGTTTAATATTGCTTTATTTGTAAAATTATGGTATAATAACATAATATATAAATATGTAGGAGGGAAATTATGAATTTACCAGTAGATTTTTCTGATCCATTATTAATCGTTATTCTTGGGATAAGCGTTTTAATAATTATAGTTGCGGTAGTTGCAACGATAGTAAACTTTATTGTTTATTGGAGGTACTATAAGTACAACAAGCAAAACAGTGCTAGCTTAACTGGCTATGAAGCTGCTAGAAGCATGCTTGATAGCTTAGGCATGACTGACTATAACGTCGCAAAATGCGGGTTTATTCGAATGTTATTTTTAGGTAACTCTTACTCACCTGGCAAAAAAACTATTTTTTTAAGAGGTAGTATTTTCAACAGAACTAGCGTTACCGCTGTTGCTATGGCGTGTCAAAAAGCAGGTCTTGCAGTACTTCATCGTAACAACGATAAACAATTTTTATCAAGATATAAATTAATGTTTATAACAATTATCGGACCAACTGCACTATTTCCACTTTTATTAATTGGTCTGGCTTTAGATTTAATAGTATTTTTAAGCGGAAGTTTTACATTTACCCTTATTGCTTTATTATTAGGCTTAGCTCTATTTGTATGCTCTGCAGTATTCACTTATCTACAAATTCCTGTAGAGAAAAATGCGGTGAAAATTGCTGAGAATACTCTTATTACGTATAACGTATTAAACCCCGAGCAACTTGAAAAAGTTAGAAAAATTTATGACGTTTACATACTTAACTTCATACTAACATTTATACTGGAAATGCTACAAATTGTTAAACTTATCCTGCAGATAATTTACATATTTGCACGGAAAAATTAAATTTGCATATAAAATAATTCCGTTATCATGATTATACAAAATGGTATTCTATATATTATCAATTTGTATAATTTATAAAAATTAATAAAATAATAAAAGGCGTCACAATATGTGACGCCTTTTTTATATTAAACATATTGTTTTTTGCGTTTTATTTGCGCAATATGTAAAAACTAATATTATCATTTTAACTGCAATTACTTTCGAGTCATAACTCGTATATTATCAATGATAAAATCATACGATTTTAAAGTATCATTATCCATCGGATTTCCTGCCCACGACTTGACCGCTTTTCCATTTTTATCATAGCTATCTATTCCAGGATTAAGTACTCCATCCTTGCTGCTCCCGCCTATTTCAACAGTAAGCAACATATATGATGCAATATCACTAACTCCATGCAATTCTCCCTCATATGTAACATCTGTTTCCCATATTTTATAGCCATCTATATAGAAAATGTATGAATCTTCTGTCCATTCTAGACCATATGTATGCATTTCTGTATACATTCCCTCTACATGATATCTATCAGATGCTAAAGTTTTGTGCCTGTCATCATAGCCATCCCAATGCAAAACTCCTTGCGTTATTGACTTTCCTTTATTGTAATGCGGTGACTCCATTATATCAATTTCAGTTCCGTCAGTTGCAGTGCCTTGTATATCATCTTGTGAAAATGTTTTGTTACTATCTGGCATCAGCCAGAATGCTGACCATATTCCTTCCGATGGGGGCGCTTGTGCAGTTACTTCAAAGTAGCCACCCTTTTGTGCAAAACCTTCATAATCTGATGAATTTTCTGCTGTATGTCCAGCTTTCACACTGCTCTCAACCCAACCTGTATACCATCCTTTACCGTATTTTCCTTCATCTCTGTAATCAGTGCGGATAGTTAATTTCCCGTCGCTTACACTCACTGCATCATGGTCATAATACCCAGCCCGTCTAATGTTGTCGTTTTCTACAAAATCATGAGTTTTCCACTTTGAAGTATCTAAACTATTCCCATTGAAATCATCATTAAAAGTTACATTCCACTCCGAATCATCAAAAATATACTTATCACCTGATAATTGCTTAGACGACAAACAGCCAGTTAGCGCGACAGTGCAAATGCTTGCGGCTACTGCTACTGCAGCAACCTTAATCCATAGTTTGCTTGATTGCAAATAATTTTCCATAATTTCACCCCTAAAATATGTATTATATATGTTTTAATTCACACATTTAATAATTATATTATACTGCTATTTATAATTTTTGTTTTTAAATTGCTTAATTATTAATATGTTATTAATATTATATCATAATGTATAGTTTATGTCAAGATGTTATATTTTAATAGTTATTATACTTGCTGTATAAATACTCTATATTTTACAATCAAAAAACAGCAAGTAAAAAGCACTAGTATTTCTACTAGTGCTTTTTGGTGCCGAAGACCCGACACCGTCTAACTGGGTACAATTGCCGTGGTTCGTTCGTAAAACTGTTAAATTGAGCAAAAGAAATAATTTACACATATAACAATATTCTATTTTTTCAATTCATAATACATCATGGCATTAAGATACCTGTCAAACCTTTCAAAACTAGAATTCAGATAGTCCATAGGATGTGAGGCAAATGGATATTTACAGTTTTTCGTACTGCCGTTTAAGATATATGGATAACATATATCTTGATTGCCAATCATTAAATACTCCGAATAGTTAACAGGTTTGCAGTGGTTACATTCACTTAACTTACTAGATAAAAATTCTTCTTTATTATTTTTTCTTGCAATTAAGGCAATTACTAAATTCGCAGGGAAATATTTCCAGTTATCTTTACTCTTCTTTGAAATATATGCTACTCCATCATACCCTTTTTTAATTAATGAACTCATTATCATTTGCGAAATAAGATACTCTGTTTTAAAATCACGATCCTTTTCTTTTACTGTAAACGATGTAGCTATAATTAAAGGATAAACTAGAACTGCATTTTTAATATAATTTGCAATATACTCTTCATGGGTCTCGCCAACTTTTAACAACGAAAAATCAAAACCTTCTTTAGGGACACTTTTAGAATCGTAAGACAACAACTCTTCAAACAATTCTTTGTTTACATAAGCTAAATTTAATACTCTAGCAGACATATTCGGTTTTATTGCAGACACATTAAATCTGCTTGATTCAGGCTTATCTAACTCCATCCAGCATATATATGATGATTTTCCTAAATACATACAAGGACAACCTGGGATAGAAAATCGCTGAGCCTTAACTTTTGATCTTTTATCAAAAGGTATATGAAGCATATCTTTTTTGTTAAATCCGAAACAACTAGACTCTACTCTAGCTTTATAGTAGTTCTCGTCACGACAATGTTCTCTACTATAATTAGCTGCGCCTTTATAGATTGAAAATGGGTCAGATATTAGATCATTTTTACAATTATTTTCAACAATATCAATTATTTTATCAACACACTCCTGTGCACTATTAGTTTCAAGATTAAAATACAAATTAATTGAAGACTTTAATAATGATACAATTTCCTCAATTAATTTAATATTTATATTTTGCTTTACTATACCACTTTTAATAAAATCTAAATATTCATGCAATTTCAATTCTAATTTTTCCTCATACTCATTGTCATGAACTATATTTATAGGTAGGCTTATTTTGAAACAATTCTGTTTTTTAATAGATAACTTGTTTAATTCTTGACTCCCATCATTCATCCATCCGTCCTCCAACATCTTACTTATCATCATTCTATCATATATACTAATATCTGTCAATGCAAAAAAACAAGGGCTTGCTTTAAAGTCCTTGTTTTTATTATTATTTCTATACCTTTATGTTATTTTTACTTCAGACTATTAATCAACTCGTTTTTATCATCAATAGATAGTTTTGAGCGACGGATCAGGTTTATGACTGAGTATGGGCTGGATGGTTTATAGCCTGCGATTAGTAGCGCTAGCTGCTTTTGCTCATAGGTGAAGTTATACTTACGCATTAGCTTTTCGACTTGTTGTATGCGGTAGTTTGCATGTTTGCCTTTGTTATCTATCGCATTTATTTGCGCTATAAACATTGACATATTGCCGACTCCGACTGTATCTCCAAATACTTTTTGCGTAGGACTTACGAATAGTTCTCCGACTGCCTCGCCTTTAGCTAGCTTGTAATAATAGTCATACACTCGCTCGATTAAGCTTGCTTTCTCTTTATCAGATAGATTTTTGAATGCGCTTGTATTAACTAGCTTATTGATATCTGTTGCCGCATTGCTGTATGTGTTTTCAAACTTCTTATACTCTGCAGCAGATAATGTCTTTTCTTTCAATACACCATCTACAGTATACGATATCTCACTCTTAGTTGATACTGGCAAATTAAAACTATAACCTTTGATAGTTCCGTTTTTCTTGTACAGCTCTAGCATTACCTTTAGTGCATCATCTGATATATCTGCACTTGCTTTGTCACGTCTTAGCATAACATCTAATATTGCAAGTGACTGCTCATCATCACCTTTAGCAATTGCTGCACTCAACTTTTTGCTAGTAGCGCCAAACATAACAGCCTCATAATAGAATGATGGCTTATCAATGCCTGGCAATGCTTTTGCCATAGCTAAACTATACTTCTCAATATTCTTAACTGGCAAACCAAATAAACTAGCAATACTGATAGCGAACTTTCTGCTGTTATATACAAAATCCTTTTCATTTATTTTATCGCCACCAGCTGCACCTATACCCATATCCAGCATTCCCTTAGTGCCTTCCAAGAAGTCATTTATCATTGAATATGTATAATGCTCTATCTCATAGCCATCTACTAGGTAACTTGTGAAATCTCTTACTATCGGGAGCATTCCTATCATGCTCTGGACAAATGCCAAGCCGAACTCCTTTGCTGTTAAGAGTGACTCTCCTTCCTTATCTTTCCTGTCTAGCAAATAATTGAATAGCATTCCTATTGCAACATACATCAGATTAGACATAACTACTGCATTTAGCTTTCTTGCTAACAACTTGCGTGCTTTAGTTTGTGCGACTGTATCGCCTGCTCTTTTAGCATTGCCCATCATTATGCTTGCTTGAGTTAGCAGCGATGCTTGCTTTACTGAATCTGATGAGAACTTTGCAAAGATCCGCATAAGTGCATTATCATGCCTTTGCAAATTAGACTTCTCTATAACGCTATCATTTGACTGAGTGTGCCTAACTGTTTTCTCAAATAGCTCAACCAGCGACTCCCAGTCTTTAGGATTGCTGTTGCTACTGTCAAGTGTGCGGCCTACTTTATGCTCAATTTGCATTTTAGCTGCTAGATATATTTTCCTTATCATCCACTTATCAGTATTTGAAATACCACTCATGAAAAACTTGCCTAGAGAACCAACTTTACCTTCGACACCTGATGCTTTGGCTATTACATCGGTATACTCTCTCATGAATGCCATATCGCTTTTTGCAGTATATTCTGCCATGTCAGTTTTCTTTAGCATTGCTTTCATTAAATGCTGCGGATTGATATAGGCAGTTGCCATAGGTAACCCTGCTAGCTGCGATACGACAGTTTTAACATTTGCGCCTAGAACTGATTTAACAAATGCATCTTCTACGCTAGCCATGCTTATTTTTCTAGTATCGCCTTTACTGTATCCAGTACGCTGAACATCTGTAACCATCTTCTTAAAGTATGCCTCGAACCCACTCCAAACATTGTCGTTAATGTATTGCTTCAAAGGTATCTTCTTGCCTTCATACTCTACATACGCATTTAGTAAACTTGATATATTTCTTAGTGCTGGCATCATCTCGCTGTACTGTCCTAGCTGCACCAAGTAATTGCCGACAACGTCATGTATACTTTCAATATGTATCTTGTTTCTTGCGTGCTTGTTTCTGTGCTTATTGAAGTCAGGCGATGACGCATTGACTTGCGACTGCAACTCTCTTGAATTGGTATAATCTTTCCTGATAGATGATGCTTCTCTTAGTATAGGTATATACTTATTCTTTTTAATAACCATACTATAGCCATTGTTTGCAAGGTCTGCTGATACTTTATCCTTTGTAGATGCCTCTAGTATCTGCCAATACTTATTTATCATTTGCAAGTCACCTTTAGTATACTGCTTAACAATATCAGCAATATCCGCTTCGCTTAAATTAGATAGGCTGTGAGCGTTTCCTTTTGTATCAACATAAGTGCCGCCTGCATCTTGCAATGTTTCCTTGCCGCCTGCTTCATATAGCATAGTAATATACATTGCCCTATCTACTGGCACATCAATAGTTTTCACCTTAACTGTGCGCTTGTCTGAGCTATATTTATGCTCCTTTATATAATCATTTATTTTGTCTATATAATTATAAGCAAACTTGCTTGCTTTGAGTGAGGAATTGCCGTAATTCTCAAATAAATCCATGAACCAACCGGCACCGTCAATTGAACCTGATACAGCAGTGAATATTGATCTAGGATCAGTGATTGAAGATATTATCTTCATCTCGTTTTTCCTTACGCTACCTACGTTATAATTAGCTGCACTTCTCATCATGTCTGATACAACATTACCCGCAACATCACTAACCTCTATAAGCTCGCCTTTATATGATATCTTATTATAGTTGCTATACATATATTTTACGCCTCTAAGTATCTTATGAAGTTGCGCAAGGTCTCCGCTATCAGTCATTTTAACATCTGGCTTGTCATCATATCTGTATATCAAATCACGCATAATGTCAGACATATGCTCATTGTAATTATCTGTATCTTTATATAGATTGTTATAAAAACCTTCTAACCCTTTTAGCACGCTAATCATGTCTGCAGTTCGCCCTATGCCAAGCGGTATTGATATCCTAGCAATGCCCTCAATTACTTGCTTTAGTTCGCTATCATTTAGTAGCCCTTTATGCTCGCCTTTTGCTATCTCTTTTATCTTAGCTAATTCCACTTTAATTTTAGCCTCAATACCTATCTTTGACTTAGCTTCCTTTAGCTCCGCATACTTAGCTTTTGTCTTAGCATTATACTGACCTTTTAATGCTTTTGTTTCCCTGATATATTTATTCACTGATTGCATATAAGTATCTATCATATTTAGCTCACTTGTACCATCTATCGCAACTAAAATATCTTCACGCAATCTAACTTTAAGCTGCTCTGTTCTGCTGCTTAAAACAGTGTCACTTAATTTATCTCCAACTGTGCCTTTTTTAAGTCTATTATATACACTTATCATATGCTCTAATCTATCGCGATTATTCTTGCCTGTGATAGTTATATTATGCTTTTCAAAAGCTTTCTTCATGTCAGTTATGGTAATGCTTCCAGTGCTTGATATATATTCACTTGCAACACCTTTCATATCCTTTATGCTATCTGTTATTTTGATATTGCCTTTATAACTTTTCATAAGTTCTCTAATAGGTATTAGCTTGCCTTTATTAGCTTTTAGCCACGTGCTATCGTCCTTAGATATAACAGTAGAAGAGTTGACAATATGGTCAATCATGTTTTCAAAAAGCATCACATCATCATTTTGCAATCCGTCAATAGCTCGCTTGATATTAGCTGCTATATAATCACTCTTTTTATTATCGTATATAAGCACATGCTTAGCGCCTTTTATATCAAAGCTGAATTTTTTTACAGCCTTTAACATAGTATTACCTGCATGGCGTGCAGTAACTTCTGCTTCAGCACCTTTTCCCATATTTATCTTTTCATTTAGTATATCATTGTACTCCGATCCGACATTATACTTTTTTGAATAGCGAATATCTTTGCTGATTGTTGGCGTAGAATTACTAGTCAATTTTACTTGACTGCTGTCAAATGCTATGTAAATAGTCTGATCTCCACCCCATTTAGAACCCTTTACTATTACGCCATCATACCCCGTAACATCTTTAAGAGTCTTATACACTTTATCAATAGAATTTTTATCAGCATTGATTATCCCGCTAATAAGCTCTACATCATTATCACTATTATCATACTCCATTGATACTGCATCATTTAATACATTATCATAGCCATCAAATTTAACATCGCCATAATTTGATAAGTATCCACTTCCATCCTTATCTAAAACTTTAATTAACTTTCTCAACTTATCTTTAGTTATTGTTACACTATCAGTTGACAATGGTTTAACTATATTCAAATACGACTTAATTATGTTTTTATTTTCTATTGCGTAAGATTTGGCAATGCTTTCTTTATTAGTGAAATAAAACCCTTTCCCTTCATCAGTTCCGTTCTTTCCTAATTTAGATATATCAAACACTGTAAACTCCGACTCAGTGCCATGATAGCATACTTCCAAATTACCATTGCTATCTAAAACTTTAGAATCTTTGAAAAACTCTATTTGCTGCTTAGATAACAACTTGCCATTACTGTCTTTTAATGAAAATTTGATATTTTTCTCATTTATGTTGACTTTTGGTGCAAATTTGCGTATAATAGTATTAGAGTCAAGTTTATCCAGATTGTGGGGCAATTGTAGCCCTGGAATCCTGAATAATTCTTGGCTCTTTTTTTTATCCCAAAACAAAACACTATCTTCATTTATATTGTTTTTAATAAATGCATTAAATCCATTTCTTCCATACATACTTGTTACTTTATTTACTTCATTTTTTGGCTCATTACTTTTTCCGTAGCTTCCAATCATTGCTTCAATAGTTATCTTATTAGTCCATTTATTATTGTTAGGTGCTATTGATATTATAATAGGTCTGTTTTCTTTATCCAATTCACTTGTCAAAATTACAATACTGTCATCTCTTGACATACTCTCCATTACCATAACTGGCTTTTCTAGCAGTTGTGGTAATTTTTTTAGCATATTAACTTGCAAATCATGATTATGATCATTTTTTACTACGTGCACTGCCGTTACAGATTTAACATGTGCAGCGTCCATAAGCATCGGTAGTTGATTTAATCCTATATCTAGTAAAATCTGTGGAGTATTTTCTCTAACTAGTACACTCATATTTTCGTTGTGTTTACCTGCTAGCACGTCATCGACTTGCTCGTCAAAAGTCTTAGTCATACTATATTTGACTCCGCCCGGAAGTGTAACCATGCTAGCACCTGCGCGGTCTAATGCTTTTGCGAATAGTCGCTCTTGGTGTTGCAGCTTTGATTTCGCTTGCTTTTCCTCGGGGGTTTTCTCTTTCGCTACTGCTAGCTTGTCCTTTATCGCTCTATACATCTTAACTACTACAGAAGGCTTATCGACTGCAAGTCTGTCAAGCTTGGATTTATCTCCAAATAATACCTCGCCTTGCATTGCCGTAAACTCTTTCTCGTATAATCTGTGCTTGTTGGTCATGGTTCCTGTAGCACGCGCGTCTTTGTATGTATCTATGTCTTCTTGAGTTATACCATAATCACTTTTTAGTATCCTATCATCAATCGAATTCTTTTCGCTTGTGTCAGTTTCACTTAGGATATTGTCAATATATGCTCTGTGCTGCTTGGTATTCTCTGCGAAATGCCCTTGCTCATGGATAAGGTGCTGTCTCCAGCTACCATCAGCTAGCGTATCCTTACCTAACACTATTACATCTCCGTCTAAATACGCGTTAAACTTAGGTGATTTCTCTGATAGTACTATCTTGGTCGCTCTACCACCTCGCTCAGCAAGCTTATTTTGATTGCGTAAAAACTCATTATAATTAGCCTTTTCAATATTATTAAGCTCTCCGCTATATACTTTTGTGCCTTGCTGGGCAAGTCCTTGTTGAATTGCTTTTTCTTTGCCCATTAGCGACGGAGAATAATATCTATTATCTAGTGGCGCTGATGGCTGATTATCCATAGCAACTGCACTATAACCTCCGCCTTCATTTTGTTGCAACCCTAATCCACTCATAAAGCTAGGATTGCCTGCACTTAGTGTGCCTGCTAAACTTGCTTGCTTTGTGCTATTTTGCTTTAGGAATTTTGTCTGTGCACTGTTTGATAGATATGCTATATCTTGACGCGCGACGTCTCTTTGCTTCTGTGTTATTTTACCTGATGCAAAACTATTATCAATACCTTTGTTTAGTTCCTCAATCTCTGCCATTTTAGTTCTAATATCCATAGTAGGAGAGGCTTTGCGTGCAAGAGCTTGTCCTCCACCCATTACAGAACCTGTTAGTCCTCCCACAAGGAATGTGTTTGCTAGTGACTGCGCCGATGTCTCTGAGTAGTCAACTTCGCCTTTGTAGATACTGCTAAGCAATGGATCTGCAAGGTCGCTTGTCACTTCCTCTAGTCCTTCTCCGACAAATGCACCTGCTACTTTCTTTGCAGTAGCTAGACCGCCTGTCTTTGCGGTAGCTTTAGCGCTGCCCTTGCCTAGCTTGCTGATTAGACTTTTACCCATGCCCATTGTTGGCCCTGATACTGACTCAATTAATCCTTCTAATCCGCCTGATAGTCCGCCGTATACTAGTGCCTCGCCCCTACTTGCACCATCTGCAAATGCACGTTCCATTCCGCCACCTGCTGCGGATGTAATAAATGATGCTTTTCCAAGTGCTGGCCCGACATATGGTATTGCTGATATTAGCACGGATGGTAGCATTTGTCCTACTCCTGTAGATACATCTCGGGCAATGCTTCCTACTTTGTTATCATACATATAACTGCCACGAGTTCCCTCACGAAGTGCATCACCCATTAGTCCATCTACATGATCTGTTGCAATCCAATCTTCATCAGCGCCAAATATGGTAGCACCTACATCCATTATATTTTCGCCAAACTTTAATACACCCATTGTTGTGTGACCTAGAAAGTCGCCTAGTGTATGTCCTGCCCTTTCAAAAAAACCCATATCCTCACGCTCTTTTTTGATGTGGTCTTGCATTGGATCATAGTTATTGCTGCTAGTTCCTACCTGCCTATCATAAACGCTTTTAGCACCTGATGATAAATTGTCATAGCCGTTACCGCTCTCATATGCTATTGCTGCAGCATTGTAATCATTCTCAATCTGCTTGTTATTTGCATATAGCTGATCATTGCGCTGCTTGTTTGCTGCATTTATTTGATTAGCATTTGACACTGCTGTGCCGTACATTGTTTTCATATTAACCTCCTACTTGATTTTATTTGCACTAGATGTGCTGCATATATCTAAAGCCGAATATCGGCATAACTATTACATTTACCCACCCTTACCCGCCAACATGTGGCACTTGCGACTGTCTGCCGCTCTTTTTTATGTTAATTTACTTGTAATTTTGCCGTATATCTGCATATATCGATTATTTACTAACTCCAACTATTTACATATACTTTAATTTGTGCTATTATATATACATAAACTTAATTTTAAGGAGATTACTACTATGGAAAACCAAAATAATCAAACTAATCAAAAAAAATCTTATCAACTATATATTACTGTTG
>CAMQSU010000021.1 GCA_947037025.1 uncultured Clostridia bacterium | reverse complement strand
GTGGTGTTAATGTTTTTCCATCGCAGATTGAGAGTGTTTTGCTTAACATGGGCGATAGCGTTACTCCTCATTATCAAATTGTCGTGGATAGGATTGGCGCACTTGATACTTTCGAAATTCAAGTTGAGATGAGTGATAAACTTGTCGGTGATAATTTATCCGATATTATATCATTGCAAAAAGCTATTGACCATGATATGACAGCAAATTTGGGGATAAGTGCTAAAATTACCTTAGTTAATCCTAATGTGATTAGCAGAAGTGAAGGCAAAGCAAAGCGAATTATTGATATGAGAAATATTAAAAAATAACAATGTTTTAGTTGCAGCTAAAATTAATAGCTGTTAGTGCAAACGCGTCAAATTATATTATACCAACAATTCAGGAGGATTTATGTTAGTTAATCAAATTGCAGTATTTTTAGAAAATAGAAAGGGTAGGGTTGGTGATTTTGCAAGAGTTCTTGCGACAAATAAAATTGATTTAGTGTCAATGAGTATCGCTGATACTAAAGAATTTGGCATTTTAAGAGCTATCACCAGCGATAATAATCTTGCTGTTAAGTCTTTAAGAGAGGCGGGTTTTACCGTTACTAGCAGTGATCTTATCGGTATAGAAGTTGAGGATAGAGCGGGCGGATTATCTAGCGTATTATTGCTTTTAGATGATGGCGGAGTTGGTATAGAGTATTTATATTCGTATGCAAAAACTGAAACTAATCGTGCAATAATAATATTGAAAGTTGCAAATAATGAAGTTGCGCTTGAAGTTATTCGTAAAAATAATATCAAATTACTACAAAATAGTATCATATAAAATTAAATACCCTATTATAATATATTGTTATAATTATAACTTGTAACAATACATTATAGCTATTTGCCGCAAGGCTAGCTGATTGAGGTATGATATTTTAACTAAAATTATCGATATAAATGTTATCAGACGGAATATATTGCACGCAAAAGATGTGAGTTACGGCAGAAAAATTATGGCTGTTGTAAAAGCTGATTGCTATGGTCAAGGCGTATTTATAACGCCATATATTGAAAATATTGTTGATTGTTTTGCAGTTAGCTGCGCTATGGAAGGTTCTGAATTAAGGCAGCTTGGTATTACAAAGCAGATACTTGTTTTAGGCTATAATAAGTCTCAACATGATACTGCAGTTAAATATAATTTAACTGCAAGTCTATCTAGTATTGATGATTTTAGCAATGATTTATCATATCATATTGCTGTTGATACGGGGATGAATAGACTTGGGATTAAGTCGGTCGAGGAGTTAAAATCACTTTTAGAGAATGAAAAAACTTGCAATATTGAAGGGTTATATAGTCATATTTTTGATAGTAATGATAAAAATATTGCAAATCAAGTAGCTAAATTTGAACAGTTTAAGTCGATGTTTAATCAATATTATTCAGATAAATTAACTCATATTTCATCAACTTCTAGCATGCAGAGTGACTTTGTTAGGTGTACTGATATTACAAGGTTAGGTATCGGTTTGTATGCTGGAGCGGTGTCGGTAGTGTCTAATATTTTGCTTGTAAAGCAAGTAAAGATAGGTGAGAGTGTTGGTTATAACGGTGAGTTTATTGCAATTAAAGACACCACTATTGCAGTAGTTTCTGGCGGTTATGCGGATGGTATTGTCCGCAAGATGACTGGCTGTGATGTTATGATTAGCGGCAAAATATGTCCTATCATTGGCAAAATCAGCATGGATAGCTTTCAGTGTGATATTACAGGCGTTGTTGCTAAAGCTGGTGATAATGTTATTATTATTGATAATGATTGCATGAATATTGATAGACTTGCCGTCAGTACTGATTTAACTGAGTATGAGATATATACAGGGCTTAAAGGGAGGTATAAATATGTGTACTACATCTAAATCTGATTTAAGAATTTTAGCACGCGAAAAGCTAGCTAAATTGTCAGCGTTTGACCGAACTTTTAACAGTGAAATGATTGTTGATGATATTATAGCTTCAGGGTTACTTAATGAGTATGCGAGTGTATTAATGTATAAATCGCTGCCAAATGAAGTATGTGTTGATAGGCTTATTGAGTGGGCTACATGTCATGGAAAAGCGGTATATTTGCCTAGAGTTAGCGGAGATAAGATTGAGGTTGTTAAGGTTCCTTGCCAGCTTTCAGTAGGTTCATATGGAGTTATGGAGCCTTTAGGCGATGCTGTAAATGTAAGACCTGCTTGCGTGATTACGCCGCTGCTTGCAGTTGATAAATGTGGTAATAGATTAGGTAAAGGTAAAGGATATTATGATAAGTATTTTGCCGAAAATAACACTTGCTATAAAGTTGGTGTTGCATTTAGGCAGCAGCTAATTGATGATATTACAGTAAGTGAATTTGATGTTAAACTTGATAGGATATTTTATAGATAATTGCAATAAATTTGCAGTCAGAAATAATCTATAAATTATAAGTTTTACGTGAAACTTTTATAGCAGTTTTGTAGTTTTTTAATCAATATATAATATAAATAATTCATATAATAGAGAGGTTTTTTATGCGTGTAATTAGTGGAAAATATAGAGGAAGAGTTTTAAATTCTCCAAAGAATGAAGATATCAGGCCTACAACGAATATGGTCAAAGAGGCAGTGTTTAGTATGTTGCAAGATTATATGTATGGTGCAAGATTTGTGGATTTATTTGCAGGTAGTGGTGCTATTGGTATCGAGGCTTTAAGTCGTGGTGCTGATGTGTGTGTGTTTGCGGATAAAAATAAAGATAGCATCGATATAGTTAAGTCAAATTTAGAAAAAATCAGTGTGTCTTCCGAGGTTTTGTATCTAGATTATTTAAGTGCACTGCACAGATTAAGAGATGGTGCATACGATGTGATCTATATTGATCCGCCTTTTGCAAATACTGATATAAAAGGAATGTCACAGCTGATATTGAAATATAATGTACTTGACACTGACGGAATAGTAGTATATGAAAGCTTGTTTAACAAGAAGGACAAGCCTATACTTGATGGTTTTACACTGATAAAAAGCAAGAAGTATGGGACAATCAGTATCGATGTTTACAAGCTGAATTCAGAGTCAAGTGATGGAGTATGATAGGCTTGTTTTCGGGCAGTTTTGACCCGATAACAAAAGGGCATGTTGATATAATTAAGCGAGCAAGCGGCTTTGTAGATAAACTAATTGTCACAGTATTTAACAATGAACTGAAAGAGAGTATGTTTGATATTGATGTGAGGATTAAATTTGTTAAACTTGCTCTATCGCATATTAAAAATGTTGAGATAATGTCATCTAGTGGTATGGTTGTAGACTTTGTGCGTGAGCATAATATTGACAAAATTTATAGAGGATTTAGAGATAATTCCGATTATGAATATGAGCTTGATATGACAACATATAATTATGAAAACTGTGGTGTCATGACTTATTTAATACCAAGTCATGACAAGTATAATAGTACTAGCAGCACAATTGCAAGGGGGTGTATTGCTAGCGGAGTTGGTATGGAGCAAGTGCTTCCAGTATCAGTAATTGAAGAACTTAGGAGGATGTCAAAATGAATGATTTTTTAGAGGTATTAGCAAAGTTGGAGCTAGAAATTCGAGATGCGAAGAGGACAGTATTAGGAGGGAATAGGTATATTGATGATGCAAAGTGTATGGACTATATTTTTGTGCTTAAAAACTTAATTCCTAACGAGATTAAAGAATCAAATTTGCTTTTAGCTGAAAGAGAGGAGATTATTATTAATGCAAAAGCTGATGCTGAAGAAATCCTTAATAACGCATATGAGGAAATGAATAGAATCCTTGACGAGTCGGAAATAATAAACAGAGCAAAGCATGAAGCGCAGATAATTGTTGCGAATGCGGAGAAGTATGTTGGCGGCATTAAAATTGACACAGTTAACACAATAAATAGTCTTATGAACGATGCTGAAAACAATATTATTCATCTTTTGAATGCTATTCGTGACAGTAAAGATGACTTAAGTAAGCTAGGTATTGATACAAATATCAGATAAATTTTAATGAGTTTTACATTCAAATTATCATAAATTAAATAGCACCGCATAACTAGTTTGCCGAATCAAGCTGAATTATGGTGCTATTTTGTTTTTTATATTATAATTTTGTTGCATTATATAGTATTGTAATATATAGATTTATATAAATATATATTATTACTTGCATAATTGCGTTAATAGTAGTATAATGTAAACAGAAAATGCAATTGTTTAAGCTTGTTAGTTATGTGAATTTGAACATTAAGTTTAATTGCAATTTATAATTTTTTTTAACCTGGCTTATACGCTAAATACTTATATGGGAGAGCTATGAATAATAATAATCATAAATTAGGATTAGTTTTAGAAGGCGGAGGCGCTAGGGGAGCATACCATATTGGTGTGTTGCACGCACTATTTGAAGCGGGGTATAAATTTGATGGTATTGGCGGCACATCTATCGGTGCTGTTAATGGAGTAATGATTGCGCAAGGCAAGTTTGATGAATGTGCGGAAATGTGGAAAAGTTTAGAGTTTTCAAGCTTTTTCAATGTGGAGAATGACTATGCATCTAATCTTGCAAGTGGCAAAATTGACAGCGACACTATTAAGTACTTTTTCAAGTTTTTTAAAGATAGCGTTAAGTCAAGCGGTGTTGATACATCTAAAATGCTAAAAATGCTTAAAGATAACATTGATGAGGATTTGCTTAGAAACTCAGGTTGTGACTTTGGAGTTATGACAGTATCTCTTACTGATCGCAGACCGAAACCAATTTTTATTGATGAAATGCCAAAGGGCATGGTTGCAGATTATGTTATGGCAAGTGCAAGCTTTCCGGGATTCAAGGTTACTGTTGTAGAAGATAAGGCATTTATTGATGGCGGGCTTTATGATAATATGCCTATAAATATGATGATTGATAGAGGGTTTATTGATATTGTCGCAATTGAAACTAAAAGCGATAGTACTAAACGTAAGACGCGTGAAATGCCTGCACACATCCATTATATTACTCCTTCATTTAAACCGGGTCGTGTGATGGATTTTTCTCAGCAGTCAAAGATGATTTCGGTAAGCATAGGATATATTGATACTATAAAAATCCTTAGAGGGTATATCGGAAAGCGTTACTGCATTGATGCTAGTGCTCATACTCCATTTGGATATGGTTTTGCAGACATGTCGCAGGAATTACATGTTAAAATTAGTAGTATCATTGCCGCTCCATTTACTAATGTTGAGGGATTGTGCGTAAGCATGTGCAAAGCGTTTAAGCTTGATAATGTTAACATTGACGGAATCATAATAGAGATACTAGAAAGAGTTGCAGTGGCAATGGATATTAATAAATTAAAAATATACAAACTTGATCAGTTTATTTTAACTATCGCAAACTTACTTAGTTGTGAGGTAGCAAAAACAGATTTTAATAGTAAGTATATGCAAGAGCTGCTGATAGTTCAGTCAGTTATTGCAGATAGATTTATTGACAGTATTGTTTAGTATATTAATTATGATTTGGATAATAATATAAAATGTAAAAGTTATAATGTTCAGGATAAATTGCCTTATATAAAATACTTTAATGTGTAATTTATAAAGAGAAATATTTAGGTATAATAAAGTGCAAATTATAATTAAATTAAGCAGCTTAATAGTGAATAAATTTATTTGAGTAAATGCGTAATTAAATTAGCAAATAATGTAAAGAAATTAATATATAATTATCCGTGGTGATAAGGGGGATTTTAGTTTGAATCGAAGTGAAATTAATGACAAGTATAAATGGGATTTATCGGCAATAGTTAAGAGCGAAGAAGAGTGGGGTGATATTTATACATCATCTAGCAAGCTTATTGAAAAAATTGCTGATTATGTGGGGAAGCTAAATAATCGTGAAAGTATTTTAAACTGTCTTAATGATAGAAATTATGTTAGCAGTTATATTGAGAGATTATATGTTTATGCGAAAATGAAGCTTGATGAAAACTCTACGCTTTCAAAGTATCAGGCATTAACTGATAAAGCGGAAAGATTACTTGTCAATATGTCGACCGTTACTAGCTTTATCACCCCAGAGCTTAACCTTGTTAATGATGAGGAATTACGTGCAATGTCAGAGTGTGATGAGTTTTCAGATCACTCATGTTTTTTAGAGGATATTATTAAAAGCAAAAAATATATATTGACTGATAAAGAGGAGCGTATCCTTAGCGAGTGCGGAAGTTTTGCTGATGGGTTTCATGATGCTTTTAACATGTTTGATAATGCGGATGTTGACTTTGGCATGATTAAATTTGAAGGCAAAAATATGCACTTGACTCATGGCAGTTATAGTTTGGTTATGCAATCTGACGATCGCGCAGCAAGAAAGAAAGCGTTTGGAATGATGTTTGGTCAGTACAAACAAATGATAAATACAATAACAACTTTATATGCAGGAAATGTTAAAAAGGATTGTTTTTACTCAAGAGTGCGTGGTTATGATAGCGCACTTGATAGAGCGATGTTTAATGAAAATGTTCCTAGTAGTATTTATGATAACTTAGTTAAATCTGTAGATAAATCTCTTGGGCAGTTGCATAAGTATGTGGCTTACCGCAAAAAGGCATTAGGGTTAAAAACTATGCACATGTGGGATATGCACACATCATTAGTAACTGGCGAGAGCATGAGTTTTGAATATGAGGATGCCCTTACATTAGTAAAAGAAGCGTTAGTTCCTTTAGGTGATGATTACAGGCAATTGCTTGATAGAGCATTCTCTGAAAAGTGGATTGATGTATATGAAAACAAAGGCAAAAGAAGTGGCGCTTACTCTTGGGGTAGTTATAATGCTCATCCTTATGTATTGCTTAATTATACAAAAACCACTCATGACATATTTACTATTGCACATGAGTTAGGTCACGCAATGCACAGCTATTACTCTAATACTTCACTTCCTTATGCTAAAGCTGGTTATGAGATATTTGTAGCGGAAGTTGCAAGTACGGTCAATGAAGTTTTGCTTTTAAAACACTTAATTAGTAAAGCTACTGGCGAGAATAAAAAATATTTATTATGCTACTATTTAGATATGTTCAGAACAACGCTATTCCGCCAAACTCAATTTGCTGAATTTGAAGCTATTGCACATGGAATTTATGAAAGCGGCGAGTCTCTTACTGCGGAAGTGCTATGTGATGAATATCAAGCACTAAACGAAAGGTATTATGGCAAAAGCGTGAAAAGTGATGAAATGATTAAATATGAGTGGGCTAGAATACCGCATTTTTACAGAAGTTTTTATGTTTATAAATACGCAACAGGTATCACGTCTGCAGTTGTAATTGCAACTAACATATTAAAAGATAGTAAAAATGTAGAAAGCTACAAAAAGTTTTTAAGTCTTGGTGGCAGTATGCCTCCTGCAGAAATTTTAAAAGTCGCGGGTGTTGATTTAGAGAAACCTGAAACGTTTGACATTGCAATGGCGGAGTTTAATGCAACATTAGATGAACTGAAAAAAATGAGCTAAAAACTTTAATATTTAATTTAACAGACTACAACGAATGAAATGATTAGCTATGCGATAATTTTGCGGCTAACATATGAGGATATTAATGGATAATCAATTTTATAACAACAGTAAAAAGAAAAAAGAGCGAGAAATTCCTAAAGTAATGCCTAACAACACAGAAGCGGAGCAATCGCTTTTGGGTGCAATCATGATAGACAACACTGTTGGAGTGGAAACACTTACTGAGCTTGAGATGAGCGATTTTTATTATATCGCGCATCAAGATATATATGAGTGCATGTTATCTTTGCAGCGAGTTGGCAAGCCAATAGATATAATTACTATGGCAAGTTTGCTAACTATTAATGATAAACTGGACAGCATAGGCGGCATGACGTATTTGACGGAGCTGACAAATGTTTTGCCATCTGCGGCGAATTATAAGTTTTATTTTGACATTGTAAAGCATAACGGAATGCTAAGGAAAATTATTGGTACAAGTAATGATATTATCAAAAACAGTTATTTTAGTGAGGATTCGGATCTTGCGCTTGCATATGCTGAAAAAAAGATTTTTGAAATCTCTGATAATATCGAGAACAAGGATCTTGTACACGTTAATGATACAGTAAATAATGTACTGAAAATGTATGAAGATATATTAATCAATCCTGACAAGCCGCGCGGTCAAATGTCGCATTTTAAAAACTTAGATAGGATTGTTAACGGTTATAAAGGCGGACAAATGATCGTGCTTGCAGCCCGTCCGGGTTGTGGTAAAACATCATTTGCAATGAATGTTGTTTGCAATATTGCACGCAAAGAGCCTGAGAAAGTTGTTGCTGTATTTAACCTGGAGATGAGCATATCAGAGCTTACTCAAAGGATACTTTTAACTACTGCTAGTGTTCCGCAGCAAAGCGTTCAGTCGGGTGCTACTGCTGATGAGTTTAAGAAACTTTGGGCAGCAAAAAAGTTGCTTGAAGAATCAAATATGTTTGTAGATGATACAGCAAATACAACTCCAGAGCAAATCATGAGCAAGTGTAGACGACTAAAGCAAATGAAAAAACGTTTAGATTTTGTCGTTATCGATTACTTGCAGCTGCTTAAATCTCATACTTCAAGAAGTAGTATTCAGCAAGAAGTAACGGAGATTTCTCGTGCAATCAAGATTATGGCTAAAGAGTTAGATGTTCCAGTTTTGGCACTTTCACAAACATCGCGTGATTTAGAAAAGCGTGAGGACGGCGAGCCGAAGTTATCCGATCTTAGAGAGTCAGGTGCTATCGAGCAGGATGCCGATCAAGTTTATTTCCTTGTTAAAGATAAAGGTCAGGAAGGTAATGAATTTGAGGTTATCGATTTGCATATCATAAAACATCGTAGTGGTGAGTGCGGCAAGATTAGCTTTAAGTGGGAAGGAAGTATGGTTAAATTTACTCCGGTAACTGTCGAGGAAGCTAAGTATTTTAAGCAGAATGCTGCAACTGATACGGTTGCAAGAGCTGCTGCAGCTCATGCAATAGCAAATAATAATCAGTCTAGCGCGCCGCTAGAAATTAGTGATAAGCTAGAGCCACCAGTTGTAAATGGAGCATCAGTTTATGGCTCGGATAATCAAACAATAAGTAACATTCCAGCCGATACAGAAATTTATAGGACTGATGTTGAGGATATGCAACCGCCACCAGAAGATAAACCAAACTGGGCAAATGAGTTTGATGATACTGTTAAAATAGACGTGTCAAAAATATCTATGTCAAGCAATGATGATAAGTGATAAATAACTAAAACATGCAAGTTGTATCATGTTAATATATCAAGTTATGTAGTATATATAGGATAGCGTTTACATATACTAACTTGAGGTGAAATATGGCATACATAGAAGATATATTAAAGACAGTTAAAGGTGAGTTGGATTATAAATTAACTATTTTAGGTGGTGGTGGCGTAGTCATTGAAGGGTTCAAAAGCATAGTTTATTTTAACAGTGAACACGTTGAGCTTAGGGTAAATAAAGCTATGTTATCCATTGACGGTGTCGGTCTGACTGTGCTTGAGGCGCAGCGTGGACTTTTAATTTTGAATGGAGTTATCTCGAAATGCGAGGTGATGAAATAATGAAGTTTAGCAGCACAAGAGTTAGTGTTAATTGTTCAAATGGTGCGAGGTTTGCAAGTCGCCTCATTCAAGCAGACATCAATGTGTTCGATGTTATTATATCTAATGATAACGTGTCACTTAAAGTTGATGACAGTCAATTATCGGCGCTTATAAGCATAGCTGAAGAGCTTGGCTATCAGGTGCAGATATTAGAGCAGTATGGCGCTAATGGTTTTTTGAAAAAATGCCTGATTTCATTGCCTTATGCAGTGACAATCATGGTGACCGTAGTGCTAGGTTTTGTATCTTCCATGTACGTGTTTGATATTAGAGTCGAAACAGCAAATGGCGTGCCAAATTATGAAGTTAGGCGAGTCCTTGAAGAAAACAATATTGTTGGGGTTATGCCTAAGAGCAAAATTGATGGTCGACTGATTGAGCAACTATTACTTGACAGCATACCTGAAATAAATTTTGCGACAGTTTATGTAGATGGAATTTCACTTTGCGTGAGCCTTGTGCAGTCGGATACTACTGAAGGGACTGTTAAACAAAAAACTCTTATATCAACTGCTGATGGCATTGTATCAAGAGTGATGGTACGGAGCGGTACGGCGGTAGTAGAAGCGGGCATGAGTGTTAAAGCTGGAGATGAACTTATAGCAGGTTATCATATTTGTGATAATACTCCTACAGATGACATTGAAGAAGGCGAAAAAATCGAATGCGAAGCAGACGGCGAAGTTTACGGAACGGTGTATCATCATAAAAGAATTGTTATACCTAAAAACATCATGTATATGCAGGCGACTGGTGCTAAAAAATCGATCAGAGAGTTGTATTTAGGAAATTGGCGTATTGGCAAAGTACATAAAGTCCCGTATGAAACATATCAGTTAACAAGAACTGAGCAATTAACTAATAACTTGCTTCCGATTAAATATGTTAATTATACTTATTATGAGTATGAACGTATTGCAATGGATAAAAGCACTTATATAGATAGAATATTTGGTGATATTATAAGAGATATTTCAGCAAATATGCCGGCTGGTGGAAGAATTTTGTCTAGCCATCATGAGTTAAAATCCACAGCAATGGGCGAGGTTTTAGACGTACATTGTGAGGTTGAACAAAGACTAGACAATGGTGGATATGATTATTGAAATATTTATTATTGCTATTAGTTAAGCAATATAATGATATAATAAATTATACAATATAATAAACATAAGCACAGATTATTGATCGTATATCTTATTTTAATTAAGTGATGATATAATAATTTAGCTTATGAGGAGGTTTTGAATGAAGAAAATAAATGAGTTGCAACATAATAGATTATACAAAAGTGCAATAATAGCAGTAGTGTTAGCACTATTATCTATTGTTTTATCGAGCTTGTTTGCAATAATATATACTTCTAGATTTGATGTGTTTAATACTAATTTTGAAGCAGTAGCAATCCTTGCTGTTTCAATTTTTGGTGTATTAATTTCAATGTATGGATATTTTTATTACCAAGCAGAAAATAATTTAAAGAAAATTAAAAACTTAGTGGTTATTTTTACATCTATTACACTCACAGCCTTATTAGCATTTATCTGTATGGTATATTTAAATCCTTATGTTGTCCCTATTGCTATTGCGGCTATTTTGGTTGCAGTTTTAGTTGATAAAAATATTGGATTTATTGCGAATCTAACTACAACATTAGTAGTTTTAATTGCTGCTGCAATACTAAATTACGGCATTGATGGCGGTACAATCTTTGTTCTTGAAAGCTTCTTTGGTTGCACGGTTAGTATAATAGAATCTTATATGATTTTGTTTATGGTGGAAAAAAACTACTCAAGATTTAAACTTATGTACAGTGCACTTGCTGCGGGAGTAATTTCCGCGATTTTAGCTTTAGTACTTGCACATATAATCGCTACCCAGTACGAATACTTTTTAATGGCATATGCTTATTCTTTAGCAGGGACTGCAATCTCTGTTGCAGCTTTTACAATTTTAATTCCTTTATATGAGGAGATGTTTAATGTGTGGACAGACTTTAAGCTTGCAGAGGCGTGCAGTATGGCAAGACCATTATTAAGAAGGCTTGCAGATGAGGCTCCGGGTACATTTAATCATTGCATTATTGTATCTAATTTAGCAGAGTCTAGCGCTATTGCAATCGGAGAAAATCCAAGTCTAGCAAAAGCTGCCGGCATGTATCACGATGTAGGAAAACTTATGAATCCGGAATACTATATCGAAAATCAGGAAGGAAAGTACAATCCGCATAATGACTTAATTCCTAAGCATAGTGCAAGAATGATTATTTCTCATGGTAGTGCAGGTTATGAAATATTAAAAAAAGAGCGCTTGCCAGAAGAAATTGCAATTATCGCAAAAGAGCATCACGGAACAACACTTACATCATTTTTCTATAACAAAGCTAAAAGCATTACGGATGGTATGGTAAGTGATGATGGGTATAGATATGATGGGCCAAAGCCTAGTAGTAAAATTGCAGCTATCGTAATGATTTGCGATGTTGTTGAGGCTACTACAAGAGCAAAACAGCCAGATAATTCAGCTGATCTTAAAGTAATTATTGATAACATTATTAATGATAAAATAAATGACGGTCAGTTTAGTGATTCAGAACTTTCATTTGCAGACCTTGATGAAATAAAAGCGTCAATTATAAAAGTTATTCCATCAATTTTTCACAAAAGAATTGATTATTAAAGCAATCATTGCAAGATGTAGTGGTAAATAATTACTAAAGAGGAGATAAGATGATTAATTTATATGAGCTATTAGAAGATGAGTCTAAAGTTGCGAAAAAAATATTTAAGACGGTTATGAAGCAGCACGGAATAAAAGCGCGGCAAGTCAGTGTAGATGTTACAATGGTCAACAATGAAGAAATTCATAAGCTTAATTTAGAGTCAAGACAAGTTAATAATGCTACTGATGTTTTAAGTTTTCCGGCAGAGACGATTTTATTTCCCTTTGATATAAAAGCATATAGTGAAAAAATCTTTCCAGAAGATAATACACTTTATTTAGGAGAGATTATTATTTCAAGAGAAATAATGCTTGAGCACGCTGAGGAATATGGTCACTCAGCGGTGAGGGAGTGTGCGTTTTTAATAACACATGGGCTACTTCATTTGCTAGGTTATGACCATATGGATGATGTTGAATGTAAGGTAATGAGAGTAAAAGAAGATGAGATACTAACTAAGGCAAAATATTTTAGATAATAATAAAAACTAAAGGAAGAGATATGTATAAATCAGGATTTGTAGCAATTATAGGCAAGGCGAATGTAGGAAAATCAACACTACTTAACGCATTAGTGGGAGAGAGAGTAGCGATAGTTTCTTGGAGACCACAAACAACACGTAATAAGATATTAGGTATCATGAACGGAGAAGATTATCAGGCTGTATTTATTGATACACCGGGAATTCATCAGGCGAAAAATCAACTATCAAATTACATGATGAAAAGCGTAAAAACTGCTCTTGAAGGTGTTGATATGGTTATGTACCTTATTGATGCGGAAAAGAGAATTGATGAAAATGACTTGAGTTATATCAATCAATATGCTGCATCTGAAACGCCATTTATGGTTGTAATTAACAAGATGGATATTGCAGATAGAGAGAAAGTTGTTGCAATGATTAACACAATAAAAGATATTGAAGGCATTGATTCAGTGCTTCCTATTTCTGCTATGAAAAACAAAAATATCGAGCCGCTAAAAGAGAGAATTGAGGCTAATCTTAAAGAGGGAAAGCAGTTTTTTCCTGAAGATATGATTACTGATAAGTCGCTTAGATTCATGGTTTCAGAAATCATTCGTGAAAAAGCAATGAAGTATTTAGGTGATGAAATTCCTTATGGAACTGCAGTATGCATTAACAAATTTAAGGAGCGTGACAACGGTCTTGTAGATATTGATGCAGATATTATTTGCGAAAAGAAATCTCATAAAGCAATGATTATAGGCAAGGGCGGCAGTATGCTAAAGAATATTGGATCTACTGCAAGGGGTGATATTGAGCGTCTAATTGATGCAAAATGTTTTCTAACTCTATATGTTAGAGTTAAAGAGTCTTGGAGAGATTCCGACTTTGTAATGAACGAAATGGGCTATGATTTAAAAAATATCTAAATGCTATAAATAAGTATAAATACACATAATTGGGGCATCATAATAGTAGGGGTGTTGATTATGGATATTAAAGATCGGATTTGGAAACAATTTATGGAAACAGGTGACCCTGGGCTTTTTATGATATACAAAAGTCTGGACAAGCAGCGAGATATTGAAAGTAATGATTAAATATTAATCAATATAATATGTTGATTAATCTACTTTTATTATCATGCTAATAAGGATAATAATGATTGAATTAAAGCACGAGTGCCTTTGCATTAGGAGTATGGATTATAAGGAGAATGATAAGCTTATAACTTTATATGCTTTCGGCAAAGGTAAGATTACCGCCACTTGTCGTGGTGTAAAAAAACCAAAAGCTAAGCTTAAATACGCTTCATCAATACTATGTTTTGGCACATATTATCTGTCGGGGCGTAATGGTTACTACACTGTAACTGGCTGCGATTTAATAGATAGTTTTTATAAATTATGGGGTGATATTGATAAATTTTATCCTGCATTATCGTCAATAGAAATGCTTGATAAATTTAGTGGAGATAGCGAGATTAGTGATAATCTTGCTACCTCTACTTTGCTTTTTCTAAAGACTTTATGCTATGAAAATATAGATAATATACCACTTCATTTCCTTAAATATTTGTACAATACGCTAGCAATTATTGGCTATGAAATAGCCGCAGACTCATGTATAAGCTGCGGAAATTCTAACGGAAAAAATGCGTTTTTTAGTGCATCAAAAGGTGGTGTTGTTTACGAATGTTGCAGGGCATATGATAGCGAAAAATTAACCGCAGAACAAGTTGATATTTTATCAGTTTTGGCACAAAATTATTTGAATGAATTAAGTGGAGATTATTCACTATTGGTTAATAATAAAGCGGTTGAAATTGATAAAAATATTAAAGGAAATAATATAGCAGAAAGCATAAATGATACAAGTAAAATTGCTAGTAATTGCAAAAATGTTAGTGCGGGTAACAATGAAGATAGGGTAGATAATATAGATACATTAAATTATAATATCTATATTAATACAAAAAACTTATTATTTAGTGAAGATGCTAATAATAATCAAGCGGAGAATGATTTATCAATTAATAATTACAATTTTAGTGTGAAAAATATTAGAGTATTAATTGATATTTTAAGCGGATATGTCAGTTCAATATTGGAAGTAAAGTTAAAAGCATGTAAAGAGTATGTTGATTTTCTAAATATTTGATATAATTTGGCGAAACGTATTGAAATTACTTGAAAAATTTACGAAAATAGTGTAGAATATAATTATTACTGTTATGGAGGAAGAAAAATGGCTAAGAATTTTGTTTATTTATTTAAAGATGCAGATGGCAATGACCGCAATTTACTTGGAGGTAAGGGTGCAAACCTTGCTGAAATGACACATTTAGGTATGCCTGTTCCACAAGGTTTCACAATTACAACTGAGGCTTGTACTCAGTATTATGTTGATGGTGAAATGATTAATGAGGATATTCAAAAGGATATTTTTGCTAAGCTAGCTAAGGTTGAGAAAATTGAAGGCAAAAAATTCGGCGATAAGGAAAATCCTTTCCTTGTATCTGTAAGGTCAGGTTCTCGTGCGAGTATGCCTGGAATGATGGATACAATTTTGAATCTAGGTCTTAATGATGTCAGCGTTGAAGGTCTTGCTAAACTTACTGGTGATGCAAGGTTCGCTTACGATTGTTACCGTAGATTTATTCAAATGTATAGTGATGTTGTTATCGGCGTTGGTAAAAGTGCATTTGAGAAGATTATTGATGAAGTTAAAGAGGATAAGGGCGTTGAGTTAGATACAGCTCTTACTGCATCTGACCTTAAAGAACTTATCGTTAAGTTCAAGGCTTTCTTCAAGGCTGATCAAGGTATGGACTTCCCACAAGATCCTAAAGAGCAATTAATTGGCGCAATCAAAGCTGTATTCCAATCTTGGAACAATCCACGTGCAGTAATTTACAGACGTATGAATGATATTCCAGGTAGCTGGGGTACTGCAGTTAATGTTCAATCAATGGTATTTGGTAACATGGGCGAAACTTCTGGTACTGGTGTTGCGTTTACTCGTAATCCTTCTACTGGCGAAAAGAAACTTTACGGCGAGTATCTAATGAACGCTCAAGGTGAGGACGTTGTTGCAGGTATTCGTACTCCAATGTCTATCGATCAACTTGCTAACACAAATCTTGAAGTATATAATCAATTTGTTGCTATTGCTAACAGACTTGAGAATCACTACAAAGATATGCAAGATATGGAGTTTACAATAGAGCGTGGTAAATTATACATGCTTCAAACTCGTAACGGCAAAAGAACTGCTGAGGCAGCTCTTAAAATCGCTTGCGATTTAGTAAACGAGAAGATGATTAAAATTGATGACGCTCTTCTAAAGATCGATCCTAAACAACTTGATTCACTTCTTCACCCAATGTTTGACACTAGCGCACTTGCTGCTGCAAACGTTATTGCTCGCGGTCTTCCTGCATCTCCGGGTGCTGCTTGCGGCAATATAGCTTTCTCTGCTGAGGAAGCGGTTGTTCTTGTAGAAGCTGGTAAAAAAGTTGTTCTTGTTAGACAAGAGACTTCTCCAGAGGATATCGAAGGTATGTACGCTGCTGAAGGTATTTTAACAGCACGTGGTGGTATGACTTCTCATGCAGCAGTTGTTGCACGTGGAATGGGTACTTGTTGTGTAGCTGGTTGCGGCGAGCTTATCATAAACGAGGAAGCGAAAACTCTTACTATCGCAGGAGTAACTTACAAGACTGATGATTTTATCTCTCTTGATGGTGCAACTGGTAACATTTACGGCGAGGCATTGCCATCTCAGCAAGCGACATTATCAAAAGATTTTGATACTATCATGGGCTGGGCTGATGCTAAACGTACTCTAAAAATCAGAGCAAATGCTGATACACCTGCTGATGCTAGCCAAGCTGTTAGTTTTGGTGCTGAAGGTATCGGTCTATGCCGTACTGAGCATATGTTCTTCGCTGAGGATAGGATTGCTGTTATGCGTGAGATGATCGTTTCTAAGTCAGAAGACGAGAGAAGACGCGCACTTGCTAAACTTCTTCCAATGCAGAGAGCAGACTTTAAAGGATTATACGAGGCTATGGGCGATCGTCCTGTAACTATACGTTTCCTTGATCCACCTCTACATGAGTTCGTTCCTCACAAGGATAGCGAAATCAAAGCACTTGCTAAAGAGATGGGTTTATCTTTTGAAGAGTTGAAAAAACAGATTGATGATTTACATGAGACTAATCCAATGTTAGGTCACCGTGGTTGTAGGTTAAGTATCACTTATCCAGAGATCGCAGAGATGCAAACAAGAGCAGTAATCGAAGCTGCTATGGAGCTTAATGCTAAGGGCGCTAATATCGTTCCTGAGATTATGATTCCTCTAGTTGGAGATGTTCGTGAGCTTAAATATGTTAAAGATGTAGTTGTTAAAACTGCGGAAGAAGTTATGGCTAGCAATGGCGTTACCTTCAAATATATGGTTGGAACAATGATCGAAGTACCTCGTGCTGCACTTACTGCAGATTCGATTGCTACTGAGGCAGAGTTCTTCTCATTCGGTACTAATGACCTTACTCAAATGGCATTCGGGTTCTCTCGTGATGACGCTGGTAAGTTCCTTGACGAGTATTATGCTCGCAAAGTATTAGAGTCTGATCCATTTGCAAAACTAGACCAAGAAGGTGTTGGTAAGCTTATGGAGATAGCAATTAAGGGCGGTAAAAGCACTCGTCCAAACATCAAGTTAGGAATATGCGGTGAGCATGGTGGTGATCCATCAACAATTGAGTTCTGTCACAAACTAGGACTTAACTATGTTTCTTGCTCTCCATTCCGTGTGCCTATCGCTAGACTTGCTGCCGCTCAAGCAGTTATCAAGTTCGGTAAAAAATAATATATATTATTAAATCATATTTATTAATCTATTTTATGTAGGTTGATATAAAAATATCTGTCCGTCACGTATCGTCATTTTTATGGTGATGCTAAGCAAATCGCAATTATGTATAAGCTGAATAGCTAGGTATACGTTATAAATTGTGGCTTGCCACAAAAATAATTTTACTAACTAAACATCACATATTTGCGATATAAATGGCCACAGCAGCAAGCAGTAAATGCATGACTGTTTGAGGTTAATTGCTCTCTGACTTAAGAGAGTTGTCAATAATTTATAATAAAAATGTGTGGCAAAGTTTAACTCAATTTTGCTACACTATTTTTACGTAATAACAAAATAAGACAATAGAACACAAGGAGAATAATGCAAAACATTAATAATTTTAGCGACTTTGAAGTCGCAGACGAGATCAAGCACGCTATTGAGGACATGGGCTTTACGGAGCCAACACCTATTCAAAGAGATGTTATTCCTCATTTATTAGCGGGCAGAGATGTAATCGCCCAAGCCCCGACCGGAACAGGTAAAACAGCAGCTTTTGCCATTCCTATCATTAACAATATCGATGAAGATTCATCAGATATTCAAGCACTAGTATTATGTCCGACCAGAGAACTAGTAATCCAGATGGCTAACGAGTTCAAGGAAATAATGAAATACAGTGATAGTATACGCATACTTCCGATTTACGGTGGTCAAAATATTGACCGTCAGCTTATCGGATTAAAGAGGAAACCTCAAATTATATGCGGAACGCCAGGTCGAGTAATGGATCATTTAAGAAGACGCACACTAAAGTTGCACAATCTTAAAATGTTTGTACTTGATGAGGCTGATGAAATGTTAGATATGGGTTTCCGTTCTGACCTTGATGAGATTAACAAGACTTGTCCTAGAGATAAGCAAGTTGTATTATTCTCAGCTACTATGCCTAAAACTATTGTCGCAATCAGCAAGAATTATCAAGTTGACCCGATATTAGTTAAGACTAAAGGTTCAGACCTTCCAACAATCGAGCAGATTGCTATTAAATGTAAAGAGGGGGACAAACTAGGTTTAGTTACCGATGTTTTAGATGCTCATAATTACAACTTAACTATTGCTTTTTGTAACACTAAAAGAAGAGTTGATGAACTTGCAGCATCACTTTGTGGTCTTGGCTATAACGCTGAAGCACTACATGGTGACTTGCGTCAAAGTCAGCGTGACCGTGTTATGAAAAGATATCGTGCAGGTGAAACTCGTGTCCTTGTTGCAACAGATGTTGCCGCTCGTGGTATTGATGTAGAAAATGTACAAGCAATTTTTAACTTTGATACTCCGAATGATGAAGAGTATTATGTCCACAGAATAGGTAGAACAGCTAGAGCAAATAAAACTGGCGTTGCATACACATTCTATACTAAGGCCCAACAGGACCTTATCAGTAAATACGAGAGGTATACAAAAAATATTATGACTAAAATGGATAAAATGCAGTCTACTACTGATTTTAGTAGCAAGAAATTAAACAACCTATTTAAAGGTTTAGATAAAAATCACACTAACACTATCAGCTTTATTACAAAATCAATTGAAGAGTACAATACAGAGAACAATTCTGAATTTACTGCTTTAGAATTACTTGCAGTTGCACTTGAGGGTGCAGGTAGCATGGTAATGACTGATAACAACAGCCGTGACACACGTAACAGAAAAGAGAAATTATCTGGTGTACCATCAACAAGATTCTTTATGACTATTGGTACTATGGATAACACTACTGATGATAGCGTTAAAAAGTTCATTATGGCAAAAACAAGCATACCTGAGTCAGCTATTCTAGAAGTTAAACTTCTTGAGAAGTTTGGTTTTGCTCAGATCGGTGAGGGTTTTGAAGACTTAATGGATGCACTTAACAATGAAAGCTTTAACGGCAGAAAACTTAACTGTGAAATAGCAGGCGAGCGTACTGGCGGAGGTCGTGGCGGTGATCGTGGTGGTGATCGTGGCGGACGTGGCGGTGATCGTGGCGGACGTAGCAGTTTCGGTGGAGATCGTGGCGGACGTGGCGGATACAGCAATGACCGTGCTCCAAGACGTGAAGGCGGATTCAGCAATGACCGTGCACCAAGACGTGAAGGCGGATTCAGCAGTGACCGTGCTCCAAGAACTGAAGGCGGATACAATAATGACCGTGCTCCAAGACGTGAGGGCGGATTCAGCAGTGATCGTGCTCCAAGAACTGAAGGCGGATACAATAATGACCGTGCTCCAAGACGTGAGG
>CAMQSU010000020.1 GCA_947037025.1 uncultured Clostridia bacterium | reverse complement strand
AACAGGTTTGCTTTCATTATAAATTATAATATAAAAGTTGATATTAGGCGAGCAAAATTATAAAACAGGTTTGCTTTCATTATAAATTATAATAAAATTAATTGCGAGCGTGGGTGTGAAATTATAATATATAATAAAAGAATAATACGTAGTGCGAGATAAATATCATAATTAATTATAATAAAAGTAAGAAAATAATAAAATTAGTATATGAGAATGTGATTTAGAAGCATTTTTAATAGGTATTTTAATATTACACTCAATACAAATAAGGACAAATTTATAATATTATAATGATTAAAATACTATATTTTATTTAAACATATTAAATAAGATGATTATATGATTTAAAATAATTATATTATTATAATATATTAATACATAATATATGAATAGCACGATTAATCGCGTGGGCACGTAGAAGTATAATAATACATAATGCGATAATATATATTATATAATATGTGTGATAGCGTGGGCACGTAGAAATATAAATAAAATAATTATGTTGTAATGTATTAGATTATAAAATCAATATGACTATTTTTCTATATTAGTTTATATATAAAGAGTATATACAAAACAATATATAGAAAGTATACATATATAAGCATATATTAAGTGTTAATATATTATTAAAATAACAATATCCTCTAGCTGATTAAAATCAGCTAGTTTTTCTATGCTGATAATATGGTATGTATATACTGCTTTAGAATAGTATTAGGGGCTTCAAGGTTTTAAGGTGCAGTTGTTGGTAGGGGGTGACAATTTTAATTAGTATTTATGAGTGTAAGGTTTTTGATAGGTTCTCAAATTTTTTTTAAAAAAATAAAAGTATTTGCATAATATTTCATATGTTATAAATATTAAATTGCGTATGCGTATTAAAATTTACATTAGGTCGATAATATTTACATTTATAATATCTCCAATATATTTATTGCATATATAATTAACTGGATAGCTATTAATGTTAAGGAATCTTTAAGGTTGGCTAATACTTATGTAAAAATTTGTTCAACTTTGTAAAATTTATTCGTAAATTGTATTATTGTAAATATTGTTGTCGTATTTGATATGCTATTTGTAAATTCATGTTATAATTGTGTAAAGGCAAGAAGTTATGAATTTGAAATGAAGTATCACTTAAAGATTGAGGCAGCATTGTTTGTATTTGAAATTACAGTGAAAATAATTCAATGTATCAAATTTATTAAATGGCAAAGGGTTGGAATACACTCTTTTAACTAAAGAAATGACTGCTACAGTCAGGAGGAAATCAAAATGAACAGAAGAACATTATTATTCAAACAATCTAAAGTTAAAATTATTTCAATAGTTTTAATCATTATGTTGGTGTTGTCACAATTAGTTTTGGCAAGCTTTAATTTTTCGGCAAGCCCGTTTAATGTGCAAAACCAAGCTAATAATTCATTGCAGTTGGCAGCAAGTAAGGGTGTAGATATCGCTCTTGCAACTGGTCCAACAAATATGCCATATCAAAGTGATAGATTTGACTTTGAGGGTGATTTGAAGACTATGTTATCTACCGGAATGGACATAGGCGGAGTTAATTATGCAGGAATTCCTAAAAATAACCTGAATATTTCAACTTATGCTGGTTCTACTGTAGGCAGTCAAGAGAAATTTGACTGGTGGGTTTATGATCATGATACTAAAGGTTCTGTAAATGATGCAGACCCTACTGTTAATGCTTTCAATAATGCTAAAAATGAGTATATTTTTGGAACATCAGGTCAAGGGCAGACATCGGATGCTCATGGCGCAAATTACAGAGATAGACATATTATAGAAGAGGCAGATGGTTCTCTTGACTTTTGGGGATATAGAGCGGCAGCATATAAAGATATGAAATATTTGCCAAGCAATGCTCCTACAAAAAAGACTTTTGAGTTTACTCTTACAGAGAAAGCTGCTGCTGATGCATTAGATGGATTTGGATTCTTCTTTAACACTGTTATTGATGATGGAGCAGGTAATCCTACTGATGATGTAACTAAGCAGAAAATTAGCGGAAATTTAATACTTAATGATTACAGCGGTGTAATAGGTACTGAAACTTTCCTTTATGAGTTTGATAACATTGATGTTGTGGCGTTTACTAGTGGATCACTATTTGCTAATATGCCAACGACTCTTACTACTGGTGGTCCATGGGTATCTGCGGGCACTGGAAAATACCGTGTTTTAGGTAAGACTGCATTCGGTAATTTTAAATATAGAAGAATGAAAATTGAGGCTTATCCTAATACCTTTACAATGTGGTCAGAGAGTAAAGCGACTGGTCTTCCTTCAGAATTTACTGATAATAGCGCAAAAGCAGTTTGGACAATGGCTGATGGAACTACAACAACTACTCCTAAAATACAGGCAACTGGTGAGTATGGTTATGGTGTAATGTCATCTTACGGAGCTCATAGTTGTGAGAGAAAGACGAACTTTACGCTAAATGATTTAGTTATGAAGTCTGACCAAGCTGTTGACGTATCGGAAGTTATCCGTGAGCCAAAATGGAAAGATAAATCTAATAAGTATATTATTAACTTAAATGAATTGCCGATTAATGACTTTGATAAGGGTAGTGTATTTGGTGAGTTGATGTCTAGATTTGGTAATGGTAATATTGATTATATCGGTTGGGGAAATAATAGTAATGAGACCCAAACAATAGACTTTATTAAGGCATTTGGCCCGAAAGCAGAAGATTATCCTAGCGGAATTGTACCTGCAGAAGACCTTCCCGGAACCTTTGTAAACATGGAAGACTATAATAAGGCGGGTGACACTGCATGGTGTTATACTGAGGCTCAGTATATGCAGCAAGTGAAGAAAATTGCTGAGTATATTATGATTCAATCAGCACCGCGTGTTGTAAGTGATGATTACATTATACAAGGTGAAACAATTAATTTTGCACTGGCAGAAGGCTCTGATATGAAGCTTGAAAATGCTACAGATTTGAGTTACCGTGATGGTATGTGGAAAATTAAATATAGCCAAGAAGACTTTAATAATATCTCTGGTGTATATGCAAATCATGACAAATTTATGCCTGACTTGTTGTTAGCATCAGATATGCCTGGTAAATATGAAATATATTATAAAACTGAGCTTGTTAGAACGATAATCGTTCATCGTGCGCCAGTTGCACTATTTAGCTTGAAATACGATAAAATTTCAGGTGTAGTTGACTATTTTGACTCATCATTTGACTTAGATGAGATTGTTGTAGCAGGCACAATTATTAAGACCGCAAAATGGGAATATAAAGATATTACTGATCCTGCTGCTACTAATGAATGGGTTGCTGGTCAATTAACTGAAGTTGGAGAAGAGAAAATTTACTCTGTTAGGCTTACTGTTGAAGATGGTTTTGGCGCATGGAGTGCACCATTTACAATTATGCTTAACAGGATGACTGGTGGCGATACTGGTGTTATTGAAAAACCAGTCCCAATCGCTGACTTTGATATATCTTTAACAGAAATAATCAGTGGAGACACAACTACAAAATTATCTATATTTGATAAGAGTTATGACCCAGCTGGTACTATATGTACATCTATATATACCCTTAGAAATAGCAATGGCGGTATTGTCGACTTGCCAATTAGAGTTGGTGATAACGATTTTAGTAGTCTGCCAGCAGGTATATATACTATCACACTAGTTGCTACTGCAAGTGGTCAGGTTAGTGAGGCGACTTCTAAGACTTTTACAGTTATTACAGATACAGAAGCTCCAACAGTTACTTCTAATCAAAAAGATAATATTATATTTAATCAGCCTAGCCAAATTACTTTGACATTTAATGATGCTGGTGCAAGTGGTTTTAGAGATCAAAGTTACTACTGGTCTAAAGAAGCTTTCCTTGATCAGAATTCTGATGAATGGTCAGTTGCTAGTACATCAAAAATCAGAACTGTAACACTTCAGAGTGGTGGTACTTGGTACTTACATACAAGAGGTTTTGATAAGGCAAATAATGTTATTCACAAAACTTTTGGTGCATATACTTTAACACAGCAAGTTCCTACTGTAGAATATGATATTACTAATCCAGTCAATGGCGACACTGTAAGGACAGCTAGTTATAATGATGAATTGGATTTAACGGTTACGTTGACTTTTCCGGATGGTATGGCGGCTCCTACAAATGGTTTGATTTCTTTCTATAACGATTATACTAACCAAACAATTAATGGTCTATCAGGTGTTTTCCAAATTCCGCATGATAACACATCAAAAGTGATTACTTTTACAACTACATGGAATGCTTCATGTAGCCCGAAAGAAGGTCAAAATATACGTATAGTTTTTGATAGTCAAGGTGATGTTAACTTTGGATCTGTTGATAAAGGTATTGTACTTGTAGTAGATAAACTTGTTCCTATTATTACATCTATCCCTACTGCTAGCGAAATTTCATATCCAAGTCTACTGTCTGACAGTACACTAGAAGGTGGAGTTGCTACTATTGATGGTGTAGAAGTTGCTGGTACATTTGTTTGGGCTACTCCTAAAGTTAAACCTGGTGTAGGTCAAGCTCAACATACTTATACAGTTCAGTTTGTTCCAAATGACAAAACTAACTATGAAATAATAACTCTTCCTGCTCCAGTAATGCTTTCTGTATTTAAGGGTGAGCAAATTATTGGACATAACAATAAAATGTTTTCTCAAACATATACTTATAACGGACAAGCTAAAATGGTTGATGCAGTTCTTGAGCAAGGCGATAGCAATTTGATTTATAGAACGCCGTCTGGTGGACAGCTAGGTAATTTAATTAATGCTAATGAAATAGGTATTCAAATACTTGTTATTGCTGAAGAAACTGATAATTACAAAAGAAAAGAGCAAATGTTTACGCTAATAATTGCAAGAAAAGAAGTTGATCTTGTTTTTGCAGGAAGCGGTGGCGTTGGTTCTGGTACAGGTCAATACACAATCGATGATAGTGAGGGCGGTGCATTCCGTTACAATACTTTTAGCGGTGGCGTAACTATCAGTGCATCAATTGGAAATTTTCTTACTGGCGAGTCTGGTACTGTAAAACTGTTTGGTAATACTGCTAATAGTACTGGTGCATTTATCGCAACTGCAATTAGTGTTTCAAATCCGAATTATTGTCTACCTTCTAATGAGTCTGCAAGAAACAAAAAGTTTATATTAGGTAGTGGTGTTTACACTGGTACTCCTAATCCTAAACCTTCTGCAGTAATTGTTGGTGTAAATTCTATCACTCTTGCAGGTATTGTTACAGATATTAATGCAACTGAAGGTTTAGAGTATAGTATGAATGGTACTACATACCAAAAGAGCCCAACTTTTAATGGGTTGACTCAAGGTACTACATACACTTTCTACATCAGACATGCAGCAACAGGAACTGGTTATCAAGCATCTCAAGCAATTAAAATGACATATAGAACTCTTGGTCAGTTTACAGTTACTTTTAAGAATGCTGATGGTACTATACTTTTTACATATTCTAGTGTTACTGAAAATGCTATTGCAACTGCAGTAGGTTATACCGTTACTGGTACTGATGGCAAAGATATCTATACTACGTTTGAGTCGCACAATATTCCGATTAAAGAAGGTTATGATTTTGCTAGCTGGCAGATTATGAGCAATGGTGTTTGGTCAGATTTTACAAACTCAGTTTTGATTACTGCTGACTTAGTAGTTCAACCAAGATACACTGCTCAAAAATATACTGTAGACTTTATTGAGGCTGGCGGTATTAATTTACCAGTAGGCGTGGTTACTTTTGACTCTGCTTATAAATGGACAGTATCAGTTAAACCTGGTTATACTTTCTTAGGTTGGTTCTCTGAGCCTAATGGCGCAGGCGTTCAATACACTGATGGAACAGGTAACAGCATTGCTAACTGGACAATTGAAACAGATAAAGAAGTAGGTGTTACTGCATTTGCTAATTGGTCAGTTAATGACTATACAGTTTCATTTGAAGACTATACAATAAACTCTGATATCGCACAGGTAACAGTAACTTACGATGCTAAATTTACATTTGAAGTTCCTGTAAAAACTGGTTACACTTTTGGTGGATGGTATACTGGCGTTAACGGTACTGGTATTGCTTTTACGGATGAGCTTGGTAATAGTACTGGTGATTCGGTTTGGGCTATATCTAATGACGATGCTACTGCTTATGCTAAATGGACTGCAAATAATTATACTGTAACTTTTGAAGATTATTCTGAAGATGTTATAACAAAAAGTTTCATTGCAACATTTGATGCAGGATACAATTGGACTATACCTACTAAAACTGGATACACATTCGGCGGTTGGTTTAGTGAGATGAATGGTACAGGCACACCATTTACTGGTGCAAATGGTGTATCTTTTAATAACTGGACAACAACTGAGGATAAAGTTGTTTACGCTAAATGGACTGCTAACGAGTATACAGTTACTTTTAGTGATGATACAACTGACGTTTCAACTGTAGATATGAAAAATGAGTTTGATGCAAGCTATGCTTGGTCAATCCCTACTAAAACTGGTTATACTTTTGGCGGATGGTTCACTGAGCCTAAAGGTAAAGGTACAGCGTTCACTACTGCTGATGGTAAGTCTATCGCTAACTGGACAATCGCAAATAACGAAACAACAGCTTATGCTAAATGGACAGCAAATAAATATATTATCACATTTGAAGATAACACTAATGATGTAATAACAAATACTAGTGAAGTTACTTTTAACGCTGGTTATAGCTGGACTGTACCAACAAAAACTGGATATACATTCGGTGGTTGGTATGATAGTGATAGTTTTAGCAACGCATTAACAGCAGAAAATGGTCAGTCTTATTTAAGCTGGGCTGTCGCAAGTGATACAACAGTTTATGCTAAATGGACTGCTAATGAGTACATAGTTACTTTTGATGGTTACACTGGTGAAGCAGTAACTGCAACACAAACATACGATGCAGCTTACAATTGGAATGTTCCAACAAAAACTGGTTACACTTTCGGTGGTTGGTTCTCTGAGGCAGATGGTGCAGGTACTCCATTCACTACTGCTGTGGGTAAATCTATCGCTAACTGGACAATCGCAAATAACGATACAACAGCTTATGCTAAATGGACAGCTAATTCTTATACTGCTTCTTTTGTAGATAACTCTGAGATCGATAATGATGCTACAGCTAATTCTACATTTGATTCAGCTTATACTTGGAGTGTTCCGGTTAAGACTGGTTACACTTTCCTAGGTTGGTTTGCTACTGCAGACTTTGCAGATGGCACAGCTTTCACAAATGCAGACGGTACAAGTATCGCTAACTGGACAATCGCAAATAACGATACAACAGCTTATGCTAAATGGTCAGCAAATGAGTATACTATTACTTTAGTAGATGATTCAGATGATTCTGGATTAGATAAGATTAATTCTACTTTTGATTCAGCGTATACTTGGGATGTTCCGGTTAAGACTGGTTATACTTTCCTAGGTTGGTTTACTAAGGCAAACGGAGCAGGTACTGCATTCACTACTGCGAATGGTAAATCTATTGCAACTTGGACAATCGCAAATAACGATACAATAGCTTATGCTAGTTGGTCAGCAAATAACTACACAGTAACATTTAATGGTTACTCTGACGATGCAGCTACTGCAATACAAACATTTGATGCAGCTTACACATGGAGTGTTCCAGTAAAAACTGGCTACACATTCGGTGGTTGGTTCTCTGAGGCTAACGGAGAGGGCACTGCCTTCACTAATGCTGATGGTTCTTCTATCGCTAATTGGACAATCGCAAATGATGATGCTATAGCTTTTGCTAAATGGACAGCTAACGGATATAATATTAATTTAGTAGATTATTCGGATGACTGCGAAGTTGTAAGTGCTGTATTAACATTTGACGCGGAATATAATATCGTTGTTCCTACAAAAACTGGTTACACATTCCTAGGTTGGTTTACTGGCGAGAATGGTACTGGTACTCCCTTCACTACTGCTGATGGTAAGAGTGTTTCTAACTGGGTAATTTCAGATAATGAGACTATTGCATACGCTAGTTGGACGGCTAATAACTATACAGTTACATTTGAAGATTTTACTGATGAAACAGCTTCTGATGATGTATTTGTCGTGTTTGGTACTTCATTTAACTTTGAAGTTCCTACTAGACTTGGATATATATTCCTTGGCTGGGCAAATGGCACTGATGCTGATTCTGATCTTGTTACTGATAATCTTGGTAATGGTTTAGCTGATGCTTGGATGACTGCTACAGATACACAACTATTTGCTAAATGGCAAATAATAGAGTTTAATATTAATTTCGTTTACAATAATAATTCTGATAATAGTTCGGAAGTTGTTGATTTTGATACTAAGCTAACTAAGCCATCTGATCCAGCTTTCACAGATTATAAATTTGTAGGTTGGTTTACTGATAAGGCTTGTACACAGCTTTATGATTTTGATTATAGAATTAGACATGATGTAGAGTTATTCGCTAAGTGGAATGCAATTTCAGTAAGTGATGATTCTGGTCAAATTATGATATCTAATAGTGATGCATTCGCTGATGGAACTAAAATATCTTTATCAGAATCCACTACTTCTATAGTAGGTGAAATCAAAAAGTCTATAATTGACAGAGCTAACGAAATCAGTAATATGCAAAATACTTTATTTAAAACTTATGACTTTAATATTGTATATGCTATAGAGCCAGTATATAATGCTAAATTTGGAATGAACGCTCAATCTGTTGCTACAATTGCATTTGATGTTAAGATCAAAGCTCCAGCAGAAGTATTAGAGAATCACATTAAGTATCAAATCTATACTATAAATGCAGCCGGAGAAATGAAAGCTTGTTCTTTCAAAATTGAAGGTGAGTATATAGCATTTGTATCTGATGAATTTAAACAAATTATCATAACAGAGTTAAGTAATCCTATTAACTTAGCACTAGTAATATCTCTATCTGTTTTAGGTGGAATATTGTTGTTAGGCGCTGCAGGGTTCTTAGTTCGTATACGTAGTATTAAAAGAACTGAAGCAAAAGTCTACGGAGAAGATGTTGTCGATTCAGAGATTGATGAGTATTGATTAATACTTAAAATAAAATAAAATAAAAATCGAGTATGACGCAAGTCATGCTCGATTTTTTAATGCTAAATTCTATATTAAGTCTTTATGAAATTATTAAGAGGGTAGTAATATAAAAGTAACAAATCAATTTTAATACAATAATATACAGACAAAAACATCAAGTATTATTTGCGAAAATTGCTAAAAATATTTATCGATTTATAATTGACCGAAACAATACTGTACTGTAAATGCGACTACAACAACTAGTAGTGAAATTATAAATCCATGTAACATTGGCTTAAACCCTGACTTAAATACGCTTTTGAAATTTGTTTTAAGTCCTATAGCACCTAATGCCATTACCATGAAAAACTTGCTGATGCTTGCAATAATATCACATGTTTGTTGTGGCACTATACCACTACTTTTTATACCAACCATTGCTATAAATAATATAATAAAGAAGGGGAATATTTTAATGAAGTTGATTTTTGGTGCTACCTGTTGCACTCCATCTTCTAATTCAATATTGCAAGCGGTTGCTAAGTTTTGCTTGCGTATCAACCGCTGATTGATTAGTGCAAAAATTAGAACTATTGGTATAATTGATAATGTTCTAGTTAATTTTACTATTACTGCATAATTACCCGCAGCATCAGAAAATGCGTATCCAGCAGCTACAACACTACTTGTATCATTGACAGCAGTACCAGCCCATAATCCAAACCCCATATCAGTCATATTGAAGGCTCTGCCAAGGATTGGGAAAACGATTACCATTATAATGTCAAATATAAATGTAGCTGACATTGCGTATGCTATGTCACTGTCTTTAGCATCTATTACTGGAGATATCGCCGCGATAGCACTTCCGCCACATATCCCTGTTCCTGCTGATATTAAGCTTGAGAGTTTCCAATCCATTTTGAATAATTTGCCAAACAAGTAACCGAAACCAAATGCCGTTATTAGGGTAAATGACATAACTATTAATGAGAATTTGCCGACCTCAACTACTTGAGCAAAAGAAAGAGTTATTCCCATGAAAATAATTGCAAGTTTTAAAAACTTTTTTGATGTAAAATCAAGACCACTTGTAAAGTACTCCTTTTTTTTCATTATAAGCGGATTAATCATCATGCCTATTAGCAGTGCAAATACACCACCACTGATTAACCCTTTAGGTATCAAGCTTGATAATAATATACCTATTACAGCAAGTGCTGCAGAAATCAAAATCCCTAGAGGGTATTTTTTTGCAATGTTTAATATGGTTGCGTTAGTTTTATTCATTTTGCACCTCTCTTTAATATCTTTATTATAACACTTGACAATAAATAAGTAAAATAGTATAATAATATCAAAATAATAAGGAATAGGTTATGTATGACTATAAGACATCTTAAGGTATTTATATGTGTAGTAGAGAATAATGGAATAACAAAAGCAGCAGATAAATTGTATATTGCTCAGCCTGCAGTAAGTCAAACTATTGCAGAGCTAGAAAAACATTATGGTGTTAAGCTGTTTGATAGGTTAAATAGGAAACTTTATTTAACTCCATATGGGGATAGGTTGCTAGAGTATGCTAGAAGTCTGTGTGGAAATTTTGACGATATAGAAAGAGAATTTGCAAGCTCAAGTGATGGCGGGTATTTAAGAATAGGCGCAACAGTCACAATTGGTACTTGCCTATTGCCTAACTATCTAGCAAAATTTACTAATGCTGATAAGTATAAGATAAATGTAGAAGTATCTAATACTAAAGCTATCGAAAAACTTATTTTGCAAAGTAAGATTGATATAAGCTTAGTAGAGGGTAGTATTGAAAGCAAAGATATTGTCACTATTCCTTTTTATCAAGATGAGATAATTTTTGTCGCAAAAGACAAGACCATTAACACTGATTGTATAATTGTGAGAGAGGCGGGTAGTGGGTCAAGAGATATAGTTGTAAGCAACCTAAATAAACTCGCAATAACACCTACTAATATTTGGACAATTAGCAACACTGAAGGCATAATAAATATGTTGGAGTGCGGGATTGGTTTTAGTGCTATATCAAAATTACTAGTAAAAAAGCAACTAGAAAATGGTACTTTAATTGATCTTAAATTTGGTTTAATTAAGCGAGAATTTTCAATTGCCTATCATAAAGATAAAATATTTTCTGATGTGATAAATAATTTTATTAAAATTGTAAAAGATAACAAATAGTTTATGTAAATAAATACAAATAATTTTCATGATAATATTCTATAATGTTATCATATTATAGAATATATAACTTGCAGTTATCTAGTAAATAAAGTCGTATAAAAATACAATTATGCTAGCATATTTATAATAAAAATTATCATAAATATATACATTTAATTATGAAAGAAGACTATGTTAGTCTTTTTTTTTTGCAATTTGCAACTATAATGATAATAATTTGCATTTATATTGATTAGATTAAATAATAATAAATAAAAAATATATAATATTTTGTCAGAATAAACTTATAATTATTTAAACTATTTAAATAATATATTTTTATCATAGATTTCTTTTTCTTATAATAGAATTTGTATGACAAAATAATAAAAATTTAGTGTAATTTGTAAGCAATTCTTGCTGTTTTTATGCTATTTATGTAGAATTAATTTAAGTGTGTAATTGACAATAATCGCTATAAAAAGAAGCAAAATTAGCATTGAACTGTGCTATAATTCAGGGGCAAAAGTGATGGATTAAATCAGATTGAATTAATTCGCCAATATTTGAATCAGGAGGCAAGTTTTTATGCAAAGAATTATTCTAAATAAAAAGTTAGTATATTCGATTATCAGTATACTTTTAGTAACCATAATTGTAATATCAGCAATTGTGGTGGCGTTCAGTTTTAGTCCAACTAGTCAAATGGTTGAGGCTGGCAAAGATGCTCAAGGTTATCATAGCAGGGATATTGTTTTATCGCCTGATGCTACAAAGATTTCATCAGAGGTAGCACTCAAAGCGTGGCTTAGGATGGATGTGTCAGATTCTGATGCATATCGCGAGGCTATATTGATAGATAATGTTTCATTTAATCATGATGGAAATTATACAATTGTTAGTGGTAGGACTTTGCATGGTGGCGGGTATACAATTAACCTTAATACTGGCATTAGTTCTACTACTGTATCCACTTCCACTTTTGATAGTCCTTCCGGCTATAAAGGTGCTAATGATGCAGTTTGGTCATCGGGTAATCATGCAGTCACATTGCGTGGTGGATTTTTGTATGAGCTTGGCGGCACATTAAGCAATGTATTGTTTGATGTTGTTAGTGCTATAGATGTTAATGAGACTCAAGTTAATTATAATGGTAATCATGCATTGCATGGTGTAATTGTTGGGCGCAATAGCGGTCTTATTGATAATGTTCATTTAGATATGGCAGGTTATTACAAAATTCAGGTTGTTGATAGACGTGGTACTTATGCATCTATTGGTGGCATTGCAGGAGGAAACTCTGGTACAATTAAAGATTCATCCGCAACTTATGGTCAGATTGGCGGAGCAGCGGCAAGGCTTGAGGCTTATACTCAAAGCTGGACAGCAAATCCTATTAGCTATTCTTTTGTAGGCGGGGTTGTCGGCAAAATGGAAATTAACGGTAATCTTTACAATGTTAAAACAACTATTAATAATGGTATTGATAATATTGCACTTTATTCGCACAGTATAGGCAAAGCAGGCGGATGGAATGAGCCTGATATTAGAGTAAGTGAATCTTATGTTGGCGGCGCTGTAGGTATTGCACTTACTGGTAAAAACAACATTATAGATGGTGTTATAGTGAATGACTTATCTACAGCTAACACTGGCGATGGTGGTGCTTTTAGCATTAAAGCTTTCACATCGGAGACAGGCAGAAGTTCTAAAGGGGTAATTATTGGTCTGAATGAAAGTAAAAGTATCCCGATATCAAATTTGTATTCAGTTAATGCTAATGATGCGTCTACTGGATATGGTGTTGGTTTAGCTCGCATAGTAATAGATAACGGCGATATTTATTTTGAGGCTGGTGATAGCGATAACTTGCATTTTGCAATTTCTAACATGGCAGAAAATGAAATTATATTTTCAGTAAATAGATATAACAATGGAAACGGAAGTAATAATTACTTTGATGTTTATGATCAATATATCGATAATACAGATAAGACAATTACTGTTGCAAAAACTGACATTGTGGCTAATGGATCCAACTATGTTAAGCTTGTAAAAGGTACTTTTGTTGAGCCTGTATTGAGTGTAGTACCTACTGGCGGTGGCTCAATTTATGGCACTCCATATGCGTTTGATATGTCATCAGTGATTACAAATATCCCTAACTTTTCAGCAGTAAATTTGCAAGCCGAATACACATATGTTAGTAACTCTACAGGTGCAGCTTTTGCACCTAGTGATATTATGGATGTCGGTGAGTATACTGTCAAAATTAGTAATACTACTAATTGTTTATATGTTGATAAGGCTAATAGATTATTAGTTAAAAGATTTGCAAATCAATCTGATTATACTCGTGAGAGTTTTACGGTGTCCCCAAAGCCAGTAAGCCTTAAAGGTGTTGAGTGGGATTATACTGCAGGAAAATTTGTTTATGATAATAGCGAAAAGACTGTTTCGTTAAATAAAAATATCGAAAATGTAACAATAACTTATGGTGGCACTTTTAGTGCAATTAACGCTAGTAGTAATTATAATGCAAGTGTTACAATCACTGCAAATGAAAACTATATTATAAATGATAGTCAAATCCAAGGGCTAAACTGGACGATTGAAAAAGCTGATTATGATATGACAGCGATATCTTTTGAGGGCGGCAATTTTATCTATAACGGCGGTTTGCAATCTGTTGAAATTGCCGGCACATTGCCGAGTGGCGTAACTGTCGCATATGTTGGAGGAGATGGCGAGTTGTTTAACAGTATCACTAATGTATCGCAAAATAACAGTGAGATTACTGCAAAATTTACAGGTGCTGATATTGAAAATTTTAATTTAATAAATGATTTGACAGCAACAATTGCAATGGTTGCTGCTGAAGTTTCTGTGCAATGGGTGCATGGTAATGATGGAATAAATAAATTTGTTTATAATGGCGATAATCAATCATCGAGCGTTACTGCAAAGTATGTTCCTACAAATACCGATTTAGTTGTAGGCGATATGATAATAACAGTTCCGTCAGATTTCACTAATGTGGATTCGGGTAAAGCATATACTTTTACCGCAAGTCTTCCTAGTGGAAACTTTAAGATAATAAATAGCGAAGCTTCTGATGTTGCAATGGATTATTTTATTTCGCAAGCTTTAATTAATATTGATTCGCTTGTGTGGCAATCAAATCTGAACCTTGAATATAACGGTTTTGAGCAAAAAGTTACGCTAGCTAATGTGCCTAGTACAATTAGTATATCTTATGTTTATGAAGGTATAGATAGCAATGTTAGTACTAATGTTGGAGACTATTACGCATATGCGAAGTTAACTGCTAAAGATGACTTGGCCGGAAATTATATGATTGAAGGCGGCATAGATGGAGTTGGATCAACTGAAACTGCATGGTCAATTGTTCAGGGTGTATTTGACTGGAGTATTGTGAATTTTGAGAGTGGTGATCTGACATACTCAGGTTATGAGCAGACAATCGTTGCCGATGAGTATTCTGCAAATGTTGCAGGTGGCGGATTAATTACTGTTAATTATATTAATAATGTTTTTACTGATGCTTCATCATCTACGCAGTCTGTAACTGCAAATTTTGAATTTGCAAACAATGGATACATTAATCCTACACACAGCATTGTAATTTTTATAAATGTTTTGCCATACGAAGTGGATGTTACTTGGTCGGCTGGAAATGTAGATGCTGATAACTTTTTGTATAACGGATGTGACCAATTTGCAAGCGTAAATGCGACATATCCTACATTGGGAAAGGATGCAAGCCTTACTGGAGGAAGTTTGGAAATTGAGTTGCAGCAATTTATTAATGCAAGGTTAAATGGATATAAGTTTGTAGGAAATTTAACCAGCTCTAACTATATTATTAAAGGTGCTAATACACAAGCTACTAAAAAGTATTTCATGAATGCAATAGAAATCAGTCTTGCGGGGGTTTCGTGGGATTATGAAGCTGGTAAGTTTGTTTATGACGGCAGCGAAAAAACTGTTAGCATAAATGGAAATATCGAAAATGTCACAATAACTTATGGCGGCATTTTTAGTGCAACTCAAGCAGGATTAGGCTATCAGGCAACCGTTACAATTACAGCAAATGCAAATTATGTTATAAATGACAGCCCGATTGAGCCAATAAATTGGTCAATCGAAAAAGCTGATTATGACATGAAAAATATTTTGTTTGCAAATGGAGGCTTTATATATAATGGCGAGTTGCAAACAATAGAAGTTGGCGGCACTTTGCCAAACGGAGTCACAGTGACGTATACTGGAGGTAATGGAAATACATTTAACGGTATTACCAATGTTGCGCAAAGTGACACTGTAATAACTGCAATATTCAGTGGTGATACTGATAATTATAACTTGATAGGTGGTATGAGTGCGAATATAATTATGCAAGCATTTGATATCAAAATTTTCTGGGGTGCAAGTGATTTTATTGAAACAGGGATAGATCAAAGTGCTGTTGTTACAGCGTACTATACAGGATTTGAAGGAGAAGTTAAGCTTAGTCCAGTTTGTATTGACGGAGAAATGATAACTTATAAAAAGGGTGGATATAAATTTACTGTTGATATAAATAATAATAACTATATAGTACAAAATGCTTTAGGTGAAGGGTATAATATTTTTTATATGAAACATGCGTTGCAGATAATTAATCCAGAACATGTAACATCAATTTATACAAGGAACTCTATCACTATAAATGTTAAAGTAGATGATTTAGATAAGTTGGAGTTCTCAATTGATGGTGGAGAGTATCAAAGCCACAATGGTCACTTTAGTAATTTGTCAGAAATGACTGAGTATATAATCAAAGTTAGGATGAAGGGTGATGTAGATATAGAGCTGCTACCAAGCGAGCCTATTATAATCACTGTTACAACATTTTACACTTGTGCAGATTATGATGATGTTAAGGACTCTATTGGGGATATTTCTTTAAGTAGCTATGATAATATAGTTGAATTAACAGTAATATTTAACAGAATGAGCGAGGTGGATAAAGTATTCATGAACGATGATTTGACTAAAGTAGTTGCTGAGTATAATATGCTTGTCAAGGCTGCAAATGCACAGTTAGATGTTGCAAAACAGATAACAAATAGTAGCAATATTCCTATTGCAGTTGCACTAGCAATGATAGGGTTGGTATCTTTAGCTGGAGTTGTTATTAAAAGAGTAGGAGGCGGATTATGAAAAATAGAAAAATAATAGCGTTTATGCTATTGGTATTGTGTGTTGTAATGTCTACGGTTCTTATGGGATGTGACACAAAAAATGAAGAAAAAATTGTAAGTGATAAGGATATATTTGATCAGATTATCGAGGAAAATATAGCACTTAATGGATACACATTGCAGAGCTTGACGGTTGAGCTTTCAAGCGATGTTGAAATAGGGTCATATAATAAATCCGTGCAAGTAAAAGAGGGGATTGCGACTACTAGTTTCAGTGAAAAACGACTTAAAACGATAACAATTGGCGGCGTAAATGACGGTAAATATGAAACAATTGTAGCACCAAATATTGAAACACTAGACTATAATGGCGAAAGAGTAAACAACCTTATAACTTGCAAAAGTATGAAAAATGAAGGGTTAATCTTGACTAAAAATGGAAGCGAAATAACTCTTTCTGCATTGCCTATTGATATTAGTCTAGCATTAAACATAACTGATATTGCATTAATATCCGACTGCAATGTTACTGCAGTTGTAGATACAAGCACTAAAAAGTTGAAAAGTTATTTGATAACATACAATCAAGGAAATAGCAAAACTACGTTAACTTATTTGCAAGTTGCGTAAGTATTAATTTGCATTGTTCATTTATCATAGTCGTAAACTCAAAATAGTTGTTGAAAATATTTGCAACAAAACTAACAAAAAGTGGGAGTATCAAGATGATACTCCCACTTTTTAGTCGATTAATTTATTTATCGCTTAAAGCTAAATATAAAAATATTATCCTAATTTGAAATATATTAAACTAAAACATATACTTATTGGTGGATAGTGTGCAATAAAAATAATTTAATTAGTAATAAAGAAAAAAAATGCAAAAAGTAGGTAAATTGGAATTGATTTAATTGGTAAATTATGGTATAATTTATATGATTTGATAGGCATTGCTTGTTTATCAACCTTACTTAAGATGAATAAAATTTAGGAGCAAATACTAATGATAAAGATTGCGATATGCGATGATGAAAAATACATGGTGGACGATTTAAGTTTGCGTGTTATGGACTTCTTTAATGATGATAAGACAAAGTTTGAAATTCACGAGTTTAGTAGTGGGTTGGATTTTCTGAAATTTTATGATGTTGAAGGCCGATGCGATATAATCTTTATGGATATTGAGATAGGCGATGAAAACGGAATAGAAATAATTTCACGCGTCCGTGATATTGATGATAAAGTAATAGTAATATTTGTTACAAGTCACACATCATATGTTAATAGTGCGTTTAGATTAAGTGCTTTTCAGTATATTAATAAACCGCTTGATGGCGAGTTTTTTAATTATGAACTAAATAGGGCAGTTACTAAAGTTGCAGGATCTTTAGATGATTATTCTTTCTCAACAAAAGAAGGCGAAATCATTATTAAGATAAATGAAATTTATGATATAGAAGTTGATAATTGTAAAACTACTCTGCATACTAAAGTAAACAGCTATGTAATGACTAAAAGGATTTCGCTCTCACATTTAATTGATGAACTTGGCGTTGATAAATTTTGCAAATGTAATCAAGGTCAAGCAATTAACATGTCGCAACTGCAGTTGATTCAACCGGAAAATGCCGTACTAAAAACTGGTAAGAAAGTATACTTATCTAGAAAGTTTAAAAAAGATTTTCTTGAAAGCTGCAGCAAAAATAAATGGAGACGTGAGCTATGAGTGTAGAATATTTATTAGTAGTTATTTTTAGTAGTTTATTTCAAGCAGTAATATTGCATCAAGCATTAAAATTATTGGCGAAAAGAAGTTATGTAAACAATATAATTCAAGCATTTATATTATTAGCATACACCATAATTATTATAATTTTCACTATTTATATTAAGTCTTTGGTGATAAACACGTTATCTAGTGTTTTGATCATTATAATCATTTCATTTATGTATGATATTAAGCTGATTAAAAGAATGTTTTTTCCTGTAATTTTGTCGTCATTATTTATTATAACAGAATTATTTATGGGTCTTATTATTACAAGTTTCACTAGCATGAGCGTAGAGCAAATGCAAACAAATGTTTATTTCTATATGCAAGGTCTTATTGGCTCTAAACTGTTAGTGTTTTTCTTTATTTTAGTATTTAAGCAATTTATATCTAGTAAGTATATTAGGCTTTCTGTTGCTATAAATATTATTATGTGTATGTTGCCGATTGCTGTAAATGTAGTTATATTTGCAATAAGTGAATTGATGGTAGATAACACAAACAAAACTTTATCAATATTGATGACGTCAGGTACGATGGCGTTTTTGCTTTCTATAATTTTACTAATGTATGCAGTGGAAAAAAATATTGAAGACAGGCTCAAGAAAAATACATTAGAGTTTGCAAATAGTGAAATGAAAATGCAGCTTGTAAGTGTAAATTCGCTTATAGAAAAATATAAATTTAACACTAAGACTATGCACGATATGAACAATGTTATTTTGGCTTTGCGTGGAATGTCAAGCGATAATAAAAACTTTGCTAGCGAACTTGATAGTGCTGAGGTTATTCTGAATAATGCAAGAAGTATTATATACACAGGAGTACTAGGACTTGATGCAATACTTAATGATAAACTTAGTAAAATGACGGCATTAAGCATAAAAAACAAAATCAAAATAATTGTAGGTGATATGCAAATTGATGAAATGAAATTATCTATACTTATTGGTAATTTACTAGATAATGCTATAGAGGAGTCGGAGAGGCTGATATCAGATGGTAATAGTGCATATATTAATGTGGATATTTTCCATACTGATAATCAATTGCATATTAGAGTTGTTAATAATAAAAGAAAGCTGGATAACAGAGTGGGAACATCAAAGAAAAATAAATATAAACATGGATTTGGTAGTACTATTATTGATAATATTACTAGTGAGTTAAATGGCGTTATTATTAGAGATATAACTGAAAATGAGTATATTGCAACGGCAATGCTAGTTATTTAGTACCACATACTGCAAAAAACCTACCACATACCGCATCGCTATTGACATTTAAATAAAAAGCTGTTAAATTATTTATAGGAGAAAAGTAATATGATTACTAGACTATCAAATAAGGTGACAGCTATTTTTGTTGCCAAAGGCATAATTGAACAAGATGATCACGAAGTATATGAGTATAGTTTTGAGCTTATGATTGCGACATTATTTAACCTAATTTTAATACTTGCTATTGGCTTCGGTACATGCAACTTTTTAACAACGGTTTTATTTGCAATTACTTTTGCAACAATCAGGACTGTCGCTGGTGGTTATCATGCGGGATCGCATTTTAGATGCATGGCAATTTTAGTTGTAGATTTTTCAATTTTAATTGTTATGTTAGAGCTAATGCCGGCACGTATTATGAATATATTTAATATTGTGTTACTTTCATTCGGTGCAGTCGCTATTCTGATTTTACCATCAGTTGATAGCATAAACAATGAACTAAGTAAAAAAAGAAAAAACAAATTAAAACTAATCAGCGTGATATATGTGACTTTGTATACTGTTTCATCAATAGTGCTGATATACTATTCTTTATATAAGATTGCTCTATCAATTACATACGCGATTTTTTCTGTGTCATTATCAATGATTGCAGGGATAATAAAAAACAAATTCAAAGGAGAAGGCGAAAATGAATAACAATAAGAAACCATCGGTATTAGGCAAGGGCGTAGCAAATGTTGCAAGAAAAATGGGTGAAGCATCTACTCAACAATGTTGGTTATGGTTCCATCAACCAAAAGTGCCAGCTAGCATGAAAAAACAG
>CAMQSU010000019.1 GCA_947037025.1 uncultured Clostridia bacterium | reverse complement strand
ACACTGTCTACAGTCCATATAGTTAACCCAATCGTTAGCTGCACAGATGTCGGTCATCATTTCGATGGATAGAGGAATCTCTATAGTGTCCATCATATAAAGAATGATGATTTTATCTAATACTAATTCATCTAATTGCATTATTTAGCAATAAACTCTTTAAGATTAGCAAGAAGTTCGGTGCAATCGTCACTATATATCTCTAAAACAATAGTTTTAGACAAATCTAGGCTAAATATGCCTAAAATGCTTTTTGCATCGATAACGTATCTGCCACTACGAAGGTCAATTTCGTAAGGATAAACGGAAACAATTTGTACAAAGTTTTTAATTTTCTCTGCCATGTCAAGTTTAATTATAACTGATTTCATAAACTACCTCTCTTTTAATAGCATCAATCTATACGAAAAAATCGCAATTTGCTACTTCTATTTCCATTATATACTATATTTAAATTTTTTGCAAGAAAAATTTGCAACTTGCTTGCATTTTTATTTTTGGTATGTTAAAATATAGATGTAGAAATATTTAAAAAATATTCAGGGAGGCGTGATAATGAATGATGATAAAATGAAATTAATTGACGGATTAAAAACGTTGACATTGGAGCTGAAGTCTGCTCAAGTAATATTATACCAGAGGACTCTAAAACGCATACTAAGGTATGTAGTATCAAATAGTGAACTTAAGTTTATAACGTCGCATGGTAATGCTATGCATGATTACAATGAGTTGCTGCTTAATGCTTGCAGCGGAAAGTCTGGCGTGTCATTTGTATTGCCTACAGAGCCATACAAAGTTATATGTCTTGTTACTGGGTTGCTTTATAATGTAGATAGGGAAAATATAGATTTTCTAGCTTTCTTAAAAGTCAGTTTTTCTCAAATAGCTCAACCAATGGATCAATTCAAACAGTTTTGTGATTATGTTATGGTAGGATATTACAATGCCTTTGGCAAGTTGCTTTTTGAGGATAATACGATAGTTAATGTAGAAGTTGAATCAAAGGATGCATCCCTTCCATCAACATTATTAGATCAGTTGTCTCCATTTATTTTAGCTGTATCAGAGCAGATATTAATTGATAAAACAATTAGCGAGGCAAAGCGTGCGGAGTCATTAGCTGTACTTGATGGATTATGTTTTGCGCTAGAGAAGGGCAATTCAGTATTTATAAAAGCAATGTGCATTGGATTAAAATATACTATAGCAGGCAGCAAACAACACAATAGTCATGTAAAGGGGATAGAAACAGTACTGGTTGATTTCGGTGTTTTATAATGTGTTATTGGTTAATTAATACTGATTACCACAGTAAAATAGACAGATTTAATTGCAGTTTTATTATAAAGTATTATCAATTAGACCGTTTAACATATCAAAAAATCAAAAAGTACTCTAAATTAAGGTGTATTTCATTGTAATTGACTATTAATAATAAACGCTTGTGCAATATTGCATTAATTGAATGCAAATATGCAAATATTTATTATTGCGTTATATAATTAAGAATATAAAAAAAAATTGAACTGCATTTAAGCAGTTCAATTTTTTTATTTGTTTAGCAATAAGATCAATAATCAGTCATTGATTAAATTCTTGATTGCGTCCTTTCCTGAAAAACCTACTTGTCTACGAGATTCAGTTCCGTTGTTAAATGCAACAAAGCAAGGGATGCTTGCGACATTGTATTTGCTAGCTGCTGCTGAACATTTGTCAATATTTGCTTTACAAACTAAAGCTTTACCTTCTAATTCAGTTGAGATTTGCTCTACTATAGGAGCGGCCATTTTACAAGGTCCGCACCAGTCAGCATAAAAATCTACTAAAACTGGAATGTTACTATTTGTGATTACTTGTTCAAAATCACTATCTGTTAAAATCTTTACCATTATTTATCTCCTTAAAAAATGTATTATAGATATTATATGCAATCTTGTGTTACATAAACTATCTCTAAATACATTATATCATATTATTTACCAAAATACAATTGATACCTTGCAAAATTCTTGTAATTGTGCTAGAATATATAAGATAAAAGGAAGGTGCGTAATGGATTATACTAAGCTACTAAATGAAGAACAAATAAAGCCAGTATTAGATACTGAAGGTGCAGTGCTTGTGCTTGCTGGAGCAGGTAGCGGAAAAACCCGAGTGCTTACGCATAGAGTTTCTTATCTAATGAGCGAATTAGGCGTTCCTGCATGCAATATTCTTGCAATTACGTTTACAAATAAAGCTGCTAAAGAGATGCAAGAAAGGGTGATTGCTATTGCCAGTGAGGATGATAGCCCATGGATATCAACATTTCATAGTTTTTGTGCAAAAGTACTTAGGTATGACATTGAAAAATTAGGATATACTTCTAATTATTCAATATTTACATCTAATGACAGCACAAAAGTTGTTGCAAGAATATTAAAAGAGTTAAATATCGATGATAATGAAGTTAAAAAAACTGTTCGTAACCACATTTCTAATGCTAAAAACATTGGCGCTAGTGTAGATGATTATTGTAATCAGCTAGGCGGTCGAAATAGTGATTTGATTCGTGATGTCTTTAATAAATATGAGTCTGAGCTAAAAAGAAACAACGCACTTGATTTTGATGATTTATTGCTTAAAACAGTGATACTTTTCAAGGATTTTCCTGAAGTACTTGCAAAGTATCAGGAGCGATTTAAGTATATACATATCGATGAGTTTCAAGATACAAACAAAATACAAATGTTGCTAGTTAGAATGATTGCAGATAAACACAAAAATTTATTTGTTGTTGGCGATGATGATCAAAGTATATACGGCTGGCGTGGAGCAGAAGTTGAGAATATTCTCAATTTCAAAAAATTTTATCCTAATTGCAGAGCATACAAATTGCAACAAAATTACCGAAGCACTGGTAGTATTATTCAGTGCGCTAATGCTGTCATACAAAACAATAAAACGCGTATGGGGAAAGAGCTTTGGACTGAAGCTGATAAAGGAATGAAAGTAACTTATAAAAATTGCTTCAATGATAAGGAAGAGGTTGATTTTGTACTTGGTGAAATAAGAAAACTGATCGATTATAACAATTATTCGTTTAATGATTTTGCAATCCTTGTAAGAGTTAACGCGCTTACTCGAATTTTTGAGGAAAAGATGAATTTATATGGTATGAGATATAAACTTATCGGTGGATTCAAGTTCTATGATAGAAAGGAAATCATGGATACAATAGCATACTTGAGAATGGTTGCAAATCCATATGATGAGGAGAGTATTATTAGAATCATCAACTTTCCTAAGCGTGGAATTGGCGACACTGCAATTGAAAAAATGCGAAATTATTGTTATGCAAAAGGTGTCAGCTTTATTGATGGATTGATAGCCGTTGAAGATAACGAAGTTTTGACAAAGGCAATGAAGACAAAGTTCATGAGTTTTCGTGATTTGGTTGTTGACCTAATGAATAAAAAACTTGACTTACCTTTTGATGAATTTATGTCTTACATGGTAAATCGTATTGATTTTTATACCGTGTATGATATGGATAATGCGGAGGATAAAAACAAGCTAGAAAATATTGATGAATTCATTAATGTTGTTAAGGAGTTTTGCAAGGCAAATGAAGGTGCTACTCTTGAGGACTTTATGCAATCAGTAGCTTTAATTAGTGATAGCGAGGACTCGGACACGGATGAATATATTACAATGGCAACCATTCACGGTGTTAAGGGATTAGAGTATAAAACTGTATTTTTAGTCGGTCTTGAAGAAGGAATTTTTCCATCATCAAGGGCACTTAATGATCCTAAGGATATGGAAGAAGAAAGACGATGTATGTATGTTGCAATTACAAGAGCGAAGGATAGGTTATATGTATCAAGTGCTGGCAGCAGATTTAGATTTGGAAAGGTTGAGTATAATGCAGTTAGTAGATTTGTAACTGAAGCCGACTTAGTTAAAAAAGACCCTGCAAGTTTCGAATTACTGGCAAAATCAAAATATGCAAGTATAATTACAAATCCGCAAAGACCAAGTCAGGGGGCATCATCAAATGCTGGTGGTATAACCAAAGACTTGACTGCGTATGTTGTAGGTGCGGTAGTTGTGCATTCAAGATTTGGCGAGGGAACTATCCTAAGTCGTGATGGCGAAAATGGAACAATTAACTTTGCAAAATTAGGCAATAAAAACTTTAATTTAAAGCTTACACCAATTACAATTAAAGTATAGACACCGTTTCAGTTAATTTAGTAGATAGATAGAAAAATTAACATATAAGACAATTTTAATAGCTGATTTTACGCATTAAAAGTATAAAAGACTTTAATAATTGTGATATTGTTAATATAGTGAGGTATAACATGGACGAAATGTATGACTTAATCGAGAAACTTAATATGTATGGAGATAAGTATTATGGTGCAGATGCACCTATCATTTCTGATAAGGAATATGACGCATTATATGATAAATTAGTTAGTTTAGAAAGTTTGTTAGGTGTTATGCTGCCTAACTCACCAACACAAAAAGTTGGCGGTGCGATGCTGCCTGTGTTTGGCAGTCACACTCATAAAGGCAGGTTATATTCTCTTGCAAAAAGCCAGTCGCAATCGGAGTTAGAGGGTTGGTGGGCACGTACTAGTAAAGCTATCGGGAAAGATGATTTTGACTGTTCAATTGAGTATAAATATGATGGATTGACAATTAATATTAGTTATAATAACGGCAAGTTAGTGAGGGCTACAACAAGGGGTGACGGCATAAAAGGTGAGAATGTTACAGAGCAAGCGAAAACGATAAGAACAGTGCCTCAAACGATAGAGTATAAAGGCGAAATAGAAGTTCAGGGTGAATGTATCATGCGTTTATCTGAGCTTAATAGTTACAATAATACTCATGATATTCCGCTAAAAAATGCAAGAAATGCAGCAGCAGGAGCTCTTAGAAATCTTGATGCTAACGTAACAAGAGGTCGAAACTTAGATTTTATGGCATATAATGTTGCTTATTCAGCGGATAAGCATTTTGAAAGCCAAAAAGAGATGGTTGATTTTTTACTATTTAATAATTTTACAGTCGGAGATTTTGTAGAATTTTCTAATAACATTGAAGAAATTAAAGACAAAATAACAAAAATTGGTAATGATAGACCTGATCTAGATTATTTAATTGACGGTGCTGTTGTTAAAGTTAATAATACAAATTTACGTGATGAATTAGGTAGTACAGAAAAAGCACCAAGATGGGCAATAGCATACAAGTATGAGGCGGAAGAAGTCAGTACTATTTTAAGTAATGTGATTTGGCAAGTTGCAAGAACGGGCAAGATTAATCCGCTTGCAATGTTGCAGCCGGTAGAGCTTTCTGGTGCAACAATTGCACGAGCAACGCTAAATAATTTAGATGATATTGCAAAAAAAGACATCAAAATTGGTAGTCGTGTTTTTCTTAGAAGGTCAAATGATGTGATACCGGAAATATTAGGTGTTGCGGAGCATTATGATAGCTCTACGCCGATTATTCCGCCTAAATATTGCCCGTCATGCGGCGAGCTTGCAAGGAGAGATGGTGCATTTGTGTACTGTGATAATTTAATCAATTGCAGTGCTATTAATATAGGTAGAATGTCACATTTTGCTAGCCGAGATGCTATGGATATTGAAGGTTTATCAGATAGAACGATTACTGAGTTATATAACTCAAATCATATCAAAACTATTGCAGATATCTACAACTTAAACAGCGAAAAATTATTAAGTGTAGATGGATTTAAGGATAAAAAAACTGATAATATATTAAAAGCAATCAGTGTTAGTAAGCATGTAAATCTCGGCAAATTTATATTTGCTTTAGGTATAGGAAATATAGGAAAAAAATCTGCATCAGTGTTAGCGGAGCATTATAAGTCGCTCGATAACATTATCAATTGTCAGCTTGATGAGCTTGCCAGCTTAAGTGATTTTGGGGATATAATGGCAAAGTCAGTTTATGACTATTTTGCAGCAGATGATAACATCGCGGTAATTAATCAAATGTTAGAGCGTGGCGTTGAAGTGCAAGATTTTATCAGTATTGGTGGCGTATTTGAAGGTCAAAATATATGCTTAACAGGTAGTTTGCCTATTCCGCGCGGGAAAGCGAAAGAATTAGTTATTGAAAACGGCGGAAAAGTATCTGATAGTGTGTCTAAAAATGTCAATATAGTTGTTGTCGGTGAAGATGCAGGGTCAAAATTAGCAAAAGCGGAAAAATTAGGACTTGTTATTTGGTCATATGATGACTTATTATCTAAGCTGAAATAAAGAAATAAATGTAGGTATTTGTAGTTATATGTAAATTTACTATTGTAAATTAATTTATTATGTGTTATAATATTGTTATGATACCTAAGTTAATGGAGGTGATGTATGCTAAGCATGTCAGGGTATGGAAAGGGAGTTGCAGAAGATAAAAGCACAGTTGTTTCGATAGAGCTCAAGTCGGTAAATCATAGGTTTCTAGATCTTGCAATTAAAATGCCACGTTCATTTAATTGTCTTGAGGAGAGAGTTCGTTTAATGCTGAAGTCAAGTCTTACACGAGGTCGAGTAGATGTTTTTATTTTCATTTCTCAAAGTGAAGGAAGTTCTCTCGAGTTCAAATTGAATCAAACAGCAGTAGAAGGATATTTGAATTTTGCAAGTGATTTGAGTAGTAAATATGGCATTGATAATGATATAAAAGTAAGTGATATATTTAAGCTTAAAGATGTGTTCATTGATGTTGATATTACACCTAATTCGGATGAGATTTGGAAGCTTGTAGAGAGTGCATTATCGCACGCAATAAATGATTTAATCATTATGCGAGCAAACGAAGGAAGTCGAATACAAGCAAACATTAATCAAAAGCTAGATAATATTTTTACGTCAGTTGCTGCAATTGAGGAGTACGCCCCAAAGCAAATTGAGGAGTATAAAATTAAGCTATTAGCAAGAGTGGCGGAGGCATTGCAAAATGTTGCAGTAGACGAGTCTAAGCTAATGAATGAAGTCGTTTTCTATGCGGATAAAGTGTCTACTGATGAGGAATTTGTAAGATTATATGCTCATATTGACCACTTTAGAGAGATAATGAAAGGTGAAATTGCTTTTGGTAGAAGTCTTGATTTTATCATACAGGAAATGAATAGAGAAGCGAATACAATAGGTTCAAAATGTTCCGATTTATCTGTTGCTAATCATGTCCTAAACATGAAGACGGAAATAGAGAAGTTACGAGAGCAAATTCAAAATATTGAGTAATAAGTGGAAATATAATTGATTTTTATCAATAAACACTATTTAATTTTTGAATATTTCCAAAAATACAACAACAAAAAGAGATAATAGCAGTAAATCATTGCATAAAATAAAAAACCTAACTTTTATTGCCAACTGATGAAAATATATGGTAAAAATTGGCAAATAATCGACATTCACAATATTGACCAAGCTAGATAAAAGTGTTATTATTTAAGTATAATTAACTTATGTTATATTAAAAAATAATTTTCACTAGCGGAGGATATATGGAATATTCAAAAAGGTTTGTTAACATTGGTTTTAACAATACAGTAAATATCGATAAAATTGTATCGGTAATGACAGTTGATTCAGCACCAAATAGACGTCTTATTCAATTAAGAAAAGATGAGTGTATGGTATTAGATTGCACATGTGGAAGAAAGACAAAATCCATGATAGTAACTACTGATAAATTCGTAGTACTTTCAGCACTTAATCCTACAACTATAAATATGCGTGTCAACGCTATTCAGTCAGGAGCGGACGAAATGACTCGCGAAGAGACTGAAGAAATTTACTCTGAGGAGGAGGAATTTTAGATGAAAAATAAAGGACTATTGCTAGTGGTTAGCGGTCCATCAGGTGCTGGAAAAGGCACAGTTGTTGGTGGCGTAATCGCAACAAGTGATAAGTTCAAGCTATCTATTTCAGTGACGACAAGAAATCCAAGAGATGGCGAAGTTGATGGTGTAAATTATCACTTCAAAACGATGTCAGAATTTGAACTAATGATACATAACAATCAATTGCTAGAGTACATGGAAGTTTACGGAAATTTCTACGGAACTAACAAATTATTTGTTGAGGAAATGCTTGATAATGGTTATGATGTTATATTAGAAATAGATACAAAGGGCGCAATGGCGATCAAAAAATTAATGCCAGATGCAGTAATGATTTTTATTACACCAAAGACTCTAGATATATTAACACAGAGACTTGTTGGGCGTGCAACTGAAACTAAAGAGCAGATTGACAGACGATTAAGTGAGTCAGCTAGGGAGTTAAGTTTTGCTGATCAATATGATTATATTGTGATAAATGAAGAGCTTGACAAATGCATTGATCAGGTTGCGAACATTATAAGAAGTGAGCATTGCAGAACCAAACATTGCAGTCAAATAATAGTGGATTTTAGTAAATAATAATATAAATTCGCAATAATACTAGTTTTCGACTTTTTAATTTATTAATTGTGTTGAAGGCTAGTTTTTTCGCTTGATTTAATTATATTAGTGTGATATACTAATAAAGTTAAGCTATTATAAGATAGTTATTATATATATAGATATGTTTTAATCATTTCTATAACGATGCAGTCCGAAAGGGATGTGTTATTTTAATTCAGGAGGTAAGATATTATGATGATAGATCCACCAATCGACCAGTTAATCAAAAAAGCTTCATGCAGATATGAGCTAGTAATTGGCGTTACTGCAAGAGCAAAACAATTAGTTGCTCAAGAAGCTGATTTTCTAGAAAATACTAAACAAAAACCTATTACCGTTGCAGCGAAAGAAGTATTCGATGATAAGGTAATTATAAACAGAAACTAATGCTTACGGGTAAAAATATCGTACTTGGCGTTAGTGGAGGTATTGCTTGTTATAAGGCATGCGACATAGTCTCTAGGCTTGTAAAGCTTGGGGCAAATGTTGATGTAATTATGACGAATAATGCAACCAAATTCATCACCACAAAAACTTTTGAGAGTCTGTCGCACCGATCGGTTGTGACAGACCCTTTTCAGCCTGTTAAAGACTTTGAAATAGGTCATATTTCCCTAGCTAAAAAGGCAGATATGATCATTATTGCACCAGCTACTGCAAATATTATAGGAAAGATAGCTTGTGGAATAGCAGATGATATGCTATCTACTACAATAATGGCAAGCACTAATTCAATAAAATTAATAGCACCAGCAATGAATACAGGAATGTATAATAATCAAATTTTCACATCAAATTTAAACAAATTGATTGAGTATGGTTACCATGTATCTGAGCCAATCTCAGGCAGGCTTGCTTGTGGAGATGTTGGAGTTGGCAAAATGCAAGAGCCAGAGCATATCGTTGCAAAAGCAGTTGAGTTACTATTACCAAATCAAGATTTATACGGTAAAAAAGTACTTGTAACATGTGGCGGAACGGAAGAATCAATAGATGCAGTAAGAGTAATTACTAATCACTCTAGCGGTAAAATGGGTATGTCAATTGCTAACGAATGCATGTCAAGAGGCGCTAAAATCACTCTAGTATGTGGTAATGTTACTGTTGATATATCTGATAGATTCAACGTTATAAAGGTTAAAAGCACTGATGAAATGCACGCCGCTGTAATGGCGAGTTATGCGGATAATGATTATATTATAATGGCGGCAGCGCCATCAGATTATAAGCCTTTAAATGTATCTAGCAAAAAAATTAAAGGCCAGTTTCTAACTTTGCAATTAGTTAAAAATGTTGACATTGCAAAATCAGTTGGCGAAGTTAAAGACAATAGAAAGTTAATAATTTTCAGTGCTGAAACGGATGATTTAATCGTTAATGCTAGATTGAAATTATCTAGCAAAAATGCAGACATGGTCGTTGCAAATGATGTATCAAAGGACGGTGCAGGCTTTAATGTCGACACAAATATCGTAACAATTATAGATAATAAAGGCAATGAATCTTCTTATGATAAAATGCTAAAGAAGCAAGTGGCTAAGATTATTGTGGATAGCATGATTAAGCTAGATTAATAATATCTAATAACTGCAAAAACAAAATGAATATATACTGCATTCAATATGAGTGCAGTTTTTTATATTATATTGCAATTTTATAGTTGCAAATATAAACTAAACAGTTATCTATTGTGAATGAATGAAAAGTTTTAATTAATACATATTATTAATTTACTTTACAGCTATAATTTGCTATAATAACAATAAGCGGTGAGCGGTGCTCAAAGTATTGAGGAGTTAAATGGTTGCAAGTATTATAGTAGATATATCTAATAGCGAAGTAGACAGGATTTTTGATTACCAAATACCTGTGCATTTTGCCGTTAAATGTGGTGATAGAGTACTTGTTCCTTTTGGCAATAGAACTATTGAAGGATATTGCATAAATATAACTGAAACAAGTGATTGCGGTATTGAATTAAAATGCATAGTACGCAAACTTGATGAGAATCCTTTAATTTTGCCTGAAATGTTGCAGCTTATGAAAGTGATGAAAGAAAAGTTTTTTATCAGGCATGTAGATAGTTTGAGATTGTTTATACCATCTAAACTAAGAGGGAATAAAATCAAAGCACAAATTAAAGAGTATTGCAGCTTAAAAGAAGATGAGAGTTACGATGATATGGTGGCTAAAATTTCAACGCGTGCAAAAGCCCAACTTGCAGTACTTGCAAGGCTTAAAGAAGGCGGAGAGTTTTTGACAGTTTTGTCAACTGAGTTTAGTAATAGTGCAATAAGTGCATTAGTAAAAGCAGGCATTGTAATTAAGCAAGGAATGGAAGTTATGAGAACTCCATTTAAAGGCTTATCATCGACAAATAGTCTAGTAGAACTTACAGATATGCAGAATGATGCCGTTGAGAAAGTATTCAATTCAGATAAAGATGTCGTGCTTTTGCACGGAGTGACGGGTAGCGGAAAAACGGAAGTATATCTTGCATGTATCGAAAGAATGCTAAAGTTAGGCAAGACTGCAATAATGTTAGTTCCGGAAATTTCGCTAACTCCTCAAATTCTTAGAATATTCAGAGGACGATTCGGAGATATGGTCGCTATGTTACATAGTGGATTATCTGACGGCGAGAGATATGATGAATGGCGAAGAATTTATGATGGCGATGCAAGGATAGTTGTAGGCGCAAGATCTGCAATATTTGCACCGATTAGTAATGTTGGAATTATCATTATTGATGAGGAGCATGATTCAAGTTACATTAGCGAATCAAATCCAAGATATAATACTATTGATATTGCTAGATTTAGGGGCGAATATAATAAATGCCATACTATAATTGGTAGTGCAACGCCGTCTGTTGAGAGTTATCATAAAGTTAACAATAATGAATATGAAATAGCCACTATGGATAAACGTATATCAGAAAACGGTATGCCAGAAGTGCAAATAATTGATATGGCAAAAGAGATGCGAAGTGGTAACTTTGGTTTGTTTTCAGCAGAGTTAAAGGCATCGATATTAGATACAATTGCTGATGGAAATCAAGTAATGATTTTTTTGAATAGACGAGGTTATGCCTCATATATGCAATGCAAGGCGTGCGGTTACATTGCAAAATGTACAGATTGTGATGTGTCGCTTACATATCATCATCAAGATAAATTATTAAAATGTCATTATTGCGGCAAAAGATTTAAGCCATTGACTCAATGTCCTGAATGTTCAAGTGAATCAATTAAGCAAGGCAAGATAGGAACAGAGAGAGTAGTCGCGGAAATAAAGCAATTAATTGGCAATGATATAGGGATTTTAAGAATGGATAATGATACGACATCGACAAAAACGGCGTATCTTGATATTTTAGGAGCATTTAAAGAAGGCGAGGCAAAAGTTCTTGTCGGTACGCAGATGATAGCAAAAGGTCATGATTTTCCTGATGTAACATTAGTTGGCGTAATTGATGCTGACATGAGTTTATACTTTAGTGATTATAGATCTAGTGAGCGAACTTTTCAATTAATTACTCAAGTGGCAGGTAGGTGTGGCAGAAGTTTTAAGAAAGGTAGAGTACTTATACAAACATATTCTCCAAAGCATTACTTATTTAGTTTTATTAAAAATTACGATTATAAAGGGTTCTTTTCTAAGGAAGTTAACAACCGAAAGGTAACTAGTTTTCCACCATTTGCAACTATAATTAGGGTGCTAATTTCGTCTGAAAGTGAAGATAAATGTGTTGATTATGCTAAGTCAATTTATACCGAATTGAAATTAATTAAAACAGCAGCACCAGAAAAGTTCATTTATTTGCAAGCTATGAAATCTCCCGTTACTCGAATACAAAGTAAATTTAGATATCAAATTGTTATGAGAGTTAATAGAGACGCGGAGCTGCAATTAATTAGTGATATACACAATATTTTAGATGAAAAAAAGCCAAGAGGAGTAGCTGCGTTTGTAGAAATTAACCCTCAAAGCATGAGTTAATCATTAAATAAAAACTATGAAATGCCCTTAAATTCATATATAATACTAAAATTTATAGCAATAATTACCATAAAATTATTAATTAAAGTTAAACTTAGTGAAAAAATTGCACTATTGATGTTTTTAATTGTCTTAGATTTAAGATTTCGAGTGCTAAAATATGATAAATACAACAGTTATATAGATATAATAATATGCAGTAAGAGAAAATGTATTTATATATATAGACTTTAAATAAGTTTTTTAATAAAATTCACTCGCAAATTATGCGAAGTTGTCTCTTTATCAACTTTAATTTATGTTGTATATATAATTTTTTTAAGATTTTAATAAATAGTTTAGGTAAATTAACAATATATCAATATATTTAAATGGTAAACAGGGCATTTGCATTATATAATACTACCAAAATCAGGCTTAAAATTATCTTTGTTGTTAAATCTTATGTAAAATGTTGTATTCCATATGTTGTCGAAGGGTGTCGAAGTATGTGTCAAAATGCTATAAAATTAATCCAAGTATTAAACATGTATTTATCTATATATATTTTGTAAATTTTGCAATTTTTTAATAAATTGTGTCGTTATATACTAATTTAATTATTTAATTGATTATATTTTAGTTGAAAATTACAAACCTATTATATTAATTTACTAGAATATTACTAAATTATAGTTGCAGTTTACGTAAAAAATCTCAAAATAGAGGTCAAATTTTCATTTGCAATTTTTAAGAAATAGAGTTATAATAGAATTATCAAAACAGTAAGGAGATCAAAATGGCAATTAGAGATATAATAAATGATACAGATCCACAACTTAGAAAAAAATCTAGAGAAGTGACTGAATATGATGTAAAACTACATAAATTATTGGACGATATGTATGATACTATGGAGGAGGCTGATGGAGTTGGTCTTGCAGCGCCACAAGTAGGAATACTAAGAAAAGTCATCGTGATAGATACTGGCGACGTTTTTATTGAAGCTATTAATCCTAGAATTTGTGGTGTTGCTGGAAGTCAAATAAGTGTGGAAGGCTGCTTAAGCGTTCCATCAAATAACTGTGAAGTTAGTCGACCAATGCATGTTATGGCTGAGTATTTTGACAGAAATGGTACAAAAGTTTTCAAAGAGCTTTCCGGTCTAGATGCAAGAGCATATTGTCATGAGATTGATCACTTAAATGGTGTGTTGTTTTATGATAGAGAGTATAAGGGGTTACAGGATTAATATATGAATATTGTTTTTTTAGGTACGCCAGACTTTGCGGCTAGTTCACTAGAGGCATTGTGCGCGTCTAATCATAAGGTGGTGGCTGTTGTCACTCCTCCTGATAGGCGAGGAAATCGAAATAAATTGATGCCGCCAGCAGTAAAGACTTGTGCAATCAGTCATGGTTTGCCAGTTTATCAGTATGAACGCATATCTAAAGAAGGTGTAGATGATCTTCGCTCACTTAATGCAGATATCTTTGTCACATGTGCTTTTGGGCAGATTTTGTCTAGAGAAATTTTAGCAATTCCAAAGCATGGTGTAATTAATGTGCATGCAAGTTTATTGCCTAAATATAGAGGAAGTTGCCCTATACAAGCAAGTATAATTAATGGCGATAGCACCACTGGTGTTGCAATTATGCAGACTGCATATGAAGTTGATAGTGGTGATGTTTTATTGAGTTCGGTTATTAATATTGATAAAGACGAAACGTCTGGTGAGTTATTTGATAGGCTTGCGGATGTTGGTGCAAAAGCACTTGTTGAGGCACTTGATTTAATAGAGCAGGGTGGTGCGGTTTACACGGCTCAAGACCATTCAAAAGCTACTTTCTGCCATATGATTAAAAAGGCTGACGGAGTTATTGATTGGAGTAAGAGTGCAAAAGAGGTGCATGATTTTATTAGAGGAATGCACCCTTGGCCATGTGCATTTACGACTTTGAATGATAGCAATGTAAAAATACATAGATCGCATATTGCTACATATGATGAAGTATTAGGCGAAATCGGTTCAGTTTTATCTGCAGAATCAGAGATTATTGTAGCGTGTGGAAGTGGTAGTATTGCTATTACTATGCTGCAAGTTCCTAATGGCAATGCAATGTCATCAAATGATTATTTAAGAGGACATAGCATAGAGATAGGCACTATTTTAAAATAATAATATAGTAAAATTTATTTAGCTGAGTATTATAACTCAGCTATTTTTTTTAAGATTGCACCATTTTTAACATGCTATTTAATATGCAAATATATCAAAGCATAAATGATAATTAAATTCGTATATTGTATATATCATATTAGCAATTAAATTAAAAGTAAATTTAATAACAGTTTGTATATTTAGTGGTATATTGCACTCTTATACTTGCTAAACATGTGCAATATATGGTATAATTGTAATAAAGAAATATGACAAAGTAATATAATTATCAATTAAAACATGTAAAATTAATGCGTAATTATCATGTTTCTATAGGAGTTGTCAGTTTTTATTTATGTAATTAAAAGGTGTTTTACTAATATTTATAGAGAAAAATATCAGTGAATACAGGCGGTAATATTAGATAAATTTGCATGTTTCACATGTAACATAGGAGTAATAATGAACAAAGATTTTAGATTGGCTTTTGATGTATTGGATAAGGTTTTTCGCGAGGGAGCATACAGTAATATCATGCTTAGCGAGGTTATTGACAAGTGCGATAATCGCGGACTTGTAACAAAATTAGTGTACGGCGTTATTGAAAATAGCGTCAATCTTGACTACTATTTAGAGCAGTTAGTAACATCAAGACCGCAAAAAAAAGTATCAACAATTCTTAAGCTTGGTATGTACATGTTGAGGCATCTTAACAGTGTGCCTGATCATGCAGTAGTTTTTGAGATGGTAGATCTTGCTACATATGCAAACAAAAAAACGCAGGCAGGGTTCGTTAATGCTGTTTTAAAAAAATGTATTGGTTATGATTACAAGCTTCCGGTAGATAAAAAGGAAAGATTATCTATCGAATATTCTGTGCCTATGTGGATTGTAACTAGTTACTTTAAGCAGTATGGAGAGGATGTCGCAACTACGATAATTAGCACTAAAGCGCACCCGCTTGAGCATATAAGACCTAACACAAAATATATTAGTTATACGGAGCTTGCAACAATGCTAGATAATGAATTTGTTGAGTATACAGAGTCAGGATATGGCGGCTATTATGTTCAGAATAATTCAGTGATTACGGATATGTTTAGGGATGGAGATATAACTTTTCAATCACCATCTAGTATGGTAGTTGGTAGAGCAGCGGGAGTTAAGGATGGCGATACCATACTTGATATTTGCTCAGCACCAGGCGGAAAAGCAATATACATGTCAGAACTTGCGAGCAATCTTAATATCACAGCTACCGATATTCATCCACATAGAGTTAAACAAATTATTGATTATGCGGAGAGAATGGATGTTAAATGCATAACCGCAAACGTAATGGATGGCACACTTATCAATGAAGATTTTAAAGGTAAGTATGATATTGTACTTGCGGATGTTCCTTGTAGTGGGCTTGGCGTTGCGGGCAAGAAAGCGGATATATATTTGTCTAAGACAATGGATGGAGTTAATGACCTATCAGACATTCAATATAAGATACTTCAAAATGCGATTGATTATACAAAAAAAGGTGGCGTTATTATTTATTCTACATGTACTATGCTGAGAGAGGAAAACTATAATATCATTGGCAAAACCCTTAAACTGAGAGATGATGTTGTTCTTGAGGTTATGGATATTGACATTGAAAACAAAGGATTTATTCAGTTGCTGCCTGATGGAAAAGGACTTGATGGATTCTTTATTGCGAGGTTACGAAAATGCTAAATGCACTAGATTATAACATTGAGGAATGGCAAGCAATATTAATAGAAATGGGTGAGCCAAAATTCCGTGCAAAGCAGATTGTTGAGTGGTTATCTAAAGGTAAAGATTTTCATGAAATGTCTAATTTGCCAAAGATGCTTACTGATAAATTATCGCAGATATTTGAGGCTAACAGCGTCAAGATTCACAGCTGTGTTGTATCAAAGAAAGATGGCACAAGAAAGTATATATTTTCTTTATCTGACGGTAATATTATAGAAGGTGTGCTTATGAGTTATAAGTATGGCAATACTATTTGTATTAGCACACAAGTAGGTTGTCGGATGAATTGCCAGTTCTGCGCATCTGGTCTTGACGGACTAATAAGGAATATGACTAGCGGTGAAATGCTAGGCGAAATCATTGCAGTTAATAAAGATATATCTGAATATGGCGAGAGATGCATTACGAATGTAGTGCTTATGGGAAGCGGAGAGCCGCTAGATAATTATGATAATGTAATCAAGTTTTTAAAGCTTGTAAATCATGATTGTGGGCTAAATATAGGCAAGCGAAACATATCGCTTTCGACTTGTGGTATCTGTGATAAAATATATAGCCTTGTTGAGGATATGCCGGGTATTACGCTGACAATATCCCTTCATGCACCATATGATGATTTGAGAGAGCAGTTGATGCCTGTAAATAAAGCGTACAGCATTAAAGATGTTATGAAAGCGGTTAGGTTTTACTTCAAAAAAACTGGTCGAAGAATTATATTTGAGTATTCAATGATTGCAGGAGTTAATGACTCTATAGACTGTGCAGAGCAGCTTGTAAGACTTGTTAGAGGCTTGCCTTGCCACATAAATATTATTAGTCTTAACTATGTTGAAGAGCGTGCTATGCATGGCAGTGATAAGAATAGGGTGCAAGATTTTCTTGAGTATCTTGAGGATCAAGAGGTTTCAGTTACACTAAGGCGTACGATGGGTAGTGATATTGAAGGTGCTTGCGGACAGCTTAGACGTAGTGTGATGGAAGGTGCTAAATGCGAGAGTGTAGTTGATCAAGATTTCACTCAAGAATATGCAGATGCTGCTAAAGTAGAATGTGAACAACCATCTTACGAGCAAGAGAGCAGCCAAGAACAAGATAGCAATCAAGCACAAGATAGCATACAAGCACAAGATAGCATACAAGCACAAGATAGCATAGAAGAACAATACGCTAGTCAAGATCAAGACGCTATTCAAAAATATAATATAAACAATGATGACAACTGAGTAATACTAACATTATAAAGTTTTAGATAATTCGTAATTCGTTTACTTCAAGTTACGGAAAAGGAGGGGCTTATCAAGCAAATAGTTAACGGTAAAGTTGCAAAAAAACTCGTTAAAGGACAAATAATAAAAGGTGTTGGCGGACTATACAATGTGCTTGTTGATGGTAATATAGTTACTTGTACTGGGCGAGGAAAACTGCGTATGCTTGGCGATATTTATATTGGTGACTATGTAGAAATATCAGTATACAAAGAAGGCAAAGGGGCAATCGAGAAAATTTTGCCACGAAAAAACAAGCTAACTCGTCCGTATGTGACAAATATTGACGCAATAGTTATTTGTATTGCTCCAACCCCTCGACCAGATTTCTTGCTAGTTGATAAGCTGCTTATTAATTGTATTAAGCAAAACATCAAGCCTATAATCTGTGTGAATAAGACTGATTTAATGGATGATGCATTTAAAGCTAATGTGGATAATTCATATCTTGATTTAGCAGATATTGCGTATGTAAGTAGTGTAACTGGTGAAGGTATAGACAATTTTGTTGAGATGATAAGGGGTACTTATGTATCACTTGCAGGTCAGTCCGCGGTAGGAAAATCATCAATAGTCAATGCAATTGTTGGTAGGCAAATGCTTGAGGTCGGTGAGCTTTCTCGTAAAGTGGAAAGGGGCAAGCATACAACAAGAACTGTAGAAATTTTTGATATTGGTAACGGCATAAGACTAGCAGATACTTGCGGTTTTTCCGTGCTTGAATTAACCGACTTTGACCCGAGCGAACTTGCTGGATACTATATTGATTTTGATGAGTTTAGGAAAGATTGTAAATTCAGAGGATGTTGTCATTATAATGAGCCGGATTGCGGAGTTAAAGCTGCGGTTGATAGTGGGAAGCTTAGTGCATATCGATATGAAAGATATATTTCCATGTATAAAGATTTGATGGATAAATGGAGGAGAAGGTATGGGTAATATTAAAGTAGCACCGTCGATACTATCTGGTAATTTTGCAAGTCTTGGTGAAAGCGTTGCAAATGTAGAAAAATGGGGAGCGGACTATATTCACGTGGATGTAATGGATGGTACCTTTGTCCCTAACCTAACATTTGGAATGCCTATAGTCAAAGCGGTAAAGTCATATTCTAAACTTCCATTTGATGTGCATTTGATGATAATGAATCCGGAAAAATATGTAGGAGAATTTGTAGATTGCGGAGCGGACATAGTGACGTTTCATCCGGATTCTACTAATTGCGTTACAGAGGCACTTGATATAATAAAAAGCAAGGGTGCTAAATGTGGACTTGCATTAAATCCTGACAAATCTCTTGATCTTATAATACCGTATTTGGATAAACTAGATATGGTAGTACTTATGAGTGTTTATGCGGGTTTTGGTGGGCAAAAATATATTCCAGATATTGATAATAAAATCATTCAATTAAAAAAAATTATTAGCGAAAGAGGACTTGATATACTTATCGAGGTTGACGGCGGTGTAACGACTGAGAATGCGGCACACATTGGCTTATGTGGTGCGGATGTATTAGTTGCAGGAACGGCGGTCTTTTCGGCAGGCGACCCTTATGAGGCTGTTAGAGTGATTAAAGGATAGTCAACTAAATGATATATTGATTAAATCTAATGGAGGTGCTTTCAGATGATAGGAGCGATTGTTCTTAATGGAGAAAGATATAAAGGCGATATAAATGCTGATATAATTGTAGCTACTGACGGTGGTTACAATAAGTGCGACGGAGTGTGTGATATTGTTGTAGGTGATATGGACAGCATCACGGGCACGATTGACAAGCCTAGCATTGTTTTGAATGCTGACAAAGATTTAACTGATGGCGAGTTTGCGGTCGGATATCTTATTGAGAAAGGGGTGCATCAAGTAAATATATACGGACTTGATGGAGGTAGGCTTGATCATATATTAGCTAACATTGGGCTTATGTCGCAGTTAATAAAAGCTGGAGTTAAGGCGGTGTGTTATTGTAATGGATTTACTGGTTATATGGTCGATAGCAAGCTTGACATACAAGTTAATCAAGGAGATATAATTTCTTTGTCACTATTTACAGATATCGCGCATATAATACTATTAAGAGGAGTCAAGTGGCAGTTAGAAGATGTTCTACTGCGTAAAGAATCCTCGCTCACAATGTCTAATGTTGCAATGTCCGATAGGTTATACTTAGAGGTTTCAAGCGGTGAAGTACTTGTGATAGTAAATCATTAAAGGAGGACCGTTATGCGTTTTTACTGTTTTGCTCCGCCTAAGTTTATAAAGGTGGTACTAAGGAAAATTTGTTGCAAGCCCCGTAAAAGTGATAATTAATTCCTCTTGATATACAAGACAATGTTAATTATTAAATACATTCATTAATGATTGCTAGTAAAGTTAATAGTAATTTAATAAAAAAATCGGAGCAGACTATTTAGTCTGCTCCGATTTGTGTTTTGATTGCAAAAACGATATTGTATAATTTGCTAATAAACAGCAAAAGTTATTTCTGAATTATTCAGCATTTTATTATCTAAAATCAACAAATATATTTGTTTAATCTTTTTTAAAAAAGTTAATAATAAAAATATGAAGTGGTTAATTGCAATGATAGTAGTAGAGGAGTAAGCGCGAGAAAATACCTGGCTATCAAAGTCAGGCACTAAGCTCAATATTTATATAATATTCTGAATTACTTGCTCTCGTTTTTTTTCATTGTGCGAAGGCACCTTGTACAAACATACTCTGAACTTTCACGGCCGAAGTTGTCAACCAACTTAATTTTTTGAACGTTCGCGCTCCAGCTTTTTTTAGCCTTGCGGTTAGAGTGAGATACAGTGTTACCAGACATTTTGCCTTTATTACATATGCTACATACTCTTGACATAGAATACACCTCCTATCAGCGTTTTACTTGATTATAATAGCACTTATTTACGAATTAATCAAGGGAAATGATACATATTTTTTAAAAAAGTAAAAATACTTTGTAAATTGCTTGCAAAATGGCAGTAATTGGTGTATTATAGATAATATAAGAGGATGTGCAATGGCTGTTAAGACGATAAATAAATTTGGAAAACTTAATATAACAGATAACTCGATAGCAATGGTGGTTAGCCATGTTGCTAGCGAATGTTACGGAGTTGCGTCATTGGTCTCAAGAAGACTGACTGACAGTGTTGCCGAGTTTTTTAATAAAAAGGCTTCAGCGAAAGGTGTCAAAGTCGAAAGTGTGAAAAACAAAATAAATATAGAAATTTACGCTTTAATCAAAGAAGGTGTCAATGTTGATGCTGTGTGCGAATCGATACGAAGTACTGTTAGGTACAATGTGGAGATTTTTACTGGTATGCGTGTCGAGAGTGTTCTCGTTCATGTAGTTGGCATTAGAGTTTAATTAGGAGTTTAATAGTTATGAAGACTATCAATATAGAACAATTAAGAGAGATGTTAGTCGGTGGTGCTACGCTTTTAGAAATAAATAAAGCGTATGTGGATTCGCTGAACGTTTTTCCTGTGCCTGATGGTGATACGGGTACTAATATGTCGATGACAATGGCAAGTGCAGTTAGAGAGATTTCAGATCTTGAAACTACTGAAATTGATGTGTTGGTAAGTTCATTTGCACGTGGTTCGCTGAAAGGTGCTAGAGGAAACTCTGGAGTAATACTTTCGCAAATCATAAAAGGCCTTAGCACAGTTATTGGAGAGACAAAGGAAATCACAACAAAGGTTTTTGCTAAAGCGTTAGCAGAAGCAACAGATGTTGCATACAGTGCTGTTACAAAGCCAAAAGAAGGCACGATTTTAACAGTAATAAGATTTATTGCAGAGCAAAGCAAATCTATTGCTACAAGACATTCAGGATTTATAGCATTCTTTGAAGCAATTATAGCAAAGGGTGAGGAGATACTAGCAAAAACTCCGGACATGCTACCAGTACTAAAGGCAGCAGGTGTAGTAGATGCGGGCGGAAAAGGTCTATTGCTTGTTATACAAGGGTTTTATAATATCCTTGCAGGCATTCCAATGGAGCCTGTTAACTTGCTTGGAGAGGGCGAGACTGAGCTTGACGCATTAGATAATTTTGTCGGTGACATACATGATTTAGCGAATATTAAGTATGCATATTGTACGGAGTATTTTATTGTTAACCTTAAAAACTCAACTACAGAAGAAGACATAGTTATTTTGCGTGATAGGTTGCTGACTTTAGGCGATAGTGTTATTGCGATAGGCGATTTATCTATGATTAAAGTTCATATTCATACAAATGAGCCTAATAAAGCATTAAAATACGCTTTAATACTAGGTGAATTGGATAAAATCAAGATAGAAAATATGTTAGAGCAAAATCGTGAGTTAATAAAGAAGAAAGAAGCTAACAAGAAACAAATGGCTATGATTTCAATATGCACAGGAACGGGACTTGCTAATATCTTTAAAGATTTGCAAGTAGATACAGTTATTGAAGGTGGACAAACGATGAACCCAAGCGTTGAGGATATCCTTAACGTAATAGAGAGAATTAATTCTGATAACGTAATAGTTATCCCAAACAATAAAAACATAATCCTTGCAGCAGAGCAAGCGTGCGAGTTGACTAAGAAAACAGTCAGAGTTGTAAAAACGGAGAACATACCCGAGGGAATAGCCGCAGCAATAGCGTTTGATATTAATGAAGATATTGATGTTGCAGTCGATAATATGATATCTGCATATGGAGAAGTTGCCTATGGCGAGATCACATATGCGGTGCGTAAGACAAAGATGGATGGATTCGATCTTAAGGAAGGGGATATTATCGGTATAACTGGTAAAAAAATCGTCGCTAAGAGTGAGAGTGTTAAAGAAGTTGTAATGTCCGTGCTAGAAAGCATTGTAGATGACGAGAAGGCAGTTGTTACACTGTACTATGGTGAAGGTGTAACTGAAGATGATGCAAACATTCTTAAAGAAGAAATCGCAGCAAAGTATGAGGATATGGATATTGAATTGTATTTTGGTGGGCAACACCATTACTATTATCTAGTAAGTGCTGAATAATTAATAAGAAATTAATAGGGTCTGTGTAAACAGCCCCTTTTCTATATCAAAATATTTACAAAACAGCTATTCTATGGAGGATTTATGGAGCTAATTAATGTCAATGGCGTAGGCGAAAAAATGCTTGCAAAACTGAATGAATTAAAAATAAATACTGTATATGATTTAATTGATTTTATGCCAATTAGCTATATTGACATGACTAAGGAATTGGATTTTAGCGAAGTAGTTGTGGGTGAATATGCACTTATAAAAGTGAAAATAGATACAGTAACTAGACCTATGAAATCAAAGAATAATACAACTTACGTGCGAGCTGTCGGTACAAGTGACGGGTATAATATATCATTTGTATGGTTTAGTATGCCTTATGTATCAACTACACTTAGCACTGGGGATTGGTTAATGTATGGGTCAGTTACGGTGGAAAACGGTAAATATAGTATGATAAATCCTACTTTTGACAAGTTAGGAAGTAGTAAAATGAGTGGTATAAGACCAATTTATCCGCTAAGAGGGAAGATATCAAATACAACTTTTAATAAGATGGCAGCTTCATGTTTAGATAAAATTACTTGTATAAATCATTTGCCAAAAGTGTTTAATATACAACAAGCATATGCTAAAACGCATACGCCTGAAACCATTCAAGATATGATTACAGCGCAGCACACTTTATGTATGTATCAACTAGTGAAAGACTTGTTAGCTTATAGAATGACAAGAGTGGGGAAAGCTAAAAACGATGTAAAAGGATACTTATATCCAATGCATGAGGAGATGGCATTACCTTACAATTTGTCCATATCTCAAAAACAAACTGTCCAAGATATTTTAACAGATATGACAAGTGATGATTGTATGAATAGATTAGTATTAGGTGATGTGGGCAGCGGTAAAACAGTCGTTGCATTACTTGCAATGGCGACAGTTTCAACAGCTTCAGGCGGGCAATCAGTGATGATGGCACCAACAGAAATATTATGCCGTCAGCATTATAATAATGCTTTAAGCATGATGTCGCAGCATGGTTACAAAATGGCAATATTGACTGCATCTACTAAAGGAGTAGAGCGAGCATTAATAATTAAGGATTTAATACTTGGGAAGATAAATATGCTTTTTTCCACCCATTCATGTATTAATGATAATATAATATTCGATAATTTAAAACTATGTGTTATAGATGAGTTACATAAGTTTGGCGTAGAGCAACGTGCAAAATTAATAAATAAAGGTGTTGGTGTCAGTGTTTTATCACTATCAGCAACCCCAGTTCCAAGAACTTTAGCAATGAGTATGTACGGTGATTTAGACATTAGTTACTTGTATAAAAGACAGGAAGCTGCTAGTAATATCAAGACTTATATTTTTCATTCTGATAAGTTAGAGAAGATGTACCAATATATGGCTGATAAAGTATCAAAAGGAAGCAGATGTTTTGTTGTTTGTCCTAGACTTAAAGCAAATGACACAGCTGATATTTTGTCTTGTCATAATATGTTTGATTTATTGAAAAAAAATTATATTGACAGTAGTAAAATAGCTATACTTTATGGATCACAAAGCATTGGTGATAAAACTGATGCTATGCAAAAATTTACTAGCGGACAGGTGCAAGTTTTAGTATGTACTACTGTAATTGAAGTTGGGATTGATGTTCGTGAGGCAGATACAATATTTATATTGGGCAGTGAGCATCATGGACTTGCAACCTTGCATCAATTACGAGGCAGAGTTGGGCGCGATGGTAGAGCGAGTGAGTGTTTTATGCACGTGCGAGCTGTTACTACGCCCGTCAGGATAGAGGCAATGAAGAATTGCGATGACGGTATCAAGCTTGCGGAAATTGACGCTAAAACAAGAGGATATGGTGACATGATAGGAACTCGTCAATCAGGAGCTAATGCTTATAGTAAGTATAATGTAGCTGTTAGTATTGAAATGATCAAAAAAGCAAAAGTTATTGCAGATATGATTGATTTAGCAAGCATTGATGCAAAAGAAATGACTGCGGATATTTTGCGAGCAGAAAAAACAATTCTTAATTAATTTTTTTTAATCAGTTCTATGTATAATTTGATTAGCATACTGCTATAATATAATATAGTGAAATAAATATATTAATAAATATTATGTTATCTGTATTAGCTGTATTATCTACGCAAAATAATTGCTGAAAATTCAAATTAACAGTAACACTATTATTATAATTGACATATTGTGTTATGTAGTGATGTTGACTATATCTAATTTAACTATTAATCTGCAAACTATAGTATAATTAACAATAATTAATTTTTATTTCCATTGTTATGCCCGAAAAACAACTAAAACTTGTAATTAAATTGAAGATTTATATAAAAATAAAATAATTTATTAAAAGTAGCTAAAAACCCTTGATTTTTCCTGATTTATTTGATATAATACATAAGTCGTGGGAGCTTAGCTCAGTTGGGAGAGCATCTGCCTTACAAGCAGAGGGTC
>CAMQSU010000018.1 GCA_947037025.1 uncultured Clostridia bacterium | reverse complement strand
CCAAGAACTGAAGGCGGATACAATAATGACCGTGCTCCAAGACGTGAGGGCGGATACAGCAATGACCGTGCTCCAAGAACTGAAGGCGGATACAGCAATGATCGTGCTCCAAGACGTGAAGGCGGATACAGCAATGATCGTGCTCCAAGACGTGAAGGCGGATTCAGCAGTGACCGTGCTCCAAGACGTGAGGGCGGATTCAGCAGTGATCGTGCTCCAAGACGTGAGGGTGGATTCAGCAGTGACCGCGCTCCAAGACGTGAAGGCGGATTCAGCAGTGATCGTGCTCCAAGACGTGAAGGTGGCTTTGCTCCAAAACGTGAGGGCTATGATAAACCAAAAGGAACAAACTTTGACGAGCCTAAGAAGTACGACAGAGACTAATTAGACTAATAAATATTGTTCAATTGAAAGTTTTTCAATCAATCAATATAAATAAACAATAAAAAGGCTTGACCATAAATTTATGGTCAAGCCTTTTTGCTAATATGTTGTATTATGCGGAATTATCGTGCATATCTTACCTAGAGGTGATATGAAATGATAGAGGTATTTGAATTTTTGTCTAACATAATTTTTCAGACATCATATGTCGAGGGCGGTGGAAATTACCCGCCTCCACTAGATAAAGTGACGGAAAGAATTATGATTGAAAGGCGAATAAAAGGTGATAATGAGGCAAGAGATATTCTTGCACTGCATAATATGCGGTTAGTGATGCATGTAGTAAAAAAGTATAATAATTATAGTGATATTGATGAACTTGTGTCAGTAGGATCAATTGGTTTAGTTAAAGCAATTGATTCATATAGTTTAGATAAGGCAACTGGTCTTGCTACATATGCTGCAAGATGTATAGAAAATGAGATACTAATGACATTGCGAGCAAACAAAAAAAGACGCAATGACAGGTCATTGTATGAGCCATTAAGTCATGATAAAGAGGGGAATGAAATATCATTAATTGAGCTTTTATCTATTGATGAGGATTCAGTTACTCGAGAGGTTGAAAACTTAGATGTTGCAAAAAAATTAATGGAAGTGTTAAAAATTGTGTTAGATGAGCGAGAATTAAACATACTAATATTACGTTATGGTTTATGTGATAGTGCAGTATATACGCAGATTGAGGTTTCGGCAAAGTTCGGAATATCAAGGTCTTATGTTAGTCGAATAGAAAAAAAAGCATTAAGCAAAGCAAGAGATTATATGGTTATGCATAACATGCATTAACAAATAACTCTTAGTTAGCAGTGATAGTACTCTATAATAAGAGTGTTTTCATAGTAATTAACACCATATAGCGAAATATAGGCTTATTTTAAGCTTGCTATGTGGTTTTTTCTATTTAATGGTAATAATGATAGTATTTATATAACTATTAATAAATACCTAATATCTATATGTATTTGCTTGCAATTAATCCCGACTAAATTAGTCGGAATTGTATAAAAAAAGTAAATAAAATTAAAATATATTTCCCATATTTTATCAAACATAATTATTCGTTTGACAAATGTTATTTGGTGTGTTAGAATAAAACCAACTAAAACAGTAGGATTTATCAAGGAGGTGCAATATGAAATTATCTACTAAGTCCAAATATGGACTAAAGGCAATGTGCGAGCTTGCACTAAAACCGGATGATATAATAAGCATAGCAGTTATCGCAAATGATACAAATACATCGGAAGCTTATCTTGAACAAATGATGGCAACGCTTAGGCGAGCGAATCTTGTCACATCGGTTAGAGGAGCAGGCGGTGGATATAAACTTGCAAGGTCAGCAAACGAAATAAGTGTTGGAAAAATACTTAGGACGTTAGAAAATGACTTAGAGTTTATAGATTGTATTAGTGGCGAGTGCAGTAATAAATGCAACTGCAAAAGTTTTGGAGTATGGCAACAGCTATACCAAGTAATGAATAAGTCGCTAGACAGTGTAAGTCTAGCAGATATATGTAATGGAGGATGTAATGGATAGAATATATTTAGATCACTCAGCAACAACGCCAGTATCTAAGGAAGTAATTGAGGTGATGATGCCATGCTTTACGGAAGTTTTCGGTAATGGCAGTTCTCAGCACTTTCACGGTAGAGAGGCTAGTAAGCTAGTTGATATAGCAAGGAAGCAAGTTGCTGATGCAATCGGTGCTAAAGTTAGTGAGATTTATTTCACAAGTGGCGGAACGGAGTCGGATAATTGGGTAGTTAGAGGAGTTGCGGAAGCGTACAAAACTAAAGGCAATCATATAATAACATCAATGATAGAGCACCCCGCACTTCTAAAAACGATTGAGGAGCTAACTCGCTCACATGGCATTGAAGTTACAATGTTGCCAATCAGCAAAGAAGGGTTTGTCTGTATTGATGAATTGAAGAAAGCAATCAGACCTACAACAATATTAATCACTGTCATGGCAGCAAATAATGAGATAGGAACTTATCAAGATATAGAAACTATCGGAAAAATTGCACATGATAACAAAATACTTTTCCATACTGATGCTGTACAAGCAGTATGCAGTATGCCACTTGATGTAGTTGCTCAAAACATAGATTTTCTATCACTATCAGCACATAAGTTTTATGGGCCAAAAGGTGTAGGTGTTCTATATCGTAAAAATGGAATCAAGTTAGGCAAGCATATTACGGGCGGAGAGCAAGAGCGGTCAATGCGTGCAGGTACTCATAACACTGCGGGAATTGTAGGGTTAGGAAAAGCTATTGAAATAGCAGTTAGAGATAGAGATAAAAACAACAAGTATTTAAGTGAACTTCGTGATTACTTTGTATCAGAGATTCACTCAAAGATAGAAAACGTATATTTCAACGGAACTAAAAGCGATAAGAGAATGCCATCGGTTGCAAACTTCAGTTTTGAGTTTATTGAAGGCGAATCAATTTTGCTTAGATTAGACTTAGTAGGTATTTCAGTGTCAAGCGGTTCAGCCTGTTCATCAGGAAGTTTAGAGCCATCTCATAGTTTACTTGCAACGGGGCTACCGATAGAGCTTGCTCACGGGTCATTGAGATTCAGTTTCGGATTATCTAACACAAAAAAACAAGTAGACTATGTAGTGAAAAGCCTTGTAGAAATAACTGACAACCTAAGAGAGTTGTCGCCGTTATTTGCAAGAAAAGAAGGAGGTACTTTTAATGTATAACGAAAAAGTAATGCAGGAGTTTGCAGCTCCTAAGAATGTAGGATTTATTGAGGACGCTGACGGTGTTGGCAAAGTTGGCAATGCAAGTTGCGGAGATATCATGGAAATAAGCATGAAGATTGATGATAGCGGCATTATAACTGACGCAAAATTCAGGACTTTTGGCTGTGCTGCGGCAATTGCTACAAGCTCTGTTGCGACTCAAATGATTATCGGAAAGCATATTGACAGTGCTCTTAATATCACAAATAGTGATGTTGTAGAAACTTTAGAGGGTTTACCGCCACAAAAAATTCACTGTTCAGTGCTAGCTGAAGAAGCTATCAAGGATGCTATTGCTGACTATAAAGCAAAAAAATCTTTATAATAAACGGCTAAATGTCTTATAATCATGAATTTAATGAACTTTGCAATTTCTAAATGTAAATTTATATTGTAATTTACTTGCAATTACACATACTTTGTGTAGGAGGTGAGTTATGAAAACAAGTTTAGTAATCGGAATGGGTACTGGCGCAGTTGCGACATATGCATTTATGGGTAGAAATATGGGTTTAGAAAAGTCAATGAAGAAACAAAGCAAAAAGATTATGAAGAAAGTACAAGAATTATTTAGCTAATAGTTCAATATAAAATTAAAAGATAAATTATGTGTGTTGTTTTAATATAATACACATAATTTTTCTGTCTATTTGTGTGTGATAAGTAAAGAAATGTGTCGAATTGTTCAATTATAGATTCATTAATCGGTATAATTATACATATGCATATAAATAGGTTTACAAGGATAATTTAATATGATATAATAAAATATATATCTTGGAGGTGCAATAATGGATAAAAAAATAATTTACAGTGGTATACAACCAACGGGCTGTATCACTTTAGGCAATTATATCGGAGCACTTGGCAATTGGCTAAAACTTCAGGATGATGACAATTATCAATGTTTATATAGTATAGCGGATTTACATGCGTTGACTGTTAGGCAGAATCCAGCTGAATTCAGAGCAAGAACTCTTAGTTTCTTTGCACAATACTTAGCTTGTGGGGTATGTCCGGAGAAGAATATTATGTATTTCCAATCTCATGTTCCTGCACATGCGGAATTAACATGGATTCTTAATTGCTATACATATGTTGGAGAGGCTAGTCGAATGACTCAGTTCAAAGACAAATCAAGCAAGCATACGGATAATATTAATATGGGACTTATGGATTATCCTGTCCTTATGGCATCAGATATTCTACTATATAATACAGCAATGGTTCCAGTCGGTGTTGATCAAAAGCAGCATTTGGAGCTAAGCCGAGATATAGCTAACAGATTTAACAACGCATATAGCCCGACTTTCACTGTTCCAGAGCCTTACATTTCAAAAATGGGCGCTAAAATAATGAGTCTAGCTGATCCTACTAGCAAAATGAGCAAGAGCGATGAAAATATTAATGCAACAATATCTATACTTAACTCGCGTGATGAGGTTATGAACAAGTTCAAAAAAGCTGTAACTGATAGCGATAATAGTATAAGGATAGGCGAGGATAAACCAGGTATTACTAATTTGCTAACAATATATGCAGCGGTAACTAACAAAACTATTGATCAAGCACTCGCAGAATGTGCGGATATGTCTTATGGCGTATTCAAACAGCATGTCGGCGAGGCGGTTGATACGCTACTAACCCCGATTAGAATAAAATACAATGAATTAATGTGTGATAAAGCGCATCTAGCAAGCATCGCAAAAGATGGTGCAGAGCGTGCTAATTATCTAGCGCAAAAGATGCTGAGAAAAGTTTATAAAAAAGTAGGTTTATATCAGCTATAAATTTTAGCGTGTTTGATAAGATTATTAGCGCATTAGTCAAAATGTTTGGCTACGCTAACAATTAGAGTATTGTTAAATACTAAAGATGAGGCAAAAAAATGTTTGGATATGTTATACCTGACAAAATGAATATGTACATGAAAGACTACTATCATTACAGAGCGCACTATTGCGGACTTTGCAAAAGAATAGGTCAAGATTGTGGACAATTCATGCGACTTAGCACAAATTACGATTTAGTCTTTCTTGATTTATTAGTTCATGACATTTTAGGACTAAAATCGGAATACAAAAACGAACCTTGCATATTATCGCCAAAAAAGAAATCAATTGCAAAAGGCGATGAAGTTACAGACAGGATTGTTGATGTAAATACTCTTTTAATGTATTACAAATTGCTTGATGATAAACTTGATAGTCGCAAACCTAATCCAGTTAAGAGTTTAGCTCGCGTAGCAGTAGTGTCATCTAAATATAAAAAGGCAAAAAAACATTTGCCAGAGCTTGATAGCTTGTTTGCTACTGAATATGGCAGACTACGTGATTATGAAAAAGCAAATGAAACTAGTATTGATAAGCTTGCCGACCCATTTGCAAATATGCTAAGGCAATCTATAAAGCAATTATTAGGCGATAAATCAACCGAAGCTGTGGAAAATCTAATGTATTTTCTCGGTAAGTGGATTTATTTTATTGATGCTATTGATGATCTTGATAAAGACAATAAGAAAAAAGAGTTTAACCCACTTTTAGTAGGCTATAATTACGAGGGTAAGGACAAATTCTTTGCGGATAATTTTGCTAGATTGGAGTTTATTTTAATGTCTAGTTATAACAAAATGTATGAATGCTTTCAGCAGATTGAGTTGACAATTAATGAAGGGCCGCTTACAAATATAGTTTGGTATGGAATACTGATGAGGTCAAAGGAAATACTAAATAATAAATGTGATTGCAAAAAAGCACGTATATAAATTACTTAACAATATTAATTTTATAAATACTCAGTACATAATCGGATTTGAGTATTGGAGGGGATAAAATGTATAAAGATGCATATTCAGTTCTTGGAATAAATAGTGATGCAACATTTGTGGAAATTGATGAGGCTTACAGAGTCCTTAGCATGAAATACAAAACAGACAGATTTCTTGAAGGTGAAGAGGGGACTCTTGCCACTAAAAAACTAGAAGAGTTAGAGTTAGCTTATGCTGAATGTCGTGAGCTTGCAAAATCAAGGGCAAGCTATGATAATCCAACATATAAGTATGATGCAATTAGTAGTTTAGTTAAATCAGGAAGCCTTGAAGAAGCGCAGAAAAAACTTGACAATATTGAGTACAGAGATGCAGACTGGCATTACTATCAGTCTATAATTTACTATAAGAAAAACTGGTTAGACGATAGCAAAAAGCAGTTAGAAATTAGTGTTAATTTAGACCCAACTAATCAAAAATACACCAATGCACTTTCTAGATTAAATGAAGATATGGCTAAAACAAATCCTTTTAATCAGCCTAACGCTAACATGAATCAATCAAATCAAAATAATCAAAACAACCAAAATCGTGCAGGATATGCGCAACCTACACAGCAACAACAAAACAGTAAAGCTTGTTGTGATACTTGCTGCTGCATGATGTGTATGGATAATTGTTGCGAGTGTTGTGGCGGAGATTTAATTTCTTGCTGCTAATATAAAATAGAGGTGATAATTTGAAACGAAGCCGAATTATTGCAATCGCAGCTGTATCTAGCGCGCTTGCATTATTGTGCGTAACCGCATCTATTTATATTGAAATAATGAGTTTGACTTTTGCAACATTAAGTGCAATTTTCGTAATATTACCATTGACTAAAAAGTCATGGATGGCTAGTATTTTAGTATATATTGTTGTAGCATTATCAGCATTCTTTATTGGTGGACCTATCGGGTCTGCACCATTTATTATATTCTTTGGTTTATATGCTGTAATTCAGCGTGCAATTGAGGATGTATTTATGCCGTGGATGGAGAAAACTGCTACAATTAAACTGAAGCATGGCAGAGAAAATAAGACAATTGGTGTCGCATTAAAATACACTTTTGGCTATTTAATTAAACTTATTTACTTGCAAATAGCACTAGTAATACTATGGTTTGCATTGTCTACAGTTACTCCAATAGTTATATTCTTTGGGGCGGAAATTAAATTAACATATCTAATTTTTTCATTAGGAAGCATACCTCTATTCTTGCTATATGACTTGATGATGATGCTTGTATTTAAAAATATGAAGTATATTGTTAATAAAAAAATTCCTGATACTGGCACTACTACAACAGATGATGTTTTGTATGATTCTGGCGATGAGTGTGGAGCAGTGGAAGAATATGAGATGCGTGAACATAACATATTTTTTAACCATGATGATGAAAATGAATTGATAAATGGTAGCGATAATAAATTAGATAATATTAGCGAAAATGACCTTTTAAATGGCGCCGGTAATATATCAAACAGTAACAATGCGATTGATATAGTAAATTTAGATTGCAATGAAGAACTGAATGAGTTAAAGCTAGATAAATCTGAAAATATTACTGAAAGAAATTTTGATAATAATACAGATAAAAACACCGAAGATTAATATTTATTTAGCAAAATAAAATGACTGTCGCAGACTATTGCGACAGTCATTTTTATATTTTATATTATCTAATAAACAATATTGAAACCTGTTAAAATTATTATTAAAAAATATGCAATTATTATAAATATAATTATAGAAAAATGCATAATTATTTCACGTGAAATAATAAATATGTGCTGTATATATATGTCTAAATTGTCTAATACAGCTATAATATAGCTGTATACTACATGTTTTAGATAAGATTATGATTATTTACTTGTAATCATTGATTTGATTTTATATAATGCAATTTGCAATAAAATATCAATAATTATATATTTATTGTATTGAATAATTTGCCAAAACTGATAAAAAAATAGCTGATACATTTTATAATGTATCAGCTATTAATTTATATAAATTTTGTTTTATTTTAATAAAATTTCTTAGTACATTCCGTCCATATTTCCTTGCGGCATAGCAGCAACAGGTTCTGGAATATCGGTAACTAAAACTTCAGTTGTTAAAAGTATTGTAGCAACACTTACAGCATTTTGAAGAGCACATCTTGTAACCTTTGTAGGGTCAATTATTCCAGCTTTAATCATGTCGCAATATTCGTTAGTTAAAGCATTGTACCCATAAGTAACACCTTTTTTACTAGTTAAAATATTGTTGACAATTATTCCGCCTTCAACACCTGCATTAATTGCAATTTGCTTGATAGGTTCTTCCAATGCTTTAAGTACGCTCATAGCACCAGTTAATTCATCACCAACAAGATTTGAAATACATTTTGTAACGAATGGTATTGTGCCAAGTAGAGCAACGCCGCCACCTGGAATAATTCCTTCTTCAACAGCAGCTCGAGTTGCAGCAAGTGCATCTTCAATTCGCAGTTTTTTCTCTTTCATTTCAACTTCTGTTGCAGCACCAACATTGATCACTGCAACGCCGCCAGCAAGTTTTGCAAGGCGCTCTGTAAGTTTCTCTTTGTCATAGTCTGATGTAGTTTCTACAATTTGTGCCTTGATAGATGATACACGTCCTTTTATATTATCAACGTTACCAGACCCGCCAACAATTGTAGTATTATCTTTATCAACTTTAACTTGTCTTGCATGACCTAATTGCTCAAGAGTAGTGTCTTTAAGTTCAAGTCCTAAATCGCTACTGATAACAACGCCGCCTGTTAAAATTGCAATATCTTCAAGCATTGCTTTTCTTCTATCTCCAAATCCAGGTGCTTTAACTGCAACGCAATTGAAAACGCCTTTTAATTTATTTACGATGATTGTTGATAATGCTTCGCCTTCGATATCTTCAGCGATAATAAGTAATCTCATACCATTTTTTACGACTTGCTCTAAAATAGGAAGAACTTCCTGTATGTTAGATATTTTTTTATCAGTAATAAGTATAACAGCATCGTCGATAATTGCTTCCATCTTGTCAGTATTTGTTACCATATAAGGAGAGGCGTAACCTCTATCAAATTGCATACCTTCAACAATAGTAAGCTCAGTCAGCATTGTTTTAGATTCATCAACTGTGATAACTCCATCATTGCCGACTTTTTCCATAGCATCTGATATAAATGTTCCTATACTATCATCAGCTGCAGATACACTTGCAACCTGCGCAATAGCTTGCTTTGATGCAATTGGCTTGCTTATTTCATTAAGACTTTCTATAACTTTTTCTGCTGCAAACTTGATTCCTTTATTAAGGATAACTGGGTTAGCGCCAGCTGCAACATTCTTTAATCCTTCACGGACAATTGCTTGTGCAAGTACGCAGGCAGTAGTAGTTCCATCTCCAGCTACATCGTTAGTCTTGATAGATACTTCCTTAATTAATTGCGCACCCATGTTTGCAAAGCTGTCTTCAAGATCAATTTCTTTAGCAATGCTAACACCATCATTAGTGATGAGTGGAGAGCCGTATTTTCTATCCAATACTACATTTCTACCTTTAGGTCCTAGAGTAATTTTTACTGCATTTGCAACAGTGTTTACTCCAATTTCTAATGCTTTTCTGGCGTCTTCGCCATACTTAAATTTCTTTGCCATTGTTATTTCCTCCAAAAACTATGCTATTATTTCTCAACAATAGCTAATACGTCTGATTGCTTTAATATGCTTACTTCACGATTCTCTAGCTTAAAATCTGACCCAGCGTACTTGTTAAATAATACGATATCGCCAATTTTTAGCTGCATAACGACATCTTTGCCGTCAATAATACCGCCAGGGCCAACAGCGATGACTTTAGCCATCTGAGGTTTCTCCTGAGCAGTTCCTGGTAGCACGATGCCACTAGCGGTTTTATCAGCGTTCTCTACTGATTCTATTACGATTTTATCAAATAAGGGTTTAATAGTCATTGTTTTGCCTCCAAAGTTTAATTTATACAATATTGTAACTAATGACATGATTATCATTCTAAATCATTATATCACAAGGATGAATGTTTGTAAATGTATTTTTGTTATATTAATATTAATTTACAGCTATTATATTAGCAATGCAAATATTAGTCGGTTTATTTAATGTGGTAAAAATATTATTGACAATTCTGCAGAATTGTTGTAATATATAATAGTAAAAAACTAATATATAGGGAGATATTTATGAATAAATGGGATGACCGTATGATGGAAATGGCAACTTTAGTGTCGACTTGGGCAAGCTGCTTCCAGCCTAACAGAAAAATCGGTGCAGTTATTGTAAGAGATAAGCGCATGATTACTACTGGATATAATGGTGCTAGCAGCGGTATCACTAGTTGCGTAGAAAAAGGTGAATGCATTCGCCAAAAATTATCTATCCCTAGCGGCACAAGACATGAAGTTTGTTTTGCTGTCCATGCAGAGCAAAACGCTATTATACAAGCAGCGAAACTAGGTGTTAGTATTGATGGTGCAACATTGTATTGCACGCATCAACCATGTTCAATCTGTGCAAAGATGATTATTAATTCAGGTATTGTCCGCGTTGTATTTGAGCATGGATACCCAGACGATTTCAGTATTCAAATGTTTACTGAAGCAGGGGTAATAGTAGATAAATATACAAGAAATTAATCTTTGTTATATAATGCAATATAAGTATACCTTATTATTAAAGTAATATTCAATTGACGTATTATATTAAAAACATTAATTATATAAATGTAAAAGTAGCAAATTTTGCTGCTTGTCTAATGTCATAAATATAAATTCTGCTGCATAAAATATACTATAAAGTTTGCATAACTGTTATCACCACATTAGTATGGTAACATGGTTATAAGCATAAGGAGTATTTTTATGACAGAAAATAATAATGAAGAAGAGATAGATTATAGTGCTTATGCATATAATCGCAACAAAAAAAGCAAAAGTAATGACGGCAATAGTTCGGAAAATTATGATCGATTTAATGACAGCGGAAATAATTATAGTGAATATGCTGAGCACTCAGGATTTGATGGCAAAACGAGCAATGATAGCAGAGCTGGCAGATATGATAATAGATCGAGAAGCGAGAGCAGATCGGGCAGACATGAAAGTAGATCTAGCTACGATGGCGGATCTATAAGGCATGGTAATCGGACTAAAGATGATTATATTGATATTGCTGGCGAGATAGTCGATGAAAGAAGCATCGCACGAGTGGGATCGCTTTCGGCAGATATTCCTAGAATCACTGCAATATCAGTTAATGATCCAGTAGATATTTCAAGTAAGATTACTAATTCTATGTCGATTATATCAAGAAGTATTGCAAAACTTGAGCTTCCATCGGTAAAATCTAGTGCAGCTAGTAGCGGCAATACCTATAATGATGGTGGTTATAATTATAACCGTGATAATAGTGGACAAGTGAAAAAAAGTAAAAGAGGAAAGCGAAGCGGTAAATCTAATTTTGCGATTGCAATGCTTATGATGATAGTCTGTTTTGGGCTTGTTGTCGTCATTGCTGACGCACTATCAGGCGGTTATATTATTGACAAAACTGTTGGTCTTTTCACAGGGAAGGTAGTGACTGAAACATATTATGCAGTCGAGCTTGCAAGTTTTGATGATGCAAACTCTGCTAGATTAACATCTAGTGAAGTTCGTGCTGCTGGTGCTGGCGGTTATGTCATAAACGACCAAATATATAGAGTAATAGCGGAAGTTTATTCATCTAAAAATGACGCACTATCAGTATCTGCAAAGCTAAATTTGAATGGATATGTGACGAGTATTTATGAGATAAGTATAGGCGATATTAACTATGGGCTTTTTCCTACATCTACACGAAAATCCACTCGTGACACGATTAAATATGCTGACGTGTTATATGATGGACTGTTCAGTATCGCTTTAAATATTGATAGCGGAAAATATGATTTCGTTGCTGCAAAAAGCAAGGCTAAGGAGCTTCGAGATCGAATTAATAATATGTTAGTTGATTATGAAGCAATGGCTGATGAAGACATTGATAATGAACATGTACATAAAGTTAGAATGCAGTTATCTGCAGTAATCGGCGCGCTTGATAATATTAGCACCGAAAGCACTAGTGCAAAAGATATGTTAAGTGATGTTAGATATGTAAATTGCATGGTTCTTAATACTCACAGAGCACTTGTAGAAGGACTATCGGGTAAAAAGTCAGTATAAAAATAGGCATAAAAAATTGATAATTGCTTCAGTCAATTAGCTACTCGCAAATATACAATTAATATATTACAGATTATTTATAATAAACAATGAGATATAAGTAATAATTATAGTGATAATAATATTTTGCAATATTCATAATCAATTCTCACGTTAAAAACAATCGCAATTTTGGCGATTGTATGATATAATAAAGAAGATAAGAAATAAGCACAATATGGAGGCAATATGAAGAAGATCAAAGTAGGTATACTAGGATATGGTAATTTGGGCAGAGGGGTAGAGCTAGCAGTAAATAATTCGGCTGATATGGAGCTTGTAGGAGTATTCACAAGGCGTGACGGGGTGCAAACTGTAAGCGGAATAAAGTCAGTAAATGTCAAGGATATCTTGAATTATAAAGACAAAATCGACGTATTAATTATGTGCGGTGGCTCTGCTACTGATTTGCCTGTTCAAGGACTTGAAATGCTTGAAAATTTTAATACTGTTGACTCTTTTGACACTCACGCAAAAATTCCTGAGTACTTTAATGCGATGGATAAAGTTGCTAAAAAAAGTGGAAAATTAGGTATAATATCAGTAGGTTGGGATCCAGGTATTTTCTCTGTATCTAGGATGCTTTTTGGTGCAATTTTACCAAATGGTACTGATTATACTTTTTGGGGAGAAGGTGTTTCACAAGGTCATAGCGATGCAATCAGAAGAATTGACGGCGTAAAAAATGCTATACAATATACAGTGCCAATAAAAGAAGCGCTAGGGTTAGTTAGAGCTGGCACAAATCCAACACTAACTACTCGTGAAAAGCATTCTCGATTATGCTATGTTGTTGCAGATAATGGTGCGGATAAAAATGCAATTAAGCAAGAAATTATAAATATGCCAAATTACTTTGCAGATTATGATACTGAGGTTAATTTTATCACTGAAGATGAGTTGAAATTAAATCACAGCACAATGCCTCATGGAGGATTTGTAATAAGATCAGGCGAAACATCTAAAGGCAATAATCATGTATTAGAGTTATCAATCAAGCTTGATTCTAATCCACAGTTCACATCAAGTGTCCTGGCAGCATATGCAAGAGCAATTGCAAAGTTAAGTTGCGAAGGTAAGACTGGCGCAGTTACTGTGTTTGATGTACCAATATCGTACCTATCTCCATTAAGCGGAGAGGAGTTGCGTTCAACATTATTATAAAATAAATTTTACTAAATTAATAATAAGTCGGTATTCAATTATTGAATACTGACTTTTTTAATACTCAAACTTTAGATTGATTGTATATAAGCTGCAAATTATAGTAAAATTTTGGTAGGATTTGCCTAGTGCTTGATATTAGCCGTGAAATATGGTATTATGTATTATATGGAAAATAATTATGTGCAAGTAAAAAATGCCGGCAAGACATATAGCGGTGGATATAGAAGTTTAGGGTACGTTTCTTTTGCGATTAGCAAGGGAGATATCTCTGTGTTTTTGGGTTCTCCTATTGCCGGTAAAACAACGCTTCTTGCAATAATTGCAGGACTAGAAAAGTTGAGTAGCGGAAGTATAATTCTAGATGGTGTTGATATTACAGATTATCCAATTAAAGATAGAGATATAGGTTTAATTACTAGTGATTTGCCATTTTTTAATCATAAAAGTGTATTATACAACATTAAATATCCCCTTATTGTAAGAAATTTTGATGAAATAGATATAAATACACGATTAGAGGAGATAATTAAAACAACATTGCTAGAAAATCATTTGCAAAGACTAGGCAAAACATTATCAAGATATGAAAAAGTAGTATGTAGCCTTGCAAGGCTTGCCACCATATCAAGAAAATTGTATTTAATTGACGACATATTCACCGGATTAACAAATGCTGAATGCAACAAAATTGCAAATATAATAGCAAGTTTATTTAAAGGTAAAACAGTAATCATTGCTGTATCATCTTTGCATTTTGCGAAAAAATTAAATGCTAACAATATTGGTTTTTTATGTTATAACTCTGTTGCTGATTTTGGCAGGATGAGCGAAATTTCAAAACTTGATAGTACATTAGCCTCATTTAAGTATATTCATGAAGATAAAGTTGTCGCATTTCCTTGTGATATAAATAATGATGGAACTGTAACAATATTTGATGAGGTAGTAAATTATAATAAAATATTGACTTCAAATGTATTTTTAGACGGCATTATTGCAGTACCTCAAGCTGATATTAGTATAAGTCAATCGGGTGTGTTTTGCGGCGCATTTGTAAGTTATATTGATGGGATAATAACAATAAAAGCAGAAGATGAACTATTTAAATTAGTATATAAAGGCAAGATTGAATATGTGGTTGGAGAGGATGTGTTCTTTGATTTCACTCCAAGCAATTACAATATGTATGATTTTAGTTCAGAGCGAAAGATTTCGATATAAATAATTAATAAGTTTTCAATTTTAATCATAAGATAGCTAAAAATGATTGAAAAATATAATAATATGAAACATAATATAAGATAAAATACACAAATAATTTGATGTATAAATAAAGGAGAACTATGGACGAGAATGATTTTGAAAAAAAACCAGATGATATTAATTTAAATAGTGATGATAGTAAAATTGATGCGGATAATGATGCTGAAATTGATGATATAAGCAACCATAATCACAATTTAGATACTGATTCAATTGAGCATGGTTTGCAAAATAATAAAGACGATATGTTAAAGCAAAACAGTCTAGTAGGACAAAATGAATTTGGCCAATCTAGCAGCCAAATTAATCAAGATGATTTTTATAAGCCTAAACAGGGGAATAATTATAATAGCAGTTCAAATCAAGATTATGATTTTTTCGCTAGCCAAAATAGTAATCAAGGATACAATCAAAATGGGTTTAACAATAATAATGGTGATATGCCCAAGCATGATGATATGTATGGATACTTGAAAAAAGATAAAATGCCTAAATGGTTAATGGTGTTAGTATCAATCATTGTCGCTATTACAGTATTACTTGCAGGCGGTCTAGGTGGGTACTTTATAGGAAATGCTAACTTGCTTAATAGTCAGGATATGAAGCTAACTAACGAGTTATATAAATTAATTGATCAATACTATTATGAGGACATTTCTCGTGAAGATTTTGACAAAGCAGCGGCACTTGGGGTATCTAGTATGCTTGACCAATTTAGCGGGTTAATCTTGACTGATTCGGAGGCATCACCAATGTTTGGAATGTCAATCAAAAGCGACTCAATTAATCATCATTACATTACTAATATTGAGGAAGAATCTTCAGCAGGTAATACTCTTGGGGTTTCGGTAAATTCAAAAGGCGAACCTACTAACGGAAGCATACCTGCTGCTGAGGCTCATATGATGAAAGGTGATTTAATAATATTAATCAACGGAGTTAACGTAAAAGGTTTAAATAGAGATTTGCTAAATGATGAAACACTACTAGGTGCCAAGACAAGCAGTTTTGTAGTTGAACGTAAAATCAATGGCGTGACAAGCTATGCAAAATTTAATTTAACAAAAGGTACTGCTGCGTCGAAAGATGCTTATTATCATGATATGGGCGGAAATGTTGGAATGATTGATCTTAATACTTTTGCGGGCGAGGATGCTAGTGATTTTATTGCAGCAGCTGAGGAGTTTACTACATCTAACAATAACAAATTGATACTAGATTTGAGAGATAACGGTGGCGGAGCAATTACAAACTTAGCGACAATTGCAACTTACCTTATTGATAATCAAACAGGAAAAAAACTGCCAGTGGTTAGAGTGATTGATAAGAATAAAAAAGAAGATGTATTTTATACCTCTACAAAATCCAATGATTTATTTGTTGGCAAAAACAAGACAGATTATGAGCTTGTAGTGCTAATTAATGGTAGCTCTGCAAGTGCTAGTGAAGGTCTTGTGGGGGCACTTCGCGGGTATATGCCAGAAACTACTATAGTAGGTGAGGCAACTTACGGAAAAGGTGTTGCACAAATAGGGTACCACGTTCCGGGATATAATTTAATATTGCATTTAACTATCGGATATTTTGATGTGCCAACAGCAACTAACGGCATTCATACTGGTTGGATGAACTTTCATAAAAACCCAATGCAACCTACAGCTGAGTATGATATTCCTTCAATTGACCCGTATAATTCAGAGGGTAAAATGCTTAACTATTATAATAACGATATCACAAATGAACTTGCATATATAAAAGCAATGGAAGCATTAGGATATAAAAATATAATGGCAGCATAATTCAATTAACAAAGTAATACAATATAATACATTACACATAGCATAACAATAGCGACAGAGAAATATCTCTGTCGCTATTAATATTTGTCAACATGCATATTGCCGCTGGCAATATTAAATACCGTTTATGAAAAATGTAGGATATATATATAAATTTATATAATAAAAGTTGTAAAATATACTTGTATTATTTGATTAATTATATTATAATGAAATAGTACATGAAATAGAGGAGTCAAAAGTCATATTGAATGATTTTGGCGAAAAAATACAACTATTTGAACAATCAAACAGTTGTATATGGCAGGGGAGACGCGATTCGAACACGCAACCAATGGTTTTGGAGACCACTACTCTACCGTTGAGCCACTCCCCTAAGCTTTCATATTATATAACATTGTGTTTCAAAAGTCAATTGTTTTAGGAGAATTTATGAATTTTAATTATAATCTAGGAATTATTGGAGCGGGCAATATGGCAAAAGCTATAGTTTGCGGCATTGTAGATGCGGGAGTTTTGCCAGCAGCTGCAATAATTGCAAGCGACCCTACGACTGATATAAATATTGACGGTGTAAAAACATTTCGAGACAACATTGCTGTATTATCAGAATGTGAATATATTTTACTTGCTGTGAAACCGCAAATTTACAAGAGTATAGCAGCTGATCTTTCTAGCAAATGCAAGGCGAAGCATGTAATCAGTATTATGGCGGGTATCACATATGACATTCTAAAAGCGGACTTTGGCGAGAGTGTAAATGTTACTCGTGTAATGCCTAACACTCCGTGCAAGTATAAGCAAGGGATGACAGCGATTAAAACTAATAAGTCATTGCCAGTTGATGAAAAGAAATTTGTTGAGCAGGTGTTTTCATCAGTCGGAGATATTTGTTATCTTGAAGAGGAAATGTTCCATACTATCACTTGCGTTAGCGGAAGCGGTCCTGCATATGTATATATGTTTATAGAAGGAATGATAAAAAGTGGAATGAATCATGGGCTTAGTTATGATATGTCAAAGCAGGCTGTGTTAAAAACTTTTGAAGGTGCTGTTTCTATGGTGAAAAATGAAGATGAACCAATCACAAATCTTATTGATGCGGTGTGCTCTAAAGGCGGAACTACTATTGAAGCGGTGCAAAGTTTTAGAGCGGACGGCTTATATGATATAATTGATAGTGCAATGACTAAGTGTAGATCAAGGTCAGAGGAGTTAGGTAAGTGAAATTAGTGGAGATTTATACTGACGGTGCTTGCAGTTTTAATCCTGGCCCGGGCGGCTGGGGAGCTGTGTTAATGTTTAATGGTAAGGTTAAAGCAATTTCTGGCGGTGAGGAAGAAACCACCAATAATAAAATGGAGTTGCAGGCAGTTATATCCGCACTGGAAACTTTGCGTGAACCATGCACTGTTAATCTTTATAGTGATTCCGCATATGTCGTAAATGCTTTTTTGCAAAATTGGATAGATAAATGGCAGACAAATAATTGGAAACGCGGCAGAGATCAAGTAAAAAATGTTGAGTTTTGGAAAAAGCTTTTAGCGCTTACTAAAATTCATAATGTTCAGTTTATTAAAGTAAAAGGACATAGTGATAATGAGTTTAATAACGAATGTGATAGACTTGCAAGAGCAGAAGTAGATAAAATTTTAGGAGAAAGATTATGAGTGAAAAAACTAAAGCCACCTTTTCCGTATCAGCAGTAATATTCAGTATTCTACTTATGATTGAGTGCTTATTTCTCTATGATGAATATCCAGTTTATATGCCTGTTTTAGGTATTATTACCACCTTTCTATGCGCGTTAATTTGTGTGATTGCAATTCAACAAAGAAAAGAAACAATTTTTAAAATAACTTTTTTATCGTTAGTATTTGGATGTTTAGCGATGGCTATTTTTCTTGGATTACTTAAAACTGGCGGACTAGAAATTATTCAAAATGAAGATGGACTTGCAGAGCTTATGGGCAAAGCAGGTGTTTGGGGGCCAATCGCATATATTCTAATTCAGTTTCTTCAAGTAACTTTTGTTCCAATCCCATCAGCCCTTACAGTTCTTGCCGGCATGTCAATGTTTAGCATTCCTGAAGTTGTATTATATAGTACTATTGGCATGATAATTGGATCAATGTTTGCATTCTTTTTAGGTCGTGCGTTCGGCGTAAAGCTTGTTGTATGGATGGTAGGTGCTAAGACGTATTATAAGTATCAAAAAATGCTAAAAGGTAGAGATAAAATGATGCTTTTCCTTATGTTCTTATTCCCAGTATTCCCTGATGATTTGCTATGTATGTTTGCAGGAGTTTTAGGAATGTCATATGGTACATTCTTCATAATGCAGATAATCACAAGACCAATAGGTATTACTGTTACTTGTCTAAGTGCAGAAACTATAAGTTTTATACCTTTTGATACATGGTGGGGCATATTAATTTGGATTATCTTAGGTGTTGGACTGTGTGTTATGATGTTTGCTGTATGGAAATATAGCTCTCGTCTTGAAAAATATATGGTTACTATTATCTCAAAACATTTTGGAACAAATAGCTTAGCTGCCACAGTTGATATATCAAAAGTTACTAATGAAGTTCAAAACCTTATCAGTAATACTATAATTGATGATGACTTATATGCTAGTTCCAATATAATAAACACAAAGCTCAAATATAAAGCTAAAAGGTATTTTGCAAATTATAAAGATTAAAATTTTATAATTGTATAAAAAAGTTGCAAAAATTGCTTGACATTGTAGTCGAGTTGTATTATAATTGGTGTAAAGGTAATCGCCTTTACAGTACTGGAGGGTTAAGTGTCCAAGTCGGATAAACTATATATTGCAAGATATAATGACTATTATGGTAAGCTTTTAACGGAACATCAGTGCGATATGATAAAACTCTATTATGACTGTGACATATCTTTATTTGAGATTGCAGAGCAGTTTGGCGTATCACGCCAAGCGGTTAGGGACAGTATTAAGCGAGCTGAGCAACTTTTAACTAAGTATGAAAATATTCTGCAACTACATGAGAAAAATTTGAAGTTGCATACATGTATTTCTGCTATCGAAAGTAAGTTAAGCGGTGAGCAGTTAAATGCTATCCAATCTGAACTGAAAAGTTTAGATGTGCTAATGGAGGGAAATAATGGCGACATTTAATAGTTTAAGTGATAAGTTAGGACATATTTTTTCTAAGCTGAAAAACAAAGGACAACTTACCGAGCTGGAAGTTAAGGGAGCAATGAGGGAAGTGCGTATCGCACTACTTGAAGCAGATGTTAATTTCACAGTAGTTAAAGAATTTATTAAAAAAGTTAGTGAAAAGGCTATAGGAGAGGAAATTTTTAAGAGTTTATCTCCAGCGCAACAAGTAATTAAAGTAGTTAATGATGAATTAGTTGAACTTATGGGTGCACAACACAGCAAGTTAAATATTTCTGATAAACCACCAACAATTATTATGATGTGCGGCTTGCAAGGTGCTGGTAAAACAACTATGTGCGGCAAGCTAGCTAATATGCTAAAGAAACAAGGTAAAAAACCGCTACTTGTAGCAGGTGATATATATAGACCCGCAGCGATTAAGCAATTGCAGATTGTAGGTTCAAGCATCGGAGTTCCTGTATTTGAGGCTGGTCAAATTGACCCAATCAAGATAGTTAAAAAAGCTCGTGATTTTGCTGAGTCTAACAGTCATGATATAATGATTGTTGATACTGCTGGTAGATTGCATATTGATGACACTCTTATGGATGAGTTATCAAAGATTAAAAAGGTTCTTAAACCGGCAGAAATATTACTTGTCGTAGATAGTATGACTGGTCAAGATGCAGTAAATGTATCAGATACATTCAACAAAAAGTTAGAAATAACTGGTGTTGTACTTACAAAACTTGACGGTGATACAAGAGGCGGTGCTGCATTATCAATCAGAGCAGTTACTGGTAAACCGGTTAAGTTCTGTGGTATCGGCGAGAAGATGAATGATATTGAAATTTTTCATCCTGACCGCATGGCATCTAGAATTTTAGGAATGGGCGATGTGCTGACTTTAATTGAGAAAGCACAAGGTGCAATCACTGAAGAAGAAGCTATCGCATTACAAAAAAAGATAAAAGAGAAATCTTTTGACTTAAATGACTACTTAGATCAGTTCGAAAAAATGAACAGTATGGGCAATATGCAAGACATGATTAGCATGATACCGGGTCTTTCAAGTAAGCTTAAAGGTGCAAGTTTAGACATGGATGAGAAAAAAATTGATAGTATGAAAGCTATTATTAGGTCTATGACTAATAAGGAAAGAGTTAATCCTTCACTACTTAAAAGTTCTCACAGAAAGAGAATTGCAAATGGTAGTGGGACAACAATTCAGGAAGTAAATGCACTGATGAAACAATTTGAGCAGACAAAGGATATGATGCGAAAAATGTCTAGCGGAAATAAACATGGAATGATGAGAATGCCTTTTTAGGATAACTTATCTCAATTAATTTGATATTAAATATTAATATATATAAAAATTATTATACTTTTGGAGGATATGAAAATGGCAGTTAAATTAAGATTAACAAGAATGGGAAGAAAGGGTGAGCCTTTCTATCGTATAGTTGCTTCTGATAGCAGAAAAGCAAGAGATGGTCAATGTATTGAGTCTATAGGTTACTATGACCCAACTAAACAACCATCAGTAGTTAAAGTAAACCATGAGCTTGCGCACAAATGGATCGCTTGCGGTGCTCAATGTACTGATACGGTTAAAGCATTACTTAAAAAAGAGGGTATCATTAAATAATGTTAGAATTAGTTAGAACTATCGTTGACCAATTAGTAGATGATCCATCTAACGTTGACATTAATGTTGACGATGTTAACTATACTATTACTATCTTAGTTGATAAGAGTGAAATAGGTCGTGTAATTGGTAAACAAGGAAGAATAGCTAAAGCAATTCGTTCAATCGTTAGATCAGCTGGTATGAAACATAATGTTAAATACAATGTTGAAATTGATGAGAGAAAAATTTAATGAGTATTTTATAACCCCACCTTCGATTGGCGGGGTTATTCTTATATTTTACTTAAGATTTAGTGTGAAAAAATCATGCAATTAACATGGATGAAGATGTGGAAAATATTGAATTAACTAGCGAATAAACTAGTCTAATATACATTAAAATAATATGCAATGTTGTATGCGATTAGCAAAAAAATCATGTATTAGCATGCAATAAACATGTCTAAAATATGTCTAAAACATGCTGAAAAATGCAATAAATATGATAAATAAATGTAGAAAATATGACGAAAAAAATGCAATAAACATGCAATAAACATGCAATAAATATGACAAATAAATGTATAAAATATGCTGAAAAATGCAATAAACATGATAAATAAATGTAGAAAACATGCGTAAAACATATCAAAAACAGCTGTTTTTTGCGTGTTTTTATACTATTTTTTTAGCAGATTTTGCAATATTTATAAGTAATAAGATTAATAACTTCAAGGCAGATTTTGCAATGTTTATATGTGATAAGATTAATAACATCAATGTAGATTTTGCAATATTTATAAGTAATAAGATTAATAACATCAAGGAGGCTTGATATGGACAATATCGTAATAATTGGTAAAATAACCAAAGCACAAGGTATTAAAGGTGAAGTGAAAATTGCACTTATGACTGATGAAAAAGACTTGTATCAAAATTTAACTAGCGTTAAAGTTGATGAAGTTTCGTATAATGTTGAAAGTGTTAAAAACCTTACTAATGGAGTATTTTTTAAGCTAGAAGGTATTAGCGATAGAAATAGTGCAGAGCTTATGCGTGGACAAGTTGTCACTTGTGAAAGGCTAGTTATGCCAACTCTTCCTAAAGGTAGATATTTAATTATTGATCTTGTTGGTTGTGATGTGCAAATTAACGGAAAATCTCGAGGAAAACTTGAAGAAATTATGCAAAATGGCAGTGCAGATGTATATTGTGTTAAGGGTTCTGGCGACCACAGTTCATTTATGTTCCCTGCAATTAATAGCGTACTTACCAAGGTTGATATAGATAATAAAATAATCGAACTTGACAGCAAAATATTGGAGCAGATAGTAGTTTATGAAGATTAATGTGTTGACATTGTTTCCTGAAATGTTTGAGTGCATGAAGTCAGGCGTTATAGGAAAAGCATTAGAAAGCGGGAAATTTGATATTGTTGCGACGGATATTCGTGAGTATAGCAGTGATAAGCATCATAAATGTGATGATTATCCTTTTGGCGGTGGTGCTGGAATGGTTATGACTCCTCAGCCAATATTTGATGCAATGTCCGCTATTGATCCTGATAGGAAATGCAAAAGAATATTTCTATCCCCTAAAGGTGTAACTTTATCTCAAAAAGTAGTTTTAGATCTTGCAAAAGAGGATAATTTGCTATTTTTATGTGGTCATTATGAGGGAGTAGATCAAAGAGTAATTGATAATGAAATTGATATGGAGTTATCTATTGGCGACTATATTTTAACTGGTGGAGAACTTGCTTGTATGGTTGCAATAAATGCAGTCGCAAGATATGTTGATGGTGTGTTAGGTAGTAGTGAATCTACATCTGAGGAAAGTTTTAGTAATGGATTGTTAGAATATCCGCAATATACTAGACCTCAAATCTTCAACGAGATGGCAGTTCCTGATGTTTTACTAAGTGGTAATCATCAAAATATTGCTAAATGGCGACATAATGAACAGGTTAAGGTTACAAAAGAGCGTAGACCTGACCTAATTAAGGAGAAAAAATGTTAATACAATGGTTTCCTGGTCATATGACTAAAGCTATTAGAATGATGGAAGATAATGTTAAGCTAGTTGATTGCTTAATATATGTTCTTGATGCACGCGCAATTGGTGCGTCGTTTAATCCATCACTTAATAAAGTGGCTGGAACTAAGCCGATTTTATATGTTATAAATAAGGCTGATTTAGTAAATAGAGCTGACTTAAACGGTTGGTTAGAACAGTTTCGTGATGAGCAAAAACTTTTTGTAGTTACTAACAGTGCTAGTGGAAAAACTGCTAAAGTTGTAGATGGATTACGCAAATTGAATAGTGAAATGATTGAACGTTACCTTGCAAAAGGTGCTAATCGTAGTATTAGAGCAATGGTTGTAGGTATTCCTAATAGCGGAAAGTCGACATTAATTAATAGTTTATGTGGTGCTAAACGCACAATTACAGGCGATAGACCAGGTGTTACTCGTGGTAAACAGTGGGTTAATCTTGCAAAAGGCATTGAGCTTTTAGATACTCCGGGAACATTGTGGCCATCTTTTGACAATCAAACTTACGCTTTGCACTTGGCTTTTGTAGGAAGTATTAACGAAGATATACTAAATACAGAGGATCTTGCAATTGAGCTAATTAAATACTTGAAAGTTAATCATGTAGAAGGACTTAAAGAGCGATATAAGTTAACTGAAATTCCAGAAGATATTCATGAATTACTAGAGATTATGGCCAAAAATCGTGGTTTTTTGCTAAAGGGTGGTATATTCGACATAGAAAGACTATGCAAAGCTGTTCTTGATGATTTTAGAAAGCAAAAATATGGAAATATAATGCTGGAGCACTCAAATGATTAAGGAAAAGGTATTTGTAGATAAACTTAAATATGAGAAAGAATTAATAGCTCTTGGATATAAATATATTGCAGGTGTTGATGAAGTAGGTAGAGGCCCACTTGCAGGTGAAGTTGTCTGTGCAGCAGTTATTATGCCGCTTGATGATATAATTGAAGGGGTAGATGATAGTAAAAAAGTATCGGAAAAAAAGCGAGATAAGCTATATTCGGAAATTATAGGTAAAGCTATTAGCTATTGTATATGTGAAGTGACGCCTGAAGAAATAGACGAGATAAATATATTAAATGCTACTAAAAAATGCATGAAGATGGCTGTTGAAGGGTTGCATATAACGCCTGATGTAGTACTGATTGATGCTGTTGAATTAAATCTTAATATGGATACAAAAGCAATTATAAAAGGTGATGCTTTAAGTTATACTATTGGTGCGGCAAGCATTATTGCTAAGGTATTTAGAGATAGAAAAATGTGTGAATATGCAAAAACATATCCAGAGTATGGGTTTGAAAAACATAAAGGTTATGGTACAAAAGTGCATATTGACGCTATTCGAAAGTATGGTAAATGTCCAATACATAGAAATAGTTTTATCAAAAAATTTGTTTAATTTAGTTTGTTTATAATGATATTTTTATTGCAACTGAATAAATAATTCTTTAATTTAGTTGTAAGTTTTATTGTTTTATTTGTAATTTAACTAATAAGTTATTAAGGTGGATGATATGTTAAATAAGATAACAGGTGATGCTGGAGAGTGTAGAGCTGCTGAATATTTGCAAAAATTAGGTTATAATATCATTGAACGCAATGTAAATATTGCAGGCGGTGAGTTAGATATAATAGCTTTTGACGGCAGATATTTAGCGTTTATTGAAGTTAAAACACGTACTACTAACAAGTACGGATCCGCTATAGAGGCAGTAACCAAAGCTAAAGCAAAGCAAATAATTAAGTGTGCAAAGTTTTATATTAACAGAAAAAAACTATATGAAAGAGAAATTAGGTTTGATATAATTGCAATTACTGGTACGGAAATTGAGCATATAAAGAATGCATTTTGGTCTAATTGATAACTATAGTTATCAATTAATCCATATTTCATAGTACTTTTACTGAAAGTGTAGAAAAAATATAGAAAGTAGTTAAAATCACTTGTCATTATTTAGTTAATATGATAAAATAATTAAGACTTCGGATGTTCCACTAATCTTATGAACATTTTGATACTAGGAGGTAAAGTCATATGGATATTATTGATATAATTGAAAAAGAGAATTTAAGAACAGATTTACCACATGTGAAAATCGGTGATACGATTAAAGTATGGGTAAAGATCAAAGAGGGTACTCGTGAGAGAGTACAGGGATTTGAAGGTGTTGTTATTGCTATGAGAAATGGTGGCGTTCGTGAAACTTTCACAGTTCGTCGTTTATCTTTCGGTATTGGTGTTGAGCGTGTATTCCCGTTCCACTCACCAAAAATTGACCATATCGATATAATTCGTCATGGTAAAGTTAGAAGAGCTAAACTATACTTCTTACGTGGAAGAATTGGTAAAGCTGCGAAACTTAAAGAGGTTAGATAATTTTAATAATTTTAGACGATGCACTTGTGTATCGTCTATTTTTTAATTTGTTATCTTTAGAAAATTAAGTATTAAATAAATAATGATAAGGTGGATAAGAATATGACTATTATAGAAAAACTTAGAACTACAGATATTTATATTTGTAACGATGATAATTTTGTTAAAGAACAAACTAATCGCATGGATATGTTATTCGATATTAACAATACTAGACCTAGTGATACTGAAAGGCGGAATAAACTTATTTCAGAGTTTTTTGCAGAAGTTGGTGAGAACTTATATATTGAACTACCGTTTCGTGCAAGCTGGGGATTAAATACTCACTGGGGAAAGAATTGTTACGCTAATTTTAATTTGACTTTAGTTGATGATAATGAAATTTTTATTGGTGATAATTGTATGATTGCACCAAATGTTGTTATAGCAACTGCAGCTCATCCTGTTGATCCTGAACTTAGGCGCAATTATACTCAATTTGCTATACCAATAATTATCGGCAATAATGTATGGATTGGTGCAAATAGTGTTGTTATGCCCGGAGTTACTATCGGTGATGATACTGTAATTGGTGCAGGTTCTGTTGTTACTAAAGATATTCCTAAAGGTGTAGTTGCTTGTGGTAATCCTTGCAAAGTAATGCGTGAGGTTGGAAGCCGTGATAAAAAGTATTATTATAAGGACTTAGAAATACCTGAAACAATTAGAGTAAATAATTAGTATTTTATTTTATTATAATTTAACAATTTAAACATCTGCACAATGTTGCAGGTGTTTTATTTTGATTGTAGTAATATTCTTTGATTGCATGTAATATGATATAAAGATATTTGTTATAGACAAGCATTTATTATCAGGCTATAATGATATTTATAAATTGTCATATATATGCATTTGCTAGCAAAAATACAACTAGTCAATCTTCGACATATTAATGACATAATAGCAATGTATAACATGTATAATTAGGTATAATAAAGCTATGGTAATTTATATTGAATGTGTGATAATTAATAATCTGGCGATTGACCTGCTTATTGCTTATGTTTCATTGCTGAGTTTAAGGCGACGAATTGTTTGGTGGCGTGTGCTGATAAGTGCGGTGCTTGGTAGTCTATATGCTTTAGCAAGTCCGCTTGTGCAATTTACAGGTGATATCGTACTTAAAATTGTAGTCGCACTTATAATGACATTAATTATGGCAAACCCAATTTCACTACGCAAATATTCAGCATTATCTGGAGTGTTTCTTGGTTATACGTTCGCTTTTGGTGGATTGATAATCGGGATTATGAATATGTGGCAACCGCTTGAGGAAGTATTATCAAGTCCTAATAATATTAACATAGGGCTAGGTGCTACGCTATTTTTATTGATATTAATTTCAAGCAGAATTATAGTAAATTTAATAATTAAAAACAAAGTCAAGGAGAGTAATGTGAAGAAAGTTATTATAAATACAAATAGGAAAATAATTAAAGAGAAGGCTTATTATGACAGCGGAAATACATTATATTATAGAGGAATTTACCCTATTATTGTTATTGATGAATCGCTAAAGCAAGATGTAAAATCAGTTGGTAGTATCGAGGTAGGTACTCTTGCGGGATTGATGAAAAAAGACGTATATAAGGTCACGAAAATTATGATAGAAAATAGGCAATATGACAGTGTTTATTGCATTTTTAATCAGTTAAATAATGGTTATAAAGTGCTATTGCATAACGATACATATTAAGGGGATAATTATGTTTAAGAAGTTTATTGATTTGTTTAAAAAGATACTTGGGTTAGGCAGTTGTGGAGATGTTCATTATATTGGAGGTGGCGATACTTTGCCTAATCCGTTAGATGCTGATATGGAGAAGGCTATGCTTGAAAAAGTTGCATTAGGCGATATGGATGCACGTAATGTTTTGATTGAGCACAACTTAAGACTTGTTGTTTATATCGCAAAAAAATTCGATAATACTAATATGGATATAGAAGATTTGATTTCTGTAGGTACAATGGGACTTATTAAGGCAGTGAATTCCTATGATATGAGTAAGCAAATTAAACTTGCTACTTACTCTGCAAGATGTATTGAGAATGAAATATTAATGTATCTTAGAAAGTCGCAGAAGTATAAGGGTAACATCTCTATTGATGAGCCTCTAAATGTAGATTGGGAGGGCAATGCGTTGCTACTTTCTGATATTTTAGGTACTGATCCTAATACAGTTTTTTGCGATGTTGAAAAATCTGTTGAAGTTGAGGTCATTAAAAATGCTGCAAACAAACTTCCTGAACGCGAATGCCAAATAATCAAAATGCGTTTTGGTATTTTAGGTACTCAAAAACGCACACAGAAAGAAATTGCTGATATTATGGGGATTTCTCAGTCGTATATATCAAGAATAGAAAAAAAAGTAATATCAAAAATGAAAAAAGAAATTGCAAATCAAATTTGATTTGCTTTAGTTATTAGCATTTTATTCATAAATTTTTTTATTATAAAAATAAATTTACATATATTGGTATATGATTGAATAATTTGCTCATAATAGAATATACCACTGAATTATTGTCTATATTCTGTAGGTTTTTATCTAATTATCTTCGAAATATAGTCAAATTTATACATTCATACCTAAATCTTCTTCTACATACGAGGAGGTGTGTATGCATAAAGTGTTTATATGTGGAATTGAGACATCAAAATTACCAAAAGTTAGCACTAGTGAAGCAGTGCAAATGATGATTGAAATTAAAGATAATAACAATATGGAAGTCAGGGATCAGTTTATAACATCTAATCTTAGACTGGTTCTTGCTATGGTGCAAAGGTACGATTCTAGATATGATAGTGATGATTTATTTCAGGTGGGTTGTATCGGACTTATTAAGGCTGTGAATAACTTTGACATGAAATATAATGTTAAATTTTCAACATATGCGGTGCCTATGATTATAGGTGAAATGACTAAATTTGTTAAGGAATCTACTAGTATTCGTGTTACTAGAAGTATGCGTGATACAGCGTACAAGGCATTAAAAGCACGAGAAATTATAGAAATTCGTGAGCAAAAAACAGTTAGCTTGTTTGAAATTGCTGAGGAAATTGATAAGCCTATTAGTGAAATTGCTTGTGCATTAAATGCGATTAGCGAGCCTGTCAGCATTTATGAGAGTATTTATAATGATGAAGATGATAGCTTAGCTATTATGGATCAGCTATGTACTAAGGATGATAATGAACTTAATTGGACGGAAAACATCATGCTTAAAAAGTGTGTTAATATTTTGACTGAAAAAGAAAAGTGTATCCTTAGTATGAGATATTATAAGGATAAAACTCAAGTTGAAATTGCTGATTTTATTGGAGTTTCGCAGGCGCAAGTATCAAGACTTGAAAAAATTGCACTCAAAAAAATGCGTGCACAGTTTTAATTGTGTGTATTTTATATTGACTTAATTTTGAACTAAATTAATCTATATAAATAATCAATATAATAAGAACTTATTGCAAATAATGTTATTATTAGTTAGTTTTATATTTATAAAAGCACTACAAGCAGTTAATTGCATGCAGTGCTTTTATTTACATAGTTATAACTTTATGTTATATTATTGCTATTTTTTAGCTTTAGATAGCATAATAATGATAATATAATGGCTAAAATTTGTATTAATTTTAAGTTTTTTTGATTAATTGGAATATATCGCTAGCTTACTGCATTTATTATATTATGAATGAAATAACTTTTTGTGACTTAAGAGAAAAAGAAGTCATTAATACTATTGATGGTAAAAAACTTGGTAGAGTAGTTGATTTGGTAATGACTTGCTCAGGCGATGTTTTAGGAATTGTTGTGCCCGGAGAGCGTAAGTTGCTTCGTGCATTATCAAGTTGTGACACATTATTTGTGCCATGGAAATGCATAGTTAAAATTGGTGAAGATGCATTACTTGTCAAGCTTGTAGGGAATGCAACTGGTGCTGTTTGTGGATCTACTAGCGATAGCAGCCATGATAACGGGCATGGAGATAATCATGGGCATGGGCATGGTCATGACAACGGGCATGGCAATAATTGCGTTGATTGCAGTGATAATTGTAATGACTGCGGCTACGATAATAATTGTGGATCTTGTCACTCAGATCGTAAATGATTTTAAAACGCTATAAATTATTTGGCGATTATCTCTTTACAATTTAAATTAAATAATGTATAATGTACGATAATGAGGTGGATTATGAAGTGTCCTAATTGTAATTGTATTGATAGTAAAGTGGTTGATAGTAGACTAAGTGAAGATGGTAGAAGTATTAGACGACGTCGTGAATGCAACGATTGCTCTAAACGTTTCACCACTTATGAAAGCATGGAGTCTCCGCCGATATATATAGTTAAAAAGAATGGAATTAGAGAGGAATTTAATCCTTTAAAACTTAAGAATGGTATTTTAAAGGCGTGTGAAAAGCGTCCTGTTTCCATCCCTGCAATCGATGATTTAGTTAATAAAATTGTTCGCAAACTTTTTAACTCACTTGAGCAAGAAGTATCATCGCAAATGCTAGGTGATTTGGTTATGTCAGGAGATCGGAAGAGCACACGTCTGAACTCCAGTCACTCCGGAGAATCTCG
>CAMQSU010000017.1 GCA_947037025.1 uncultured Clostridia bacterium | reverse complement strand
AACCTTAATATAATATCATATTACCGCAAGTTATGTCAACTGTTTATTTATAGTTTTATTTTTTTATCAGCTTAAACTATCAGATCAAATAATCATAACTATTCATATGAAAAAATGATCAATTTATTGGCACATAAAACCGCAGAATTTACAGCACTATATAATGATAGTATATATATATAATATTTTAAACTATATATACTATGTCTATTATCAATATTATTACCGCAAAGCGTCCTTTTAACACCCCCCATACTATATAAACATTGTGCAAATCGGCTGCAAAGTTGATATTTTGTATAAAGTAGAAAATATATATAATATTAAATTCAATTTTGCTATTGATTTTTTTACTAAATTAGTTTATAATGAATTAAACGTATAGTAAAAAAGGAGAATTATTATGAGAAAAGCTTTTATATGTCCATCTAAGTATGTACAAGGTGAAAATGAAATTGAGAACCTTGGTTTTTTTGTTAAGCAGTACGGCGGGACTGCATTGCTGATAGCTGATGCTTTTGCAAAGAAGTTAGTTTCAGCCAAGCTAGAATCAACACAAAAGAAATTTGGTGTTAAATTTGTAAATGTTGAATTTGGCGGCGAGTGCTCTCGTCAGGAAGTTGCGAGATTGCAAAAGATTGCAGCTGATAACAAATGCGATTGCATTATTGGACTAGGTGGCGGCAAAGCTATCGATACAGCGAAATGTGTAAACGAGGCAAAATCAAGACTAATAATCGTGCCTACAATTGCGGCAACTGATGCACCTACCTCACATTCGGCAGTGCTATACACACCGTCAGGAGACTTTGATGATTATGCATATTTCACAAGTCCTGATGTAATATTGATTGATTTAAATGTGATTGCAGCTGCACCAACAAGATTTTTAATATCTGGAATGGGCGATGCACTATCAACATACTTTGAAGCAAGAGCTAATTCTAAATGGCGTAGAGCTGTAAATGCAGGTCTGCCATGTGGCGCACTTAACAACGACTGCCCTCCTGCACGCGGAACAAATGCTGCAATGAAACTTGCAGAACTTTGCTATGAAACGCTTATTGCTGAGGGATACAAAGCAAAAATTGCATGCGAGCAAAACATGATCACAAGTTCTCTTGAGGACATAATTGAGACTAATATATTATTAAGTGGATTAGGATTTGAGAGTGCAGGACTAGGTGCAGCACACGCAATTCATGATGGACTTACAATACTTGAGGAAGCTCATAAATACACTCATGGTGAGAAAGTTGCATTTGGAACAATCTGCCAATTAGTATTAGAAAACGCACCGCAAGAAGAAATTGATGAAGTATTATCATTCTGCGAAATGGTAGGATTACCAATGTGTCTAGCCGACTTAGGCGTAAAAGACATAGGCGATAGACTTATGGCAGTAGCTGAAAAAGCATGTATACCGGAAGAAAGCATACACAATATGCCATTCCCAATAACAGCTGAGGGCGTAGCGGCAGCGATAATAGTAGCAGATAAAATGGGTGCTGAATTTAAGGCATGTTGCAAGGAGTAATAAATGAAGAAAATCATGAATACACCGGAGACTTTTGTATATGACATGTGTCACGGGATTGCAAAAGCTCATCCTGAGTTAGAATTTGTAGAAAAATATAAAATTGTCAAAAAGAGAGAGATTGATCAAAGCAAAGTAATGATAATGTCTGGCGGTGGCTGCGGTCACGAGCCTGCACATGCGGGATTTATTGGAAAAGGAATGCTTGACTGCGCTGTATGCGGAGATATTTTCGCATCCCCTTCACAAGTGCAAATATACAACGCGGTATCTAAATGTGCAACTGACGCTGGAGTATTGATGATAATCAAAAACTACTCTGGCGACTGCATGAACTTTAACAATGCTGCAAGCGATGCAATCGAAGAAGGCATAAACGTTGAAACTGTATATGTTGCTGACGATATTGCCGTAAAAGATAGTACTTATACTGTTGGCAGACGCGGCGTTGCGGGAACAATTTTTGTTCACAAATGTGCGGGTGCTGCAGCTGAAATGGGCATGAGCCTACTAGAAGTTAAAGCTGTTGCAAATAAAACTATTGATAATGTAAGAAGTTTTGGGTTTGCATTCACATCATGCACACCGCCTGCAAAAGGCACACCTATATTCCAAATTGCTGACGATGAAATGGAGTTTGGTGTCGGCATACATGGCGAGCCTGGAAGAGTGACGAAAAAAGTTGAGACATCTGATGAGATAGCAAAAGAAATTATAATTGATCTTATGGAAGACTTAAATCTGAAGAAAGGTGATGAAATCGCCCTTCTTATTAATGGATTTGGAGCAACACCACTAATGGAATTATATTTATTCAACAATTCCGTAAGTAACGAACTTGCGGCACAAGGCATTTCAATTCATAAGACTTTAGTAGGAAACTACATGACATCTATTGATATGGCTGGTGCATCAGTTACTGTACTGAAAGTTGACAAAGAGCTTAAAACCTTAATTGATTATCCAGTTTGCACGCCTGCCCTAACATGGGGAGGAGTTGCAAGCGCACAAAGTGCAGCTGCACTTGAAGCAATGGATGCAATAGCGAAAGCACTTAATTTAACACCTTCTACTGAAAAGGCGCAAAAGAGCACCAAAACAGCTAGAAAGATTGTAGAAGATGACCTGACAGCAGTATACACAGTAAAAGGCACAGCAAAGATTGATAAAACAATGAACACTGCTGCATTTATTGAGGTGATTGACAAAATGGCTGATGTTATTATCGTGAACGAAATTCCATTCTGTGATGCTGACCAAATGGGCGACGGAGATTTTGGAATGAGTATTGCAAAAGGTTTCAAGCAGCTTAAAGTTGACTGGAAATCGAGAAAGAAAGATGATATCGGAACTTTCTTAATGTCATGTTCGAAAATAATCAAAGAATATTGTGGCGGAGCATCAGGACCAATTTGGGGTGCGGCATTTAACTATGCAGGCAAAGCATCAGTTGGAATCACTGACGCAACCTTAGCTGATATCGGCAAAATTCTTCAAGCTGCAAACACTGGCGTATACGAAATAGGCAAAAAAAGTTTCGGAAAAGGCGCAGTAATTGGCGACAAAACATTAGTAGATGCACTTAAACCGTGTGCAGATGCTATCGAAAAAGCTGCCGCTGATGGAAAATCACTTAAAGATGGCTTAGATATAGGAGCAAAAGCAGCAGTTGCTGGAGCTGAATCTACTAAATCATTCAAGGCCAATCTTGGTAGAGCTGGCACTGTCGGCGAGAAATCTATTGGTTTCCCTGATGCTGGTGCTTATGGCGTTGGAGTGATATTCACGGAACTTGCTAAATTTATAAAAACTCACAAGTAAAAACATATAATTTGCAAATATATAATAATAAAGAGTGGCTTTCTCTACATAGAGAAAGCCACTCTTTTGTGATAAATTGCTTTATAATATAGCAAATACAAGATCAAACTACACTGCTGATACTACACATTTAATATTGATATTCCTAATCAATAATCCTAAACAAATTTTATATCCTAGCCTATCCCCCACATAATTAAATACAACTCATAAAAAAAGAGAGCCGCAAAGGCGGCTCTCTGAATGTATAATTTTAATCATGCAACGTGCTTATAATTAATAGTTGTATTAATAGTCATAAGATAATCAACTTGTTGTGATATATAATTTATCGGTTGCTTTTCTTTATTTGAGTGAAAAAGAATAAATTGCTTGAAAATTTCATTATCGATATTAATATCAGCGTATTCAATATATGAAACTACTTTCTCACCTTTAGTATTTATAATACCAAATGTATTACTAACTTTAACCATAGCATAGCCATCAACAAAAACCGTAACAGCATCAAACTGCATACTGATTACTTCTTTACCTTTAGTGTCGACATACCCCCAACGATTGTTAAGGTTAACTGCGGCAAGACCGTTTGAAAAGGAATAAGCTTCATCATAAAAATTTTCTTTGCCGATAACTTTGTTTTTAGAGTTTATAAACCATTCTTTACCACCACGACCTACATTTGCAATGCCATCAACAAAATTTTCCGCTTCATCATAAGTACGATCTATTGAAATATCTCCACGAGTATTAACATACCCGTATTTGTGCGAGCCAGTTTCGCCAACTCTAAACCAACAAAGCTTATTATCCGTAAACTCACCGACTGGTCGACCTATTCCAACATTAGGAACATTCCGCTCGCCAACTTGATTGCCTTTTGTGTTAATCAGCTGCCAATATCCTGCAGGGTCACTATCTGTCGTAACTCTGACCCATGCAATTTTAAATTGATTAAAAGGCAACGCCTCCTCATAAATTGGAGGTATAGTAAATGCTTCTGTAGAACCACCCTCCGCAGCATCGCTTTTATGAATGTATCCCCACTTGTAAACACCCGGAGAAGTTTCAACTTGAACGGCAAGTAAATTACTGCTGAAAACTACTAGTGAATCATCTTCACCATTATTTGCATTATAATATATCGGAACGATAATCGCCACTAATAATAAAATGACAAATATTAATACTACTGCAGCTTTAACATATTTAAGCGGTGCTTTTTTCTTAAATATCCCCTTGATCAAGTAATTAATTCCACCTGCACAGTATGCAACAATAGTTGTTAGCAGCGCCCATACTTTAATAAAGAAAAGATCAAATGAATTAACTCTGCTCCTTTCTTGTTGCAAAAGCAGAGTTCTCATTTTGATTGCCGTAGAGTCTAATGGAGTTTCCGGCTCAGAGATACTAGACTTGACAACTAAATCATTTTTCAAATGATCAGATTGGTTATCAGTAGCTTCTGATTCGTCATAAATATCAAACTCTTCGCCTTCTATCGCATCATTCTCAATCTGCTCAGCAGTCCTAGATGCAGTCACAACTGCAACTGGAATATCTTCGTAATTATCATTTTGAGATTGACCAATGATTGTAGAGTTGCTTGTATTAACTGTACCCTTACCTCCACCTATAACGCCATTTTTATCAGCTGGATCTATTTCAACACCTATCTCGTCATCTATCTCAATATCAATAATGCTATCATCTTCAATTAATATATCCTTTCCATCAACAAAGTTAACGACATCACCATCAACACTCGAGTGAGAACCATCGCTATCTTTAAACATTCTTGTTCTACTGCCTATTGAACTATAATCTTTACGCATAAATCTCCCCCCTCTTTCTATTAATAATACACTATTATGTAGCAATAAGCAATAATAATAAATAAAAATACCTAATTTTAATGTTTTTATGGCTAATGCTTTTCTAAATTATTACAAATAATCAATTTTTTTTACAACAACACCTAACCTAAGCTTGAAAATTAGATTAAAATTTAGCAAAAAAATACATGCAGGCAATAAAGCACGCATGTAATATTTTGTTTGATATAAAATTAGTCAGCTCTGTATGGAATTAATGCCATAACTCTTGATCTCTTAACAGCAGTAGCAACCATTCTCTGGTGCTTAGCACATACTCCGCTCATTCTTCTAGGTAAAATCTTACCTTTCTCAGTGATAAACTTTTTAACTTTAGCTACTTCTTTGTAGTCAAGCTCTTCAATTTTATCAACACAGAATACGCAAACTTTCTTCTTAGGCATCTTTTTCATAGGACGCTTGTTTCTGTTATCTTCCATGATTATCTCCTTTAATTAAAACGGCATTTCGTCGTCATCAACTTGCTCTAATTGAGCAACATTAGTTTTCTTTGGGGTTGAAACATTATTGCTGGCAGCACCGCTTTCAGATTTAGAAGTTAAAAATTCCACTTCATCCGCCTGAATATCAATAGCAGTTCTTTTGATTCCGTCCTTATCCTCATATCTGCGGATTTGAACAGCACCACACACACCAACTTGACTGCCTTTAGCAAGATACTTGCTACAGTTAACAGCCGCCTCTCTCCACACCGTTACGGGGAAGAAATCAGTCTCTTCTCTGTTAAATCTACGATTAACAGCGACAGTGAAAGAACAAACTTGCAGTCCATTGTTAGTTGATTTCAACTCAGGGTCTGCGGTAAGTCTACCAATTAATTGAATCTTGTTCATTTTGCTACCTCGCCTATTACTTTTTGATGATCATACATCTGTTGACATCTTCTGTAATAACAATTTGTCTGTCAAGCAATGCAGGAACTTCTTCATTAGCTTCAAAGTTCATAAGCACATAGTAGCCTTCAGTTTTGTAGTTGATAGGATAGGCGAACTTTTTAGTTCCCCACTTATCAGTACTCTCCACTGTGCCGCCGTTATTTGTAACAATGCTCTCTAGCTTATCTACAACAATTTGTTTTGCCTCTTCAGTAGTGTCTTGATTGATAATGTAAAGAATCTCATACTTAGTCATATAGCACCTCCTTATGGTCTATGACCCTATTTGGAATAGGGTAAGGAATGAGTAATCACTCAAACTATGGTTATTATAACAAATTTAGTAAGATATGTAAAGCATTTTAGCCACAAATATAGCGAAACCGAACATATTTTACAAACGATTATATATACTAACCTTTATTAATTATAATATCGTATAACTCCTCATTGCAGCTAGTCTCGCTAAACAACCTAATAACATCACGGGTGCTATCTACAATAGAGTCAGTCACGATTGATTTTATTGCCAAATTGGTTTGCATCTCTTCCTCAGAAAAAAGCAAATCATCACGAGTTGTAATAGAGCTTTTAATGTCAATTGCAGGATAAACTCTTAAATTAGAACAAGTAGAAGAAAGTTGCATTTTCATATTACTAACTGAACTAAACTCGCCATAAATCATTTCATCCATAGCATCGCCTGTGCCAATATCAAAAGTAGCAATAATAGTCAAGCTGCCATTGCCAGCAGTATTTTTAGCACTGCTGAATAATTTTTTCGCATTTACTATTGCCTCACAATTAACTTCCGATGAAATGCGACCTTTATTTGCGATAGAGTTATAAGCCTTAACAATATTTGTCATACTATCAAAAATCACTACTACATCGTGACCGTACTCTACCTCGCGCTTTGCAATCTCAAGAGTAACCTCTGCTACTTTGATATGCTTTGACGGCATCTCATCAAAAGTTGAAAATGCAATAGGTGCTTCTGTAACACTCTGCATATAAACAACTTCCTCAGGACGCTCGCCAACCAAAACCAAATAAACAATTGTTTTGCTATAGTTTGCTTTCAAAGCATTAGCAATACCTCTAAGCAATGTAGTCTTGCCAGTCAAATGCGGTGCTACAATTGATACACGCTGACCTTTTCCGATTGGACAAACTGCATCAATAATTCTGTTAGAAATATCTTGCGAACCAGTACTAAGATTATATTTTGAATTAGGATAAATGCTATTCAAAGATGCAAAATGTGGTCTGTTGTGAATACTTTCCAAATCCAAGCCATTTACACTATTAACCAAATAAACACTAGCTGGTTTATCTTCAAATTGATTTTTGCCAAGCGCAACGATATAATCATATTTTCTAAGGCCGTATTTTTTAATTACCTTTGCATTCACATAAACATCGCCACGACTATTTTTATAGTTATTTGCCCTGATAAAACCATAACCTTCTTTCATTATCTCTAATCGACCTTCATACAAATTCATAGAACTTTCTGTAGGTTGAATCACCGAGCTGTTATAGTTTTCCGGCGACATCACAAACTCAAATCCATCATCAAAGTTATCGTTCACATAAAGATAATTAGACGCATTCTCTTCAATAGCATCCTGCGCTGTTTTAAGTTTTTCTCTATCAATGTAATAATTGTTTTTAGCTGCTTTAGTCGGTCTGCCTCTGCCTTTTTTATCTTCTATTATCGGTGCACTGCACTTAGCGTCATAAGCCTCTTTCGCAAGAACTCCCTTTGACTTAGAAGTAGGTGATAACACCCCTAAAAAAGCCGCAACATCTCTTAATTCACTTAAACTAAACTCATAAAAATCCGGTAATGATAATTTAGTAAGATCTTTTGCTTTTGTAACCATAACTCTCCTTAAAACTACGTAAAACGTAAATAAATGCTGCGAGCGAATGATCAGAAAAAACATGCTGAACGGTTCGCTTATAAAATACAGCGGGTACACAATTGTTATATCTATATTGATTATTAAATATTAAATTCTATTTAGTTGACTCACCGCCTAGTTTCAGGCAGTCAATTATCACATATATATTGATTATTAAATGTTAAATACTATTATTTTAGTTGACTCTCCATCAAACTCTGTCCTATCAAACTGGACAGGAGCGGTAGCAGTGACAACTTCGGCGTCATCAAACTGACGCAAAAACGCGTCTACTTTATCTATATCTAAGTTGCAATTACGTGTCTTAAAATTCATAGGTATTACCACATCCGGCATAAGCAAATCCACATATTCTTTAGCAAGCTCTGCGCTGATAGTATCCCCACCACCCACAGGAACAAGCAAAATATCTACCGAGCCAATCGCCTCAGAAAGTTCTACACTGCAATCGGTATTGACATTACCTAAGTGGCAAATATCAACCCCGTCCATGCGAAACTTAAAAATAAGGTTATCACACAAACCGTTAGCATTACTTCCCTGACCTTTCGGCTCACAGATACTTACAATATGCACTCCATCCACTTCAAAAGCACCTTCACTATTAATGAGTAATGGTAGCTTATCCTGAGAGCAAGACTTAAAAGTCTCTGTGCACTCACGGCTGCAAACTGTCACAACATCGCAAGATACTTGCGGCATATTATAACCGACCTCGATATTATCGAAAGGGTCAGTCACAATAGTAGTGCCAGTTGATTCTACTAGCTTAAAGGCAGAATGCCCTAGCCACTGAATATCCATATAAAAAGTCACTCCTCTATGATTTATAATCTATAAGATAATTTCCACTTATTTTGCACCTAGACTAACTAGCATATCATGATCATAATATCAAAATAATTTAGTATTATTTTCTACCTGATTTAACTAGCATATCATGAATTTTATCATGAGGGTCTAGCAAAGTAGAAAGTGAAATATCATGTGTACAAGCTGCAAGAATGCTAGCTACAAACTTAGACATTTCCGCTCCGACGAACCAATCACAAGCGGTAACATCAGGTGAAGTATAAGTTAAATTGGTTGATAGAACTGCTGTAAACAACCCTTCCTCGTAAGCCTTATTAAACTTTTCCACGCCCTCAGTAAATAGAGCAAAAGTAGCAGCAAGGAAAATATTGCGACATCCTTTGGCTTTAAGCTCTGTACATAAATGCAAAACGCTATCACCAGTTGCAATGATATCATCTGCAACAAAAATATCTTTACCACGAACATCGTTACCGATATACTCATGGCTAACTATAGGATTACGACCATTAACGATAGTTGCATAATCACGACGTTTATAAAACATACCTAAATCAATGCCAAGCACTGAAGAGTAATAAATATTTCTGCTCATTGCGCCCTCATCAGGACTAACTATCATAAAGTTTTCTTTATTAAATGTAACATCAGGAAATTTTTTCAATAGTGCTTTTAGCATCTGGTATGATGCTTGAAAGTTATCAAAACCTAGCTCAGGGATCGCATTTTGAACGCGAGGATCATGAGCATCAAAAGTGATAATGTCACTAACGCCCATAACTTCAAGTTCTCTAAGCATTTGCGCACAGTCAAGAGACTCACGGCTATTTCTTCTGTGTTGACGACCGCCGTATAGAATAGGCATAAGAACAGTCATTCTTTTAGCCTTACCAGCATTTGCACTAATCAGACGTTTCAAATCTGCATAGTGGTCATCTGGCGACATTCTATTATTCACGCCGAACATATTATAGTCGATGCTGTAATTACCAACGTCGCACATAAGAAATAAATCCTTACCACGCACTGAGTCATTAATAATACCTTTACCGTCACCTGTTGTGAACCTAGGGCATTTGCTATCAATGATGAAAGTTTCAACCCTTGTGTCCATACCTAACCTTGCAGCTTCTTCGTTATGCCAATTAACTAGATACTTGTCAACCATTTGTGCAAGCTCTTTCGCACCCTCTGTAGGTAATATTGCTAGATTGCTAGCCGCGCCGTTTGCATCAAACTTAAATATTTGACTGATAGTAGATGTCATTTCATGTCCTCCAATGTGTATATACAAAAATACTAATGATTGTTTTTAATCAGTTGCTACTTATATTTATCTATTAAAGTACTATTGACAAGATTGCCTGCGAGTTTGATAAAATATTTACCTATCGAATTGATATATCGCGTGATGCTAGCTTATCATAAGATTGTTTTATAGTTATTGTTGTTGTTTTGTTATGATTATATTATCTATATTGATTATAGTTTGCAGTTTTAACTCAGCCGCAAAAAAAATTTACATATTTATATTAAAATCAAAGTTTTCATTAAGTAATAACATTATTCGTTATATAGATTATTGCTACTAAATACCGCATCAGTTGCGATATTCATACCTAACTTTTTAAGCATTGTTTCATCAACGCCAGCTAAAATGCTGCTTGCGTGAGCCTCGCAATTACGAAGTTCACTAACTTTAGCACTAGCCGCCGCGGCAGTTTTGCTACTAACAGCACAAATACTAAGCGCTATCAAAGTTTCCTCAAGAGTCAGTGCACTGTGTTTTTCTTTTAGTAAATCAGTTTTCATTTTAACTATCGGCTCAAGTATTGCTCTTGAAATCAATAGAACAGAATCATCAAGCCCTGCAAGAATCTTAACTGCATTAAGCACACAAGCTGATGATGCTGATAATAAATCAGAGTTTTTACCAGTAACAAGCGTACCGTTATCAAGCTCAATAGCGACAACTAAAGCGTCGCACGCAACTGACTTCTCCCTCGCTGCAATAACGACTGCCCTATCTACTGGAGTAATTGACAAATCACTTAAAAGCAATTCAATCCTCTCCTTAACAGTAATGTCAGCGTTACCTTGTGCATAGTCACAACATGATTTGTAATATCTTCTTATTACTTCTTGATTTGCAGCTTTACAAACTACATCCTCATCAGTAATTGCAAACCCTGCCATATTTACCCCCATGTCAGTTGGAGAGTTATATAGGCTATCGCCTGTAATTTTCTTTAATATTGATTTCACGATAGGAAATACTTCAATATCGCGATTATAATTAACGCTTGTAATGCCGTAAGTTTCTAAATGGAAGTGATCAATCATGTTTACATCTTTAAGATCAGCCGTAGCCGCCTCATATGCAACATTGACAGGATGCTTTAATGGCAAGTTCCAAATCGGGAAAGTCTCAAATTTAGCATATCCTGCATGGACGCCATGCTTATGCTCATGATACATTTGACCTAAGCAAGTAGCAAGCTTTCCGCTACCAGGACCGGGAGCAGTTATAACTACAAGTGGTCTAGTAGTTTTAATGAAAGCATTCTTACCATACCCCTCATCGGAAATAATAACGCTAATATCAGTTGGATAGCCTTTAGTCTTAGTATGAACATATACACACTCGCCGCGTCTTTCCATCTTAGCCTTAAAAACATCCGCCGCCGCTTGACCATCATATTGAGTGATAACAATACTACTCACATAAATTTGAAGAGCACGTAGGTTATCCACAAGCCTCATCACGTCAAGATCATAGCCGATGCCATAATCAGCACGGATTTTATTTCTTGCTAAGTCGGGAGCACTAATAGTAATAATGATCTCCGCCTTATCTTTAAGCGTTTCCAAAAGTTTCACTTTAGCATTGACATCAAAGCCCGGCAACACTCTAGCTGCATGACAATCATCGAATAATTTGCCACCAAACTCTAGATACAGTTTATCAAACCGGTCTATGCGTTTAAGTATTTCTTCTTTTTGCTGCTTAACATACTGCTCGTTATTAAATCCAATCTTCATATAAACCTCATTTGCATTTCTCCTATATATAATAGCATTTTATCACACTTTTTTCAATCCTTTTCATATACTTTTTTATTTATTTTAAATTTTACATACTTTTGACGCACGATTAATAATGCAACTTAACAATTGCAGAGCCAAACAAGTACAATTGAGTTAATATGTGCGATGTTTTACAAATTAACTACTTCTAGTATCGCACATCTTAGCCGTTGTCAATTTTTGGATATTATCAACAAACAACATACATATGGTCAAATGCACATTGCAAATTGACTCTTGATACCATAAGATATTTAAAATTGCAAATAATAAAAAACGTGCACCCAAAAACTTCTGGAAGCACGTTATTCTACTATATTATTTTATTTTGAAAGCGTTTTAACTGTAATATAGTGCACTAATGCAATATACACGCACATAAGCGATAACAATATTGCAACATATGCATACGCTTATATACATATATAATGATTAATAAAATTATTACGCGTACGCATTATATATAAGCGGCATTCATTACATCAACAAATCGCCTTGGTTGCTATCTATCATACGAAGCACTTTGATTTCTTTACCTGTCATAGCATCAACATATACAAAATACTTTTCTCCGTTAAACTCACCAACAAGTTCATAACAAAGCTTTTCGCTAGTAACATTAATAGGGATAACTACAAGCCTAGCCTCAATATCCTCAAGAATAGCACTTGCATTCAGAACCGCCTCATCAAGAGAAACCTTTGCTGTCAAATTATCTCTTTTGGTATGATTAAAAGCATAATTCAATCCTTCATATCCGATAACCTCACCAGTATCAAGACTAATTTTCAGCTTTAACATATCAGGGTAAAGTATAACGCCGTTCTGCTCATAGCACATATTGACATATACATTACTGCTATTATTATTAACCCATACCGCTGTCATATCCTTAAGTCCGATACTCTCGCAATATTGCGAAGCTATAACCTTACACTGCTCGACAGTTAGCACGGGCTCATATACCTCATGAAACAAATCAAGCATTAAAAGCATACCACCTTTTTTTGCAATTTGAACAGTAACAGTTCTCTCTCCCTTTAGAATAACAGAGTACACGAAACTTGGAATGCGGTTGTTATTTTCCACGACATCCGCAACTTCAGCTATATCATAGCCTTGCAAATATTTAGGAAGCAACTCTCTCGCTTGCGCCTCTGATAATTCCTCTCCGACAGTGCCTTTAGGATCTCTATCGATAACTCCGTCACTGAAAGGCCCATCATATATAAGGCTTGGATACTCGATAGCACTTTCGTTCATACCGTCAAAAATCATTCCGAACTGATCGTCAATCTCACCTAAACTTTCAGAGAATGAATAGCCGTCCGCCATATGCGCCTGCATACCGTTTAGCGCCTTACCATACTCTTTAGATACGTCCCACAATTTAGTAAGCGTTTCAATATTAGAAGTTGTCAACTTTTTGCCAGAATCCAAATTATTAATTAGATGCCCGCTGTATCCGCCAAGCTGATTAAAAAACATCGCTAAGCTTTCCATACTGCTGCTGTTAATAGATAGCACTGCCAAATGCGTGCTTGCGATCTGACAATTGCTCTCAATTTTATAAAAAGAATCTTTAATTACTTTATCGCCAGTCATGACCCTAACTTTTGCAAGATCATTCTCGATATCTACTAGGTTGACAACAAGACCATAGTATGATCTTTGATAAGCATTTTCGCTATCACTCAACAGATTACCTCTATCCGTCACAGTCAAACCGAACAGCACACTTAGAGTAACAATTATTGCAAGAAGTATTGTAGAGCCAATACCCACTAGCCACATTTGCTTTTTGTTCATTCTTAAACTGCTAGCAGCTGATGAATGTTTATTATTATTTTCCATGTAGCCTCCTTATATTGCAAACTTATGTCTGCCGATAGTCAATTGCACCTCTCGTGACCAAATCCAATCACTTGTCGCCGTTACTGGATTAAAGTAATAAATACAACCATTGCTAGGATCCCACCCGTTCATAGCATCACGTGCAGCACGCTTTGCTTCCTCATTTGGTTCTAAGTTCATTTGCCCATCATGGACAGCAGTAAACGCCCACGGCTGATAAATCACACCGCTAATAGAGTTAGGGAATTTAGAACTTTTTACACGATTAAGCACGACAGAACCAACTGCAACTTGACCGATGTAAGGCTCGCCTCTAGCCTCCGCATGAATGCACTTTGCAAGCAGATAAATATCGCTGCCAGTGTAATTACTATTACCAGAGCTACCCCCAGAAATATCAACACCGAGTGCCTGCGCCGTTTTGCTGCCGACAATACCATCAGACGTCAAACCGTTATCGCTCTGAAACTTTTTAACAGCTTTAACAGTTTTGCTGCCAAATATTCCGTCAACCGTTCCTACACTGTAACCTTTCTCATTAAGCTTTTTTTGGATATCCTTAACGATTGTACCAGATGCACCAGAGCGAATAGTTTCAACATACCCCTCAGTTTCCTCAGCAAATACAAACGGCAAGTATATCGCCATACCCGTGATGCAAAGTGCAAGAATAATCGCAGTGATTACAAATGCTAGCTTCCCTTTCACTTTCATGATTTCATTTAATTTAGTCATGCTACTCCTTTTGCTAATAAATTCTCACTAGCGTATCTCATTACTTTTAACACTACATACATATAAATACTATCCATGCAAAAAACATTTATAATTTAAGATAATATGTAACTATATATAATGCAACTAGTAAATTTACTAAACGCTTATATATAGATGCGGTAATTAGCCGTTCATCTTTGCAAACCACTCATGAAATATAGATTTATAAACAACTTCATCACCTTCCCCCTCTGCAGTTACAAAGCAAAGCGGAGGAAAAGCCACGCACCACCAGTTATCCCCTTTGCCGCTGCCAAGCTCAATAATTAAAGCATCATACACACCAGCGCCAAGCGTCAACTCCTCATATGACCTAGTAGGAAACTTCTCCTCGCATACTCTGACAGTTGAGCGGTATGATTGACCAAGCTCAGCAAGCTTGCTATCAACAACAGCAGTAATTACGGAAATATTACTCTCAAGCACGGACACCATGCTCTCTTTGCTATCAATGCCATCAGCTAGAGGGACAAGTGCCTCAACTACTGCGTCTTTGACTTGATATTTAATTTGTTGGTCATACTCAGTATTGCTGTTTGCTCTAATATGTAATCTAAGATAATCTTCTTCTTTGTCATTCACCAAAAACACGCAACCAACACATATTACAATGGCTATCACGCTTGCTATTAATTTTTTCATAAACCCTCCGTTACTCTATCATTGTTGACTGAGTTGATACAATTTATACCTAGATTTATAAATTGATTAATTTTTTCACAACTTGTACCAATATGCTTAACATTAAAGGGAAATGAGAGTATAATAACAATTACTAGTAATCAAATTGATGATTAAGTTATTATCAATAGCAATTAATATAATTACAACTATAATTTGAGGTATACATATGAAATTAGCAATACTAAATAGTTTTAAAGGATACAAGGCATCAAGCCTACTGAAAGACTTAATGAGCGGAGTGTTAGTTGCGATAATATCGCTACCACTTGCAATCGCACTAGGCATTCAGTCGGGTGCAACTTTGCAACAAGGAATAATAACAGCAATCGTCGCAGGATTTATAATATCAGCACTCGGCGGTTGCAAAGTGCAAATCGGCGGCCCGACTGGTGCATTCGTATCAATAACATTAGGATACGTTGCTAGCATAGGAATGCTTGGGCTTCACGTTGCAACGATCATGGCAGGCGTAATAATGATACTATTAGGATTATTCCACATTGGTGGGCTTATCAAATTTATACCATTCCCGATAGTAGTAGGATTTACAACAGGTATCGGCGTCAACTTACTTGTCGGACAATTTTCAGACTTTTCAGGTATTACACTCACCGACTCTTTTAATCTTTTCGGCGATAGTCCGCAGCTATTCCATAGTGAATTTATAAACAAAATAGGCAATCTAGGCAGCAACTTTTTATCAATCAGTTTGCCAACTCTTGCAATAGGTATTGCAACAGTTTTAATAATGATGGTGCTTCCTAAAATAAGCAAAAAGATTCCCGCTGCATTTGCCGCTCTAATCGTTACAACTTGCATAACACTGATACTCGGAATATACAGCGAAACAAATTTCGGGGTCGCAACAATAGGCTCAATATACCCTGACATAAAGCCAGAAATTATCTTACCAGATTGGCAAGGGTTTTCAAATTTATCATTTAGCAAACTACTAATGCCGGCAGTTGTAATTGCATTTTTAGGCAGCATAGAAAGTCTGCTATCTGCGACAGTTGCAGATAATATGACGGGCGACTCACATGACTCAAATGCGGAGCTTTTTGGTCAGGGTATCGCAAATATCAGTAGCGGATTTTGCGGCGGACTTCCCGCAACAGGAGCAATTGCAAGGACATCTGCAAATGTACAGAATGGCGGAACTACTCCAGTAGCTGGCATGGTGCACTCGTTAATGTTGCTACTAATGTTTTTCGTACTAATGCCCGCATTAACTTTTGTACCAATGGCAAGTCTTGGCGCAGTGCTAATTATGATAGCATTGCATATGTCAAACTTTAAGCTATACGGCAAACTAGCAACATTTAATAAAAGAGACACTACAATACTTGTTGTTACATTATTTTTAACATTATATAAGGACCTTGTATACGGAGTAATTGGCGGCATGATAATTACATTTATTATAATGTCTAAGGATATATTTATTAAACATGATTTAGATATTATAGAGGGAGTAAAGGTTAGCGATTTGCATCGTAACACTTACTTAAATACAATCATAACTCCAAGCTCAAATCTAACTTTTATGACAGGCACAAAACTTATAGAAAACTTAGTAAAATCAGCATCAAATTGTGACTGCGTAATACTAGACCTAAGCAAGGTAAAAACAATAGATGTTTCATCAGCAGAAAAGATTATAAAACTTGAGAAAAAATTTGCAAATACAACATACAATTTGCAAATAATAAATAACAATGAAAACGCAACAAAACAACTAGAAAAAATGAGAAAAATATAATAGTTTTCCACTAGTTGTGGTTATAACTTTTTTATCTTATAAAGCGCAGTAAAATATGCATCAAACATAATCTTAAATTTCGTTAATTTCATATAGTTTTTGTCTAATAATAAGTAATAGAACAATTGAATTAAAAGCAGAAAAAAACTGAGTATTTCTACTCAGTTTTTTTGTGTTTTATTTGTATTTAATTTGCATTATTATCTATACTTTTTATATAAAAATTAACATGCATTCACATTATAATAATTATACTTTTAGTGTACCTACAAGCTCATTAATATCTATATTATTTTCCGCTACATATCTCTCTAAATCTTTAAGAATATTATAGCTTGCCATAGGGTCATATATATTAGCTGCGCCTATCTGAACAGCACTAGCACCGCATATCATAAACTCTAAAACATCAGTATAGCTAGTAATTCCGCCAAGACCGATTATAGGAATATTAACCGCATTATAACACTGCCAAACCATCTTAAGTGCGATAGGTTTAATAGCAGCACCAGATACTCCGCCCATAATATTTGCAAGCACTGGACGCCTAGTTTTATAATTTACCACCATACCACCAACAGTGTTAATTAGTGATATCGCATCCGCACCTCCCGCCTCTGCTGCCCTTGCATTATCTGCAATATTAGCAACATTTGGAGTAAGCTTAATCATAAGCTGTTTCTTGCAAGCATCTCTAACTGCTCTTGTAATCATCTCAACATTTTTAGGATCAATACCAAGTGCTGCACCGCCCGCTTTCACGTTAGGACAGCTAATATTAAGCTCTACCATATCAACGCCATCAACACTAACTTTATCGCAAATACTGATATAATCTTCTACTGTAGACCCTGCAACATTAGCAATAATCTTAGTATCAATAGTCTTTAGCCACGGCAGATAATTTTTAAGAAAATAATCCACACCGGGGTTTTGAAGTCCTACACTATTCAGCATACCCATAGGGCTTTCTGCAATACGAGGATTTGCATTACCATCACGCTCAACAAGCGTTAATCCTTTTGTACTAAAACCGCCAAGCTCTGCGATAGGATAAAACTCATTATATTCCCTGCCAAAACCAAATGTTCCTGATGCTGGAATAATAGGATTTTTAAAATCAACCCCTGCGATATTCACTTTAAGATTGCTCATAGTATCACCTCTCTCATAGGAAACACAGGGCCCTCAACGCAAGCTCTCAAATACTTATCACCTTTAGCAGTCTTGACTTTGCAGTTGCATACTAAACAAGCACCAACTCCACAACCCATACGACGCTCTAGCGAAATAAATACAGGAATATCAATCCCCTCAAGCTCACGTGCTAGTGACTTGTACATTATCTCAGGACCACAACACAAAATAGCATCCGGCTTAATTTCATTAAGCTTGCTTGCAAGCAAACTTGTAACAAAACCTTTCTCGCCAAGTGATCCATCATCTGTTGCAATATATATTTTACTTTTTCTATTAAGGTTATCTATAAGCACCGCCTTGCTAGCTTGCGCAAATCCTAAAAAAGAGTGATACTCTCTATCAGGCCATGTAGTCGGTATCGCAGGTAAAACTGCAACGCCAAGTCCGCCACCAACAAGTGCGATTGTCTTAAAGCTTTCATCCAAATCAAAGCCATTTCCTAGTGGAAACAATGCTTTTAATTGACTGCCAGCAGTGACTTTTGACAAAATCTTTGTACCCTCACCCAAAACCGCATAAACAATCGTGACAGTCTTTTCAGCTGTGTCATAATCTGCAATGCAAAATGGTCTTCTTAAAGGGTGCGCTTCACTAGGAAGTGCAATATGGATAAACTGACCGCCTACCATATCAGGAAAATCGTCTGTGCTGACAACCATTTCAAATATTTCGCTTGCAATGCAAACATTGCTTATAACTTCAATAATTCTATCTTTCATCATACTTTCAAATCCTGCAATGCAAATGGAGTAAGCTCCTTTGCAGTCATGTTAAGTTTTAACGCCTCACATAATGCACCTGCAGTATCCACGCTAGTTAGGCAAGGTATACCAAGCTCAACAGCTGTTCTTCTAATCTTGAAACCATCACGAGATGACTGACGACCCTTAGTAGGAGTATTTATAATAAGCTCAATAATACCCTTCTTTGCAAGGTATACGATATCGCCGTTTCTCTTTTCTACTAGTTTATTAACCGCCATAGCATACACATCATTATCAGCAAGGAACTTAGCAGTACCAACAGTTGCAAACACCTTGAAACCTAAGTCATTTAAAGTTTTAGCAATAGGTATAATCTCGCTCTTGAAGTTATCACTAACGCTGATTACAACGCCGCTGCCCTCAGTCAAGTTTATACCGCTTGCGATAAGACCTTTTAGTAATGCCTCTGGATAAGTGTTTCCAATTCCTAATACCTCGCCAGTAGATTTCATCTCTGGGCTTGCAGATATTTCTAAATCAGGCAACTTCTCACTAGAGAATACTGGTACTTTAACACAGTACACATCAGCCTTTTTATAAAGACCAGTGCCGTAACCTAAATCACCAATTTTCTCACCAAGAGCGCAACGAAGTGCAAGCTGAACCATAGGGATATTAGTAACTTTACTAATGTATGGAACAGTACGGCTTGACCTTGGGTTAACCTCAATAATATATAGCTTGTCGTTAGATATTATATACTGAATATTAATTAAACCTTTAGTATTCATTGCAACTGCAAGTTTGTGAGTGACCTCAACGATTTCTTCTATCATTTTATCTGAAATATTGATTGGAGGGTAAACGCTGATACTATCTCCACTATGAACTCCAGCCCTCTCTATATGCTCCATTACTCCCGGAATAAGAATGTTTTTGCCATCACAGATAGCATCAACTTCAACTTCCATACCAGTCACATACTTATCTACAAGGATAGGATGCTCTTGCTCTACCTGATTGATTATGTTCATATACTCTACTAAATCAGTTTCATTATAAGCAATTTCCATGCCCTGACCGCCAAGTACATAACTAGGTCTAACAAGTACAGGATATCCTAATCTCTCACCAACAGCGATAGCATCAACAGCAGTAAATACTGTTTCGCCTTTCGGTCTAGCTAAATCTAGTTTAGTTAAAACAGCATCAAAAACTTCTCTATCTTCAGCCGCATCAATATCTTTAGGCTGAGTACCGATAATTTTATAACCTGCGTCACTAACAGCTTTAGTTAGCTTGATTGCAGTCTGACCACCAAACTGAACAACAACGCCGACTGGCTTTTCTATTGCAAGAATATTAAGAACTTCCTCAACAGTAAGCGGCTCAAAGTAAAGTCTATCAGCAGTATCAAAGTCAGTAGAAACTGTCTCTGGATTATTGTTTATGATAACAGTTTTGTATCCAGCCTTTTGTAGAGCCCACGTACAGTGAACGCTGCAATAGTCAAACTCAACACCCTGACCGATACGGATTGGGCCACTACCAAGTACAACAACAGTATCTTTTTCAAACTCTGGCTCTTCAACTTTATCTTCGTACTTGCTGTAATAGTAAGGACTTCCATCTTTATGTCCGCCGCCAACAACATCAATTAAACCGTAACTTGGGCGGATATCAAATTTAGCGCGAAGCTCTCTAATTTCTCTCTCGCTAACTTCAAGGATTTTGCTTATTTCTTTATCACTGATACCTATAGTTTTAAATCTTTTCAAAGTTTTCTTATCTAAGCCTTTCATGCCGATTTTAGCAATCTCTAGCTCCGCATCAGTAACGATTTTCATTTGCTCTAAAAACCAAACAGTTATTGCTGTAATCTCATTAATTTTAGCAATAGAAACGCCCTTCTTTAGTGCTTGCATTATAACAAAAAATCTTTCATCATTCTTGATATTTACTTTTTTAATTAGCTCATCTACGCTATCATTTTTATACTTATCAAGGCATGATCCATATACACCAAGCTCAAGAGAGCGAATAGCTTTAAGGATACCAGCAGAAAAGTTATTGCTTATGCTCATAACTTCGCCAGTTGCTTTCATTCTTGTTCCTAGCATCTTGTTTGCCTGAGTGAATTTATCAAAAGGCCATCTAGGGAACTTACAAACAACGTACTCAACTTTTGGCTCTAAATGAGCAAAAGTAGTACCAGTCTTTGCGCTAACAATTTCATCTAAGTTATAACCTATAGCAACAAGAGCACTAACTCTAGCAATCGGGTAACCAGTAGCCTTTGACGCAAGTGCTGATGACCTACTAACACGAGGATTAACTTCAATTAAAAAATACTCATTAGTTACAGGGTGCAATGCGTACTGAATGTTACAACCACCCTCAATACCTAGAGCGCCAATGATTTTGATTGAAGAATCTTTTAGCATTTTCACTTGATCTTTGCGTAGAGTTTGACAAGGAGCAACAACTATACTATCGCCTGTGTGGATACCGACTGGGTCAATATTTTCCATATCGCAAATGATGATAGCATGACCTGACTTGTCACGCATAACTTCAAACTCAATCTCTTGATAACCAGCAACGCTTTTTTCAACTAATATTTGACCAACACGTGATGCTTTGATACCACTTGTAGCAATCTCTCTAAGTTCATCAGTAGTTTCAGCAATTCCGCCGCCTGTTCCGCCAAGAGTGTAAGCTGGACGAATAATAATAGGTAGACCATTTTCCTTACCAAACTTCATAGCGCCTTCAACTTTGTTTACAATAACGCTGTCGATTACTGGCTCGCCGATGTCAATCATAGTCTGCTTAAACATTTCTCTGTCCTCAGCTTTCTTGATAGTTTCAACAGTAGTTCCTAGTAATCTAACGCCTTTCTCTTTAAGGTATCCACTCTCAGCTAATTGAACTGCCAAGTTTAGACCAGTCTGACCGCCAAGTGTTGGCAAAATGCTGTCAGGTTTTTCTATTTCGATAATGTTTTTAAGCACTTCTTCTTTAAGTGGCTCAAGGTAAACTCTGTCCGCCATCTCTTTATCAGTCATGATAGTAGCAGGGTTACTGTTTACAAGCACTACCTCGATACCGTTCTCTTTCAATGCGCGACATGCTTGCGTACCTGCATAATCAAATTCCGCTGCTTGTCCGATTACTATTGGACCACTACCGATAACTAAAACCTTTTTAATACTCATATCTCTTGACATAACATTTATCTCCTTCTTCCTCAAATTAATTATTGCCAATTAAATAATAATGTTACACTTAGGCGTTCTTATTTCACTATGTAATATCATTTATTACTTAATCTCGTTACCATATTTAATATTTAATCACTTAATTTTGTTTAACTGCTTAATACTTATTACTTTTTGATTGCACTGTTTAAGTCATCACGCATATCAATACTAGCCTTATATGCTGCATCAGCGTAATTTAATCCTTTATACTTTTCATTTCTATAAGCACAAAGAATACCTCTAGAGCTATTAACAATACCACCAATACCATCAGTAAAACATACTGCAAGGTCAGCAGCTTGTCCGCCCTGCGCGCCATATCCCGGTATTAGAAAAAACGTATGTGGAGCACGATTTCTGATAATTTGCGCTTGATCTTTATGAGTTGCACCAACAACCGCACCAACGCTGCTATAACCATACTTGCCAATAGTGCTCTCGCCCCACTTAGATACAAGATCGCTCATCTCCTCATAAACTGTGCTACCATTCTCCATTAGCTTATCTTGCAACTCGCCGCTAGTAGGGTTAGAAGTCTTAACAAGAATAAATAATCCTTTCTCAAACTCCTCACAATCTTTAGTAAATGGTAATATTCCATCACTACCTAAATAACCATTAACAGTGATAAAATCACTCTCAAACGGAGTAAATACTTTGCCTGCAACTTTAGTTCCTGATAGATACGCTTTGCTATAACATGCAGCAGTAGAGCCAATATCGTTTCTTTTAACATCAGCAATTACTATCATTCCCTTAGCCCTTGCATATGCAATCGTATCAGCAAAAGCTTTCATTCCCTCATGCCCGTACATCTCATAGTATGCAACTTGAACTTTAACCGCTGGCACAATATCACATATCTTATCAACGATATTTTTGTTAAACTTAAATATTTGCTTGCCTGCACTTTTTGCATTTTTAACTTTTGCAAGCATATCATCTGGCAAGTACTCAAGGCAAGTATCCAGTCCAATCACTGATGGATTATCAGTTCGCTTTATCGCGTCTATTAGCTTATCAATTATCATTTTTCATCCTCCAATTAAATAAATAGTACAATTTTTATTGCATTTTTGCTTGTTTTTTGCTTGTTTTTCAACGTTTTTTTATTGTTTATTTTTTATATACTACTCTACCATCAACTATTGTAGCGATTACATTTCCTGTAACCTCTCTGCCGTTAAATGGAGTGTTTTTACCTTTACTAAACCAGTTACTACTATCAATCACATACTCTGCAGCAGTATCAACAATAACGAAATCTGCAAGTCCGTTCGGAGCTATCTCTCCGCAAGGAATATTTAATATTTTAGCTACATTACCTGTCATAAGCTCGCTTAATCTATCAAGCGTCATTAGTCCACTTTTAACAAGCTCTGTGTAGCAAAGACTGAATGCTGACTCAAGCCCACTTATTCCGAATGGAGCAGTTGCAAACTCACGACTTTTCTCGCTCATTGAGTGAGGTGCGTGGTCGGTAGCAATACAATCAATAGTGCCATCAACAAGCCCTGCAATAATCGCCTGTCTGTCGCTCTCCTCTCTTAGTGGTGGATTAACTTTTGCACAAGGATTGTAATCAAGAATAAGATCATCCGTTCCTACAATATAGTTAGGTCCAGTTTCGCAAGTAACTTTAATTCCTTTTGCCTTTGCCCACCTTATTAGGTCAACACCGTTTGCAGTAGATACGTGTGCTAAATGCACGCGAGTTTTAAGAGCATCTGCTAGCAAAATTTCTCTTGCAATCATTGACTCCTCCGCTACTCGATTAATACCTTCAATTCCTGCTCGAGTTGCATTAGCACCCTCGTTTACATAACCTTTTGCAAGCTCTTTATCTTCGCTATGGCTTATAACCAAAAGTCCTAAACCGTCCGCATACTCCATTGCTTTACGCATTAAACCACTGCTTCCGACTGGCATTCCATCATCACTGACTGCAACAACGCCTTCCTTTTGCATACTCGCCATTTCAGCAAGCTCTAAGCCTCTCATCCCCTTAGATATGCAACCGATAGGATAAACTCTTGCAAGTTTGCACTCTTTTGCCTTATTCATTATATAGTTAACAATATACTGATTGTCACATACAGGATTAGTATTCGGCATAGGGCACACTGCACTATATCCGCCGGCAACAGCACTCTGAAGTCCGCTTTTAATATCTTCCTTATACTCATATCCTGGCTCACGAAGATGTACATGCATATCAATAAATGCTGGCATGATTACACCGCCACGACCATCAAAGGTAGGAGTCACGCCCATATTCTCACGCAAATCGTAAGATATTTTGCTTACCTTGTTTCCTATTAAATGAATGTTTGCGATCTTGCCGCCTACTGATACGTTTTTAATTATAAACATTTATTTTGCCTCCGACATTAGTTTTATTATCGCCATTCTAACAGCAACGCCATTAGTTACTTGTTCAAAAATTCTTGATTTTTCGCCATCAACGACATCCCCTGCAATCTCAACACCTCTATTAACTGGTGCTGGATGCATTACTATCGCATTTGGTTTTGCAAGCTTTAATCTATCCGCCGTGATGCCATACTCTCTATGATACTCTCTCACGCTCGGAAACTGACCGCTTTGCATTCTCTCTAGCTGAATGCGTAACCCCATTACTACATCAGCGCCTTCTATTGCATCCTCAATACTATCACAAACAGTCGCGCCCATCTGCTCAATGCCTTGCGGCATAAGAGTTTTAATACCAAATAATTTAACAGTTGCACCCATTGTAGTAAGCCCGATAATGTTAGACCTTGCAACACGGCTGTATTTAATATCGCCGATAATCGCAACAGTCAACCCATCAAGTCTGCCAAACTCGCGTCGCATTGTAAGCATATCCAATAACCCTTGAGTTGGATGCTCATGCTGACCGTCACCGGCATTTATAATGTGCGCATCAACAACCTTAGATAGGTAATTTGCAGCACCTGCTATGCTGTGACGCATAACTATTATATCATTTTTAATACATTGCAATGTCATTGCCGTGTCGTACATGCTCTCGCCTTTTGTCACGCTAGATGTAGCAACAGAGATATTTACAACGTTAGCACCTACAAACTTGCTCGCATTTTCAAAAGATGTCCTTGTGCGAGTGCTGTTCTCAAAAAACAAGTTAACTACTGATGAGCCTTTAGCATACTCATTATCAAACTCATTATTGTCAATATGTGTGCGCATGATGTCTGCAGTATCTAATATTTGATTAATCTCATCCCTACTCATTCCCTCTAGTCCTAGTAAATGTTTCCTCATTGTGTACCTCCTAAAATAAAAAAATGCTCGTATCAATTGTTGATACGAGCATATAATTCATAATAATATAATGTAGCATTACTATATAGATTGGACTTTAGTTAAAGTTTAGCTATAAAATGCTTACTATTGTATGAATCTTCGCGGTCTCTCGTACCAACAATTAAAGATTTATCTTTCATTTATAATACCACATTTCAGCCTACTTGTAAAGTGATATTAATCAAATAAATTATATTTTACATTCACTATAAATATCGCAGCAGTATCAAATAAAAAGCCGCCTTAATAATAAGGCGGCTTTTATAATATAATATCATTATAATACAATTTGAATAAAACTATATATAATGATATCTTTATATTGTAATTTGTTTTAATAACATTGTTTTACTCCGCTACAACAGGAAGTGTTACAGTAACATCATCATAAACATATAGTGCTTCAAGTATTATGGAAAATTTACCAGGCTCCATAGGTTCTTCTATTAACATCGCCATGTAAGACAACTTGTTATCAGTAAACTTCATCACCAAAGTAGCACCTGCCGGAATAACTCCAGCTCCTGCTTCTACATAAGTATATTGTTTCAATGTAGCATCATAAGTAAGATCATCAAACTTTCCGTTCAAATTAGGTATACCAAACATTTTTACCATGTTAGCATCTGTAATTTCTACTTTTTCAGCTGACCAAATATCATCCTTAAAAGTATATTCTTTAGCATCATCGCCTTCTAACCTTTCCTGATAAACAGTTGTTGTAATCTTTTTCATTACCGATTCTTTAAAGATTTTTTTGCCATCAAGTACGATTTTTTGAGGTCCAAACATAGTTTTGACATAAGCTGATAAATCCTTATCCAAAATACTAGCAGCTATTGCCGCATTCAACTGCTCTGCAGTTATTTCTGATCCTATAATTTTATCAGTCTTGATTGAACCATCTTCATTGATAAAAGCGTCTATAGCATCAGTTGGCACGGCTGGAACTTCTGGAAGTGTTACAGTAGCATCCACATAAGAAAATACTACTTCTTGCGTTATCCCTAACATAGTCTCAAAATGCATGTAAGACAGCTTGTCGCCAGTAAACTTTATTGTCACAGTAGCACCAATTTCATCTTGAATATATGAATTTGATTTAGTGTCATAAGTACAGTCATCGAATGTTGTAGTAAAAGAACTAATAGAAAACCTACTTAATAAATCATTGTTTGTAAGTTTGACCTCATTAGCTGACCACACACCATCTTCCTCAGTATACCTTTTAGCATTATCGCCTACTAATCTTTCAAAATAAACAATTTCTGTAGACTTAACAACTTCGCCATCAATTATACTTTCCTTCAGCGATTCATCGGATAGGTTTTTGCCATCAAAAATCAATTTATGTTTACTGTTACCAAATGAATTTAGCACATAAGCTGATATATTATTATCAAAAATATCACCAGATGTAGCTGCAGCCCATTGAGCAGCAGTAACTTCATTAGATGAAATTTTAGATGCGTCTATTGAATCATCAGCTTTAATAAAATCATTTAGCGCTAATTTACTAGAATCTGGTATTTCTGCTGGCGCACAAGATACCAACATAACAGTTGATATTACGATTACAAGTACTACGCTTAGTAGTGTTAATATTTTTTTCTTCATTTTAATTTCTCCCTTATGTAATTTATTTTTCCAAAAATATATTATAATAATGCGGTTATATATAATTATAACACGAATTGTCAAAGTTAGCAAGTATTTCATTTTTCAACCAATATTCCACCTTTAAACTAAAAAAAACCGCCTTACCAATAAGACGGCTTTTATTATATCATTATAATACAATTCGAATAAACCTTTATATAATGATATCTTTTATTTAGTAGTTTTTTTTATAACATTGATTTCCATTATGCAACAGTAGGTAATGTTACAGTAGCATCCTCGTAAGTCAATACATATTCACTAATAATGACATCACCCTTAGATATACTCATGTATGATAACTTGCCATTAGTAAATTTTATAGTTTTTGTATCTGAATTCAGTATCGGACCTGGCTTTTTATAAGTGTACTGTTTTAGTGTGCTATCATATGAATAATCAGAGAACTTGCCATTTTCTCTAGCGATATCCATAACATCTCTAAAAAAATCCATGCTGTCAAATACGATGTCCTCACCTGCAATAAGCAACTCTCCATCTTCAGTATAGTAGTGCTTAGCCTTATCGCCATCTAATCTTTCAATAAATTCAGTTTCAGTCATGAACGAGCCATGACCATCTGACCCATATGATTCATCCATAATTTTACTGCCATCTACAACAACTTTTCGCGTCTGTCCATCAGGGTGCTTCAATAAAAATGATAAATCTTTCTCTAAAATTATTAGCGCTGTAGCTGCATCCCATTGAAACTCAGTAACTTCCTCGCCTATGATTAAATCATGATTAATTGTTCCATCCTTATTAACTAAGTCACCCATTGATGGATTAGTGTCAGAATCCGCCACGCAAGCGACAAGCGCTACAGTAGATATTATTAAAACAAGCATAACGCCCATTAATGTTAAAAGTTTTTTCTTCATTATAATTACTCCTAGTAAAAAATTATCTGCCTAGCAGTAAATCTAAGCGATATCACAATTGTATCACATTAAGCAGTCTATTACAACAATATAGACTACTTTTACAATTTTAACATTTGCAAAAAAAAGCCGCCTTTGTATTAAGGCGACCTTTTATAATATAATACCATATATTGCAATTTGAACTAAATTATATATATTGATATCTTTTATTTTGAAATTTGTTTTAATAACATTGCGTTCTATTATGCAACAACCGGAAGTGTTACAGTTGCATCCTCATATAAAAGCACTAGTTCTGCAAAAGTCTTGCCTTCTACATCTAGCTTAAAGTAAGTTAAATTACCTTCACTAAACTTAACTGTAGCAATTGAATTCGGAAAAAACTTATCACTATTCTTTATTGTATATTGATTAGACTCAGCATCATAAGTAGCATCAGAGTATAACGCAGTTAACTGTCCTATTTGAAAGTTAGCAAATATGTCGATTGCATCATATTCAGTCTCTGTACTAATCCACTTTTCATCTTTGAATTTAAATTCGTTAGCTTTAACACCTTCCAATCTCTCCAAGTAAACTGTTTCTTTTTTCAAGCCCATTTCGATATCCTGCTTAATTTTTTTTCCATCAATAGTCATTGTTGATTTAACAATAAGCTCCCCAGCAGTCATTTTCATATAAACGGCCAAGTCTTTATCCAATATGCTTACTGAAGTAGCAGAAGTCCACTGGTCAACAGTTACTTCATTAGATGTGATTTTATCACTATTAATTGTTCCATCCTCATTTACTAAATCACCCATTGTAAGTGGACCAGCAGCACAAGCTACTAACATTACAGCAGATACTGTCATTACAAGCACTATGCTTACTAAAGTTAATATTTTCTTCTTCATTTTAATTTCTCCTTTGTATTCAAATTATTTATTTGCCTAAATGTAAATTTAGGTATTACAGCAATTATATCACACTTTGTTCAATATTGCAAGTTCAATCTGATTTATCTAACTTTAATTTCATTTACATTTAAATACTTCAAGTCACTCACTAAACACAACTTGCAAAATAAAAGTATTAGTTTGTACTTTTTTTACTATGTTTTACGAAAAAGCAAATAAAAAGCCGCCTTAGCATTAAGGCGGCTTTTATAATATTAGTATTTATATTTAATCCATCTAATTTACTATTAAAATTCTGCGTTTCCTGTTGTTCTTGCAAACGGGATAACGTCACGGATATTGCTAACGCCAGTCATGTACATAACTAAGCGGTCAAATCCTAAACCGAATCCTGCATGTTTAACTCCGCCGTATTTTCTAAGGTCTAAATACCAAGAGTAATCTTCCTCATTTAGTCCTAACTCTTTAATTCTTGCAACTAAAAGGTCAAGTCTTTCCTCTCTTTGACTTCCGCCAATAAGTTCGCCGACTCCAGGAACAAGCATATCAACAGCAGCAACAGTCTTACCGTCATCATTCAAGCGCATATAAAATGCTTTTATATCTTTAGGATAATCAGTTACAAAAACTGCACCTTTAAAAACTTTCTCAGTCAAATATCTCTCGTGCTCTGTCTGCAAGTCAATACCCCACTTAACAGGGAACTGAAATTTTTCTCCACATTTAGATAAAATGTCAACAGCCTCAGTGTACGTAATAGATACAAAATCGCTATCAATAAGATTAGTCAACTTGTCAATTACGCCCTTCTCAACAAAAGCGTTGCAAAACTGCATTTCTTCCGGACATTTCTCAAGCACATCAGCAATGACATATTTAATCATATCACGTGATAAATCCATATCGTCTTGCAAATCCGCAAAAGCTATCTCTGGCTCTATCATCCAAAACTCTGCTGCATGTCTGCCTGTATAACTTTTCTCCGCACGGAAAGTAGGTCCAAAAGTATATACATTACCTAGCGCCATCGCAAAGCACTCCGCATTCAGCTGACCGCTAACTGTTAAACTTGTCTGCTTACCAAAAAAATCCTCAGCATAATTAACTTTGCCGTCATCCGTCATTGGTAGATTATCCATATCAAGTGTAGTAATTTTGAACATCTCGCCAGCACCCTCGCAATCATTACCAGTAACGATTGGAGTATGCACATAAGCAAACCCACGAGAAGCAAAAAAGCTATGTATTGCCTGAGCTGCTACTGAACGAATCCTGAATGTAGCCATAAACAAATTTGTCCTTGGGCGAAGGTGTCCAATCTCACGAAGAAACTCAACAGAGTGACGCTTTTTTTGAAGAGGATAGTCAGGCGTAGAAGTTCCCTCTACAACAAAACTTTCCGCACGAATTTCAAAAGGCTGTTTCATATCAGGAGTCACAATAACGCTGCCGATAATACTTAATCCAGCACCTACATTTTGACTAACCAATAGGTCATAACCTTCCATGCTGCCATCTGCAACAATTTGAGTGTTCTTAAACCTTGTGCCATCGTTAAGCTCAATGAATGCAAAATTCTTAGAATCTCTAATAGTTTTTACCCATCCGCATATTTCCACTTTTTGATTAGCTAAACTCTCAAATGAGCTGCCTAATTTTTTCAGTTCAATCCTTGCCATATTACACCTCTAATATATTTTATACGTTTAATTATAACATACCTACACTATAAAGTAAAGCTTAAATATATATTTTAGCAAATATTGCCTGTGATGTGATCTAACCTACTCACTTGATATTGCTATTGCTTTATATTGTTTCATCTAATTATATAACACCATTCAATAAAAAATGCGGTAGATTTCTCTATCGCATAATTTATTATAAAAGTTTATAATTTACTAATTATCTTTTTTTGTACATTGACGCACCAGCTGCGCAAATACCACTGCCGATTGCAAGCAAGAAAGGACCTGCGTGCATACTAGCAAGGATAACTTTTTCACCTAAAAGGTCAACAGTATTCTCTGCCTGAATAACTCCTGCACAGATGATAGCAGTTAATGCTAAAACCACTGTAACAGCACTAAGTAATCTAAGTATAAGTTTACCAAACGGAACGTTGATAAATATTGACAATATGCTTATTGCTATTATAGCAAAACTTAATATAAACGATATAAATACCGCTAGTTCAAGCATAGTACCAGCACCAGTCACGTTAGCAGTAACAAGCGCTAACCATGTAGCCTTTATCATTCCCTCAATCGTTTCACTGCCACCAAAAAGGATAGCTACAAGGTCAATACCATTGACTGCTGAGTCGCCGTTGCTACCAAGAAACGGTACAAAGAATGATATAAATAATATCAGTCCTCCGACAGCCGCTAAGATAGCACCAAGGTTGAGTTTTGCTTTTGATTTTGCTTTACTTAATTTTTTAGACATAATTAATCCCCCTTATATAAATTTATTTAATCATATTAATATATGCGCAATGCTAGTCGCACATAACACTTATATTTTATTATTCTATTTATATTACTTAATTATCTCAATATTTTTAATTATGATAGGAGTAGATGGAACATCATCATGATGACCATGTCTACTTGTTTTAACACTGCTCATATCAAGAACAACTTGCAAGCTTGCCTCATCAGCTACCTCACCGAATGCTGCGTATTGTCCATCAAGATGAGGAGTATTAGTGCTGCAAATAAAGAACTGTGACGATGCACTATCTTTAACATTAGTACGTGCCATACTGATAGTACCTGTCTTGTGAGTGCGTGTGTTGTTTACTCCGTTACCAGAAAACTCGCCTTTGATTGTTTTAGTGCCGCCCTTCTCTTTCATCTTAGCATCCATACCGCCAGCTTGCACCATGAAGTTAGGGATTATTCTATGAAATATTAATCCATTGTAATAATTCGCCTCAGCTAGTGCTATGAAGTTAGCAGCAGAAATAGGAGCGCACTCTGCGTCAAGTGATATTGTTATACTCTTTCCATTTTCTAAATTAATTATTGCTTTAGTCATTATATTATACCTTCCTTTAAATTTTTTTTATACTCTAAATTATGTGCAGTTAATAAGTATTACTACAAATATTTTGCACTATACATTGCTATATTTTTTGTAGCCGTTTGTGTAATTTTAATCGGCATTTTTCCATTATTTACTTTTGTAATTACATTAATTATTTATTGCTATTTCAACTAATATTTTCTGATTTTTTTTCGTAATAAAATAAAACAAAAAAATACAAAATTTAATTATAAATCAATATTCGTAATCCACTGCATGTGAGCACTCAACTCTAGGCTTAACGTAAGCCTTTATCGGCTCATGTGCTGGATGAGATTGATATGCTTGCAATTCCTCTTTTGTATTAAATGTACATTGCAATACTACATCAAAGCTTCTATCTTCTCTTAAATAGTCCGTTCCTGATGATATATCAACCAAATAATCTATTTTGCCCTTCATTGACATAAACATGTCTTTTAGTGCAATAGCATTTTCTTCAGTGCGATCTTTTAGCTTAAACATTACTATATGTTTTATCATAAAATTACTCTCCTTACTTATAAATTGGTTGTTTTAATTATACTATACAATTTACTGTTATTTTAATTATAAAATTGCAATAATTGCAATATTTATTAATCATTAAACTATAAATTTTTAGTCTTATTTTCCACTTCAATATTTTAAGTTTAGTCGCGTTTTGCCACGGCT